>JANQFB010000059.1 GCA_028278085.1 Chitinophagales bacterium
CCTTGCGGGAGGGGGATGAATTTATGGTTCGCTATGTTCCCGATGATCCCGAGAATGCCGAGATCCTTTTTTTGCAACCGACTAAACGCCAGGTGGTGAAATATCAAAAGATCGTTTACGATCAATGCATGGAAAGATATCAACGTTACCCGGAGGATCAACAGGATGGCTATTGTATTTGCCTGGTTAAATTCCTATATAAACACTTTCAACTCGATGGCCTGGCGAATTATTTTTTTCAGGAGGAATCAATTGTCGTCAATTTTAGCCACAACAACAGATCTTACCGGAAAATGATCGATTCCGAAACATTCAAAACCCTTGATGGCGACTGCCGGCGGGAAAATCTCGGAGAGGATCCTCACAATAACTAAGCCGGGTATTCCACAAAATTCCTTTCCGTTTCATATAACCTGATCTGGAGCTCGAGAGAAGGGTCGAGGTGGTTGTTTAGCTTTTCCCAGCAGATCCTGGCGATATTTTCCGCCGTAGGGTTCAGGGATTGGAATTCTTCCACATCCAGGTTGAGGTTTTTATGATCGAAGCGGTCGGTGATCTGCTCGGCGATCAGGGCTTTCAGGACCTTCATATCGATCACATAGCCGGTTTCGGGATCGACCTCACCGGTAACCTTCACCACCAGGTCGTAATTATGGCCATGGTAATTCGGGTTATTACAATTCCCGAAAACTTCATCGTTTTTTTCGTCGGACCAGGAAGGGTTGTAGAGCCGATGCGCGGCATTAAAACGGGCTTTTCTGTAAACGGCGGTTTTCATGAGCTCAAATATAAGCTAATCCCGGATGTTTTTTGCCTTTCCGGCCCTTGGGAGCTATGTTCAGGATACCAACACACCGTCTTATCCATGGTAGGAGGGATACGCCAACCGGCTTTTATATATTCATCTGCTCATTGTTAGCTTTGGCTTAAAAATGATAAATTTGGGGGTAGTTTATGCTATCATTTTTATTCTTTTTATTGCTGACAGCAAGTTCGTCGATTTACGACTTTAAAGTGGAAGCTTTGGATGGCGGCATGATCGATTTTGCAGAATTCAAGGGCAAAAAGATCCTGATCGTCAACACTGCATCGGAATGCGGTTATACCTACCAATATGAGGGGCTACAGGAGCTCTATGAGCGGTATCCCGAAAAGCTGGTCATTGTCGGATTTCCATCCAATGATTTTGGCAAGCAGGAACCCGGGTCCAATGAAGAGATTGCAGCCTTTTGCCGGAAAAACTTTGGGGTTACCTTCCCCATGGCTGCCAAGATCAGGGTTAAGGGAGATCAGATCCATCCGATATATAAATGGTTAACCACTAAAGCGCTTAACGGATTTCAGGATAGCCAGGTCAGGTGGAATTTCAACAAATACCTGGTCGATGAGCATGGCCATCTTGTCGGGGTTTTTAATTCCAAAACCAAGCCCCTTAGCGACGAATTGCTGAAAGCTATTGAATAGCGTTCAGAGCTTTTTACATGCAATTCAAACAGATCATCGGACAAACCGCCATTAAAACCAAACTGATCCAAACGGTTCGGCAGAACCGGGTCAGCCATGCCCAGCTATTGCTCGGCCCTCCCGGAAGCGGGAAGCTTGCCCTGGCCTTTGCCTATGCCCAGTACATCAATTGTGAACAAAAAGGTGACGATGATTCCTGCGGTCGATGTCCTTCCTGTCTGAAGATCGGTAAAATGATCCATCCGGATGTGCATTATTCCTACCCGGTTATCCCCAGGAAAAGCGGCGACAAACCGAAAAGTACGGATTATCTGAATGAATGGCGGGAAGCCTGCGGGCAAAACCCCTATCTGAACCTGAACCAATGGCTGGCCCATATCCAGGCCGAAAACAAGCAGGGGAATATCAGCGTAGCCGAATGCCACGACATCATCCGGAAGCTGAATCTCCGTACATTCGAGGCCCGGTATAAGATCCTCATCCTTTGGCATCCCGAATACCTGAAAGAGGCCGGGAATGTCTTACTGAAGATCATCGAAGAACCGCCGGAAAATACCCTCTTTTTGCTGGTGGCGGAACAGCCCGAACTGATCCTGAATACGATTTTGAGCCGGACCCAGTTGATGCGTATTAACCGGATCGCCCCAATGGATCTGCAAACCGCTTTACAGGAACGGCATGGTCAATCCCCGGAAACAGCAGGCCAATTGGCAAGCCTTACCGAGGGAAATTATAATGAAGCCCTGAGCTTATTGGAAAGCGAAACCAATGATCAGACACCCATGTTCCGGGAATGGATCGGTTTGCTGCTGAGCAAGCAAGGGCCCGACCAGGTAGCCTGGGTCGACCGGTTCGGGAAGATCGGAAGAGAAAATCAAAAGCATTTTCTCCGTTATGTCCTCCACTTTATGCGGGAAGCCATGTTGTCGACGATCAACGGATCCAACCGCATAACTGCTGAAGAAAATGAAATTGCCGCAAGGATAAGCGACCGGCTCGACTATTCTACCGTGGAATGGTTGGTCGGTGAACTGGAAAAGGCGCATTATCATATCGAACGGAATGCCAATCCCAGGATCTTGATGCTGGATCTGTCGATCAGATTCGGCAGGAAATTATTAGATAAATCAGTATTTTTAACCGAACAAAAAGCGCAATAATGGGATGTGGATCATGTGGATGCGGGCTGGAAAGAGATCAGCCTGTCGGATGCCGGAATAATGGCCTTTGTCAAACCGGCGGCTGCAACAAATTAAATACCTTTAATTGGCTGTCAGACCTGCCGGTTCCCGATAGCCAACAATCTTTCGATATAGTTGAAGTTACTTTCAAAAAGGGTTCCCGGAAGGATTTTTACCGGAATTCGAAGAAACTGGACCTGCTGACCGGAGATACGGTCGTTGTGGAATCCGCGACCGGAAAAGATATCGGTCAGGTGAGCTTGAGCGGAGAGCTGGTGCGGCTGCAACTATCCCGGAAGAAACTGAAAGAAAACTCCGATAATATCAAGCAGGTCATCCGGAAAGCCAGCGACAGCGACCTGGAGCAATTGAAACGGTCCAGGGGAAAAGAAGTGGCTACGATGATCAGCGCCCGGACGATCGCCCGCGACCTCAATCTCGACATGAAGATCGGAGATGTGGAATACCAGGGTGATGGCCGCAAGGCGACCTTCTTTTATACCGCAGAAGACCGGGTAGATTTTCGGGAGCTGATCAAAAAGTTCGCCTCTGAGTTCAAAGTGAAGATCGAGATGCGCCAGATCGGGGCCCGCCAGGAATCTGCCAGGATCGGCGGTATCGGCGACTGTGGCCGGGAACTATGTTGTTCTACCTGGCTGACCGATTTTAAGTCGGTTTCCACCAATGTTGCCCGCTACCAAAACCTGGCCATCAACCAGGCCAAACTTTCCGGACAATGCGGCCGCTTGAAATGCTGCCTGAATTATGAGTTGGATACCTACCTCGATGCCATTAAAGATTTTCCGGAGCAGGCCGATGTGCTGCAGACAGAAGCCGGTGACGCCAAGCTGCTGAAAACGGACATTTTCAAGCGGAAAATGATCTATATGTATAATAATGGTAGCAAACACTATGCCCTGGATATCGAACAGGTCAATTCGATCCTGGAAATGAATAAAAAAGGGAAAAAACCCACAGAATTGTCTGCCTTTATTGTAGAACAGGAAGATGAGGATATTGAATTTGCCGAAGTTGTCGGCCAGATCAGTTTGTCGAGCCTGGAAAAAACCAGTCGCCGGAGGAAAAAACGAAAAAACCGCAGAAGAAAAAGATAAGCGCGCTTATTTTGTCATGAACAACCACCCTCATTTGACATGCGGTTGATTTATTGGGTTGCCGGAGCCATGTTGGTATGGATCACAGCCTGCGTGCCGGATCATGTGTTCGATGAGAACGTCCCGGTAAAGGATTATCAATGGTATTACAAGGATACCGCTGCTTTCGAGGTCAACATTCAGGATACCGTGGCTGCCTACAACATTTATGTCAATATTCGCCACAATGGCTCTTATGCCTTCAGCAACTTATGGATATTCGTCCATACCCAAAAGCCCGGAGGCCCTTGGGAAAGGAAACGCGTGGAATTACCCCTTGCTGATAAGACCGGCCGATGGTACGGGGCGAATATGAGTGATGTTTATGACCAGCAGATCCCCATTCAATATAAGGCTCAAATGCCACGGAAGGGCCTCTACCGCTTCGTTCTGGAACAGAATATGAGGGTGGATCCCCTGGAAAATGTGATGGCCGTAGGTATCCGCCTGGAAAAAGCCAAACCGGAACCTGCGCAGGAGAAACGACCCTAGGTTCTCAGTCTTACGATTTCCTGGTCCGGGTGGTGGCTGTTTTCGGAGAGGTTCTTTTGGCTGCCGGTTTTGCAGCAGCTTTTTTGGAAGCAGCAGTTTTGGAGACAGTTGCCTTCCCGGTGGATTTACCCGCCCCTTTGGCGGGTTTACCCACCCCTTTGGTGGGTTTCGCTGCCCTGCTGACGGGTTTGCTCGCCCCACCACTGGTGGAATTCTTTTCAGCAATTTCTTTCTTCAAGGCATTATGGGTTGCCCTTATTTTTCGCAGATCCGCCATCTTGGCTTTTAGCTTGGCGGCTGTTTCCTCGCTTTCTTTGAGCAGATTGTTGTGCGATTGTTGCAGGCTATCCAGGGTGGCCCTTAAGGCATTGATGTCTTTTTTGAGCTGGTGGTTCTGTGCCGAGAGTTTTTCTTCCGATTCTTTGAAGCGCTCGTTAGCGGTGGTCAGGTCGTTGACACTTTTTTGCAGCTTTTCGTTCGACTGCTTGACATTGGTTAACTCCTGGAGCGTCCGCGTAACTTCACTCGTCAGGGCGTTGATATGGTTTAATTTGGCCGCCATAGGTTAAGATTTAGGGAGCTCATTCGTTTTTCCGGATCGTCAGTACCATCCCGGCTTCCAGGTTTGAAGGGTCAGCAATATCATTCTCTTCCATGATGGAGGTGTGCAAATGCCCGTCGCCCAATACTTTGGTGGCGATCCGCCATAAAGTCTCCCCTTTTTGAACACGGTATTTGATGATGCCGTTCTCAAACGTCTGTTGGCTTTCGGGGGGTGAGGGTTCCACTACCGGCGGTTCTTCGGCAGGTTCTGTTGCTGCTTGCGAACGGAGCGCCTCCAATTCCAGCTTTAAGGCTTCATTGGCTTGTTGGAGGTCGGTATTTTCCGCCTGCAGTTGCTGAAGCCTGGGGTCCGCTTGGGATGGCGGAACTTCCTGCCTTTGGAACTTGGTGAAATAGGCGAATATCCACGCCAGCCCGGAGATCAAGAAAAGGATTGTCCAGAGATAGATCATCCTTTGCTGCTTCCGGATCTGACGGTCGATGGCATGTATATGCCCGAAGATCCTCGATTCCTTATTAAATAGTACGTCGCCCGAATTTTCTTCTTCTGACATGGTGATCGTTTATAAACGCAACTGCTGCAACCACAGATGTTTAAGGACACTAACAGGCCCCTAAAAACCATTCCTGGCTCCCCAAGTTGAACATTAAATCTAAAAAATATCTAAAATGTTTCCAAAAAATTGACGGTCCAATTTTTTTGCTCCCGGATGGATAAAAAAACTATTTAGATGTTGCAACATTAAATGTTTAAACTTATATTTGGATTAACGAAACATTGTTCATCAGAAAAACCTTGATCATGAAAAAATTAAATCTAGTGCTGTTGTTGTTGTTCAGCAGCATCCTGACGGTAACCGCTCAATCCAAATGGGGTTTTGATAAAAGCCACTCGGAAATCGGATTCATTGCTACCCATATGGTGATTGCGGAAGTAACCGGAGAATTTGGCGAATTCGATATTATGGTAACCGCAAAAAATGAAGATTTTACCGATAGTGAGATCAGTTTTACCGCCAAGGTGAATAGCCTTAACACCGGTGAAGAGCAGCGCGATAACCATTTGAAATCGCCCGATTTCTTCGACGCGGGAAATCATCCCGATATTACTTTTAAGAGCAAATCCCTGAAAAAAGAAAAAGATGGAAAATATAAGCTGACCGGAGATCTGACCATTCGGGGTACGACCAAGGAAGTTACCCTCGATGTAATGTATCGCGGAACGATCCAGGGCCCGTGGGGAAAAACCCGTGCCGGCTTCAAGATCACAGGTATGATCGACCGGTTTGATTATGGATTAGCCTGGAATAAGGCTTTGGAAACCGGCGGGTTGATCGTTAGCAAAGAGATCGAGATCGTTTGTAACGTGGAGCTGATCAAACAATAGATCCCTGCCTATCCCTAAGAGAGGCTGATCCGGCGGCCTGAATGGTTTGTCGGGCCAGCCTCTGATCTTCAACAGCCCAACCTTTATGCGACTGGAAGAAGCCATATACCAGAGCAAGTTCAAAAGTGAGCGGGAAAAGCTCGCCGTCAACATTATCTATACCTACAATTGGCTGACGGCAAGGATTAAGGAGATCATCGAACCTCATGGCGTAACGATCAAGCAATTTAATGTATTGAGGATCCTGCGGGGGCAATTTCCAAAACCGGCCACCATATTACTGATCAAGGAACGTATGCTGGACCGGATGTCCGATGCTTCAAGGATCGTTGACCGGTTGCTGCAGCTTGGCCTGGTGGAACGAAAGACCTGTGAAAACGACAGGAGGGCAGTTGACATCCTCATCACCACCAAAGGATTGGATCTGTTGGCCGTGCTGGATGAAAAAACCAAAGCGATCGACGAATTATCCGCTCCCCTGGATACGGAAGAATGCCGCCGGCTCAATGACCTGCTGGACCGCTTGAGGGGTTAGAAGGTTGAATTTGGTCCGATCCGGAGCCTTAATCCCGAAATTTGTCAGTAGCTTTAATCCAAATATCGTATGCAAAGAAAAAAATTCATCAAAGATCTTGGGATCAGTGCCCTGGGGCTGGTGATCCTGGCTGATCTGAGCGCTTGCAGAAAGGAAAAGCCGCCGGAAGACGTCGATTTTACCATCGACCTGGATGCCGATGCTTTCAAAGCCCTGAAATCTGACGGGGGCTTTGTGTATAAAGACCGGATCATCATTGCGCGGGTCGATAGCTCGGAATATATTGCCTTGTCTGAAGCCTGTACCCATACCGGATGCAGTGTCGAATTCGATGGTAGTGAATTCCCCTGCCCTTGTCATGGCAGCCGCTTCAATGCTGCCGGGGAAGTATTGAGCGGTCCGGCCAGAAAAGCCTTACAACTGTACAATACCAGTCTGAATGGTAATGAATTAAGGGTGTTTTCCTAAGAAGTAATAAGATTAGGGTTATTCGGAACCCTTGGGTAAGGAGGAATAATTGATCTTCAAGGCATTGGCCTTTCTCAATTCCTGTTTAACATCCGTAACGATCCCCATTTTCACATCCTTGTCAACGCGGAGTGAGGTGGTCATATAAGGGGTGAGGCGCTCATCCATTTTGGCCCTTTCGTTTTCGATAAACTGGATCACATCTTCCGGTGTGGCAAAGACATCGTTCAATTGTATCCTTGGGGCGGATCCCAGCTTTTTGGCATATTTCGGAATGGGTTCCCCGATGTAAATATAGCTGACCAGGGATTTCTTTTCCAGTTTCGTCAACTCGGTGGCCTGGGGAAGCCGTAGCTTCACCTTTAATTCGGTTTCCCGCATAACAGTAACCACCATAAAAAAGAACAGGAGCATAAAAATTATATCCGGCAGGGATGCCGTAGATATGCCCGGTGTGCTTTTACCTCTCTTTTTTTGAAATTTTGCCATAACTCAACTACCTCCTCCCAGATCTTCCGGTTCTGCCTCGGAAAATTTCCGGGGATAATCTTTCCGGATCGCCTTTTTTTGTTCTCTTTTCAGATCCCCGTATACCTTACCATACCGGCGCATGCCTTCCCGGTCCCAGATCTCGCGGTAGGCGGCTTTCAATTCGTTTTGAACCTGTATGTATATATCATAGGAGGTGCCCCGGTCGTTTTTTAAAGAAACCACTGCATCTTTGGGGCTGTCCGAATAATTCGGATCTCTTTTGTTATTGTCGATATGTTTTTTGGCTTCCTTCTTCAGGTTTTTGATGTCGAATAATTCTCCTTTCACCAACAACTGATCGCGGGAATTGATCAATACATCGAGTACATTCCTCTTATTCAGCTTGACATCTTCGAATTCCTCATCCCATTCCGGCAAGCGGGTATAGATCCCTTTGTCGATATCCATCGTGGTCGTTACCAAAAAGAATATCAGCAGCAGGAAGGCGATATCCGCCATAGAACCTGCATTAATATCATGTGATTGTCTGCCTCTGGGCATATGACCTTATTTGAACAGGTTGGAAACTTCCGAATAAATCAAAGCAATAACAGCGACCCCTCCCAATATATAGAACATGATGATCCCTGCACCGGAAAGTTGGGAAACAGTCCCTTCGGCCAATACATTATTGGAAGTATCCATAACGGCGCCATCGGAGGCGATGAAGTAACCGATCAGGAATACGACGATCAAACCGCCGATTGCCATCAATGCTTTCTTGGCGTCTTGCGGGTGTTGTACCATATAGATCACCGGAAAGACAATGGTGGCCAGGGTAGCAATACCGATCAGGATATAGGAGATCCAGAGTCCGGCATCAATTAAAAAACTATCCATAATAATCGATTAGCCTTTATTCTTAACTAAAATATCCACGAAAGCGATCGAAGCATCTTCCATATTATTAACAATATCATCGATCTTGGAAACGATATAGTTGTAGAATACCTGGAGAATAATGGCTACGATCAGGCCGAACAAGGTGGTTAACAAGGCCACTTTAATACCACCGGCCACAACGGAAGGCGAAATATCACCGACCACTTCAATTTCATTAAATGCCTGGATCATACCGATAACCGTTCCCATAAACCCGAGCATTGGGGCCAGGGCAATAAACAGGGAGATCCAGATCAGCCCTCTTTCCAATTGACCCATCTGAACGGAACCGTAAGAAATGATCGATTTTTCAACGATATCCATGCCTTCGTTCATCCGTTCCAGCCCTTGGTAAAAGATGCTGGCGATCGGGCCGCGAGTCGACTTGCAGATCTCTTTGGCCTGGTCGATGTTACCGGATTGAACCGCTACCTCGATCTCACTCAATAGCTTCTTGGAATTGACAGTCGCCAGGTTCAGGGAGATGATCCGTTCGATACAAAAGCCCAAACCAAAGATCAGGCACACCAGTACAATACCCATAAATACGGGCCCACCGTCGATAAACCATTTTTTGATCAACTGATGGCCCTTGGGTTCGGGAACCGGTTCCTCCTCAACAGGAGCTACCGTTTCTGTTTCAGTTTCTGCCGGAGCCTCGGAAGCTACATTATTGGTATCCGTTGCCTCGTTTGCAGTTGTGGTGTCGTTATTATCCTGGGCGAATACATGATTCCCTGCTTGAAAGCAAAGCAAACTCAGGCAGGTTAACAAGGCAAAGATTTTTTTCATAATTGTCGTTTGATTGTTAAAAAAATGAAGAGCCCTTTGGGCTAAAACAATTGCAAATTAAGTTAGATTTTTTCAAATAATCCTGAAAAAAATTAAAAAATAAATGGCATTAAACCCCGGAGCATGCTCCGGATGCGTTGTTGCCGCAACAAAGGGCGTCGTATTAAACCCTTGCGGAGAGAGCGGGATTCGAACCCGCGATACCCTTTAGGAGTATACACACTTTCCAGGCGTGCGCCTTCAACCGCTCGGCCATCTCTCCGGTTATTCTGTTTTTATCGCACAAAAACCGTACAAAATTTCAAAAATTAACCCAAAAATCAAAAAAAACAGCGGTATTTGTGCGGTTAACTTGGTGATCGGTCGACATGGATTGATATCGGGAAAATCACTGAACAAAAACAAGTGGTTGCAATTTGTACCGGTTGACTCACAGGCCATACAGCCGGTTAGCGTTGGCGGTGGTTATTTGAACGATCTTCGGGACACTTTTCTGATGCAGATCGGCAATTTTTTGTGCGATATACGTTAAATAGCTGCTTTCATTGCGTTTCCCCCGGAAAGGAACCGGTGCCAGATAGGGCGCATCCGTTTCCAGCACCAGGTGTTTCCCGTCGATCTGAGCCACGATCTTATCCAGCCCGGCGTTTTTAAAGGTAACCACACCACCGATACCCAGGAAAAACCCCATATCGATGATCTGTTGTGCTTCCGCCAGTGTACCGGAAAAACAATGAAATACCCCCTTCAACCGCTCGTCCAGGTGAGCCGAAACGATATCAATAGCATCCGCATAGGCTTCCCGGCAGTGGATAACGATGGGCAGCCCGTATTGTTTGGCCAGGCCGATCTGCTCCCGGAATACTTCTTTTTGTGCGTCGATAAAGGTCTTATCCCAGTAATAATCCAGGCCGATCTCACCTACGGCGTAATACTTATGTGTGGCCTGCTCGAGGTATTGGCGAACAGCGGCCAATTCTTCGATATAATTGTCCTTAACCGAGCAGGGATGTAATCCCATCATCGGAAAGCAGCTATCCGGATATGCCACCACCATCCTGTGCATGGCTTCCACGGAGCTTCGATCGATATTGGGGAGGAAAAATTTTTCTACACCCAGCTCCCTGGCA
>JANQFB010000132.1 GCA_028278085.1 Chitinophagales bacterium
TTAGGCGAAAATCCCATAATGCCAGTATCCTATTGCTTCTATACCTGGGATTTTGATAACCAATTTCATAAATGCATGGAAGAACAATTGAATTGCACATGGCAAGAGTTCGGAGCATCACCATTTACTAGCTGTGAAATTATCCGACAGGAAGATAAGCTATTTAAATTACCGGAAGTATCTGATTTCCCTAAACGACTAACTGAATTCATGCTAACCGGTTGTGAGTTATCAAAACTAATACTGAACCATAATAATTAAATCATGGATACGATAAACCTATCATTTCGATACAAGCCAATACAAGGAATAATCATATATCAAAGCGGACATACCGAACAATGGAGCAGGGGACAATATTACCTCGAAAGCCATGACATTCGGTTAGATGAAAACGGCGCTCCCATATTACTGGAAGGAAAACCATTGAGAAAAAGTACATTGGTTAGTTTAGCAAAAGCATTGTCCAGTCAAACTACCGATCATCTCAAATGCAGGGATATCCTTCCATCAAATTTATTGTATGTCAACCAAGAGCCAGGGAATAATATCCTCATATGGTATGTGCCTGCCAAAAAGCATTATCTGTATTTCACAGAGCAATTGAATATTCCTAATGGTGAAGCCAGTGTACCAACTTTGATCTTTGTGGCTAATGAAAACAGGCTATCCATTTTTGCCACAAAAACAAAGGGTAAGCCATCATTAAGAACCAAGCTATACAAAGCTCCCTTCCACAATGTAGGCGATCAAGGTAATATCTGTTTAGGAAGTGGAAAGCGGGACAAAAATCGACTTCAATACTTCGATGAAGTTATGACCTCCTGGGAGAAAGTATTTTGGGCAACCGAGTTCTCAGAAATTCATGGTAAGCCCGCTGGTAAAAACATCAATTTACTTTGGAAGCATTTGATTTCATCAGACGACAAGTTTCCTAATGACGTTTTGCTTCCAAGCCCTTTTATAACACTGGAAGATTTGTTAAAACAAAAAATACGTTAATATGGAAACAATCGTTCATTACACCGATAAATACCTGCTAGACCCTACCCATCCCGTAACTGTTAATTTGGTTGGGTGTGGTGGTACAGGATCACAAGTATTGACCAAATTGGCACAATTACATACTACCTTACAAAAGCTGAATCATCCAGGTCTGCACATTAGAGTATTTGATCCCGATATGGTAGAGGAACCCAATGAAGGCAGGCAGCTATTTTTCAAGTCAGATATTGGCCATCCTAAAGCAAGTGTTTTGGTCTCAAGGGTGAACAGGGCATTTGGTTTGGGATGGGAGTCATACCTGATCAAATATGACAGAGAAAACATCGATCGAAGCGACCCCATATTGGGAGCGAATATCCTGATCACTTGCGTTGATACCGGCAATGCCAGAGCAAGCATTGGACAACTGCAAAAGGAGTTCTTAAAACATCGATCCCGGTACGAAGAAAGCTATTCAATGCCATTCTACTGGCTGGACTATGGTAATAGCAAAGATACCGGTCAGGTGATCTTGGGATCGCAACAAGAGGTAAAACAGCCTAAATCGAAATTCACTACCGTAGGGTATTTGCAAACTGTGCTGGATATGTTCCCTGAAATAGAAAAGATCGACGATGAAGATAACACGCCAAGCTGTTCGACAGCCCAAGCCTTGAATAAGCAAGACCTGTTCACCAATGCCATGATTGTCCCCTATGGTATGCAATTGCTATGGAAGCTATTTAGGGAGGCCCGGATCGAAGAACAGGGGGCGTTCATTAACGTTACCAGGCTAAAGAGCAGCCCCATTAAAATCAAAGCTGCCTGATATTAACAATTTTCAATCTTGTAACTTAGCTTTGAGATAGCGCAAAAATCACATACTAAATGAGCGAAAGTAAAATAGATAATACCCCTGATCTTTATCATTTCCTACTCCATGAGTTCCGACTATCAAACTACTATGGCAATTCTGCTTATGGCCGGAAGAAAATAAAGAACATTTCAAATTTGGCTAATCTGGCAAGAAGAAATTTACGGGACCTGGAGGTGGATAATGAAACGCTTCTGAAAGTATGGGAAACTTGTAAGCCTTTATCCAATACAAAACAACCCTTTGATCAACTTCATATCATTGAGGAAGATACCGGATTTAAACACTTTGGATTCAAAGTGATAAATCAAGGGAATGAGGAATTTGTACAGTTATTGAAGGCTTTCAAAAAGCAAGCAGAAAGATTGAGAAAAGACAGTAAAATATAACGGCTTGATGCTTAATCTCAATTATACAATGGTCGATATTGAATGCCCGAATTGCTCATATCAAGACACGGTACTACTTGTAGATGTGAAATCAGAAAAAACTATCTTTTGCCATAATTGCAAAATATGTATTCAATTAATCGATAGTCAAGCCTCAGTGCATAATAATATTCAAAGTTTAAATGATTCTCTAAGGGGAATCGAGAATCTGTTTAGAAACCTATAACCAAAATGTATTATAATCATAATTTGCGAACACAATTACAAGAATGGAAAAACCGTCTTTACAAGTCAACTTCGGATCAGTTAGGACCTCAGCTCAAATATTTATTCCAAAAATTAGAAAGCGACAAACAGTTATTAGCTCTTATAAATGAAGCATGCCAAAAGTATAAATATGATGATAAAACGCTCAAAGATATAATTGAAAAGTTAAGAAGAGGAAGTGATCTAGAGTTTGTTAATGAAATTCAGCAAGCAGCTTACTGTTTCCAATACATAAATTATTACACGAAAATGATTGGCAATTATAATTTACATTATTATTCTGAATTTCAATCTAAGGACTTTGAAGGTTCAAAGAACAAGATCATTGAAAATTACATTAGTCCCATTCTCAATTTTCTTCACGATCGACTAGATAAATCAAATTCTACAATTTACTTATTGGAGCGGTACAAAAAAAGAACAGAATGGTTTACTAAAAATCAAATTCTATCGTTTTATAAATCGGCTAAAAAAAACTATGAGCAAGTACTCGAAGATGATTTACGCTTATTCCTCTTTGATCAGGGTATTGATTACCCATTTTCTACGCCGAAATCAGCTTCAGGGAGGGCAGACATTGTAGGAGCACTTGATTCAAATGATCCAATTGTAATTGAAATAAAGGTCATTGACAAAGAACGAAAATATGGGAAGAATAGAATTAAAGATGGGTTTGCTCAGATCGTAAAATATGCCAGCGATTATAATAAGGATTTTGGATACCTAGTAATATACAACATTGATATGGTAGAAATCAATTTTGTGTTTTCTGAGGTAAATAATACATTCCCTCCAATGCTAAAATTCAACAACAAAACCTACTATTTTGTAGTTATCAATCTTTCTTTTGATGAACAAGCAAGTAACTTAAAAAAAATCAAAACAATGGAGGTTAAAGAAAGCGATCTATTAGATTAAACCGATCTCTTGGAGTCAAACCAAAAGCAATTAGCTTAAAAAATTACTCACAGATTGCTCACAGATTTAGTCAACTTTAGTTAGATTTACGATTAACTTTATTCTACTAAAGTTTTTTACCTGTTCTTTAAACAGCTTGATTTCACTGGGTTTGAGAAGAAAGTGAGTTAATTGTGTGAGAGTGGAAATAGTCCCAACTGAACTACCGGACCAAAAATATTTTATTAAGACCGAATTACTGGTGTAAAAACCAGAGATTGAAATATATGTAGTCTGAATCCTCCAACAAAAAATTCTATCGGCAGGTGAAATTTCCTCGTCCGTTTCAACCCAAATCCCTGATTCACACATTGTTCCGAACATACCCGCTTGGACTTCCAATCCGGGCTGTGCTTCGCTTGCTGACGCTGAAGCTTTAGCGAAAGCGTCCATAACATCGTAAAAACGAAGCCGGATCACCATACCAATAGAATAAAGAACATGCCGCCTCGCGGCGGACAGCAAATATAATCCCTTTTAACGATTTCCAATAATAATTGTTCAAAAAATTATTACCGACGGAATGGGATCTCCCGGCGGGTAAAAGCTTGCAAAATACCGGCTCATCAAAGGCCTGTTTCTCACAGACAAAAAAAGATTGTTTTAGCCATATTTTCTCCGAATTGTTTGTAATATTGTTGGTTCCATCATCAACCGCATAGCCGATGACCTTTTTGGAATTTGAACAGCCCATCGCCGATCTTTACGAACAACTGGAAAAGGCAAAACAGATCGAAGATAAGGGGAAAGTGGATGTCAGCAGTACGATCAAGGAACTGGAGAAAAAGATCAAAACAACCCGGAAAGAGCTCTACAGCAACCTGACGGGCTGGCAAAAGGTACAACTCAGCCGCCACCCGGAACGGCCATATACCCTCTATTATATCGAACAGATCTGCAAAAACTTCATCGAGTTGCATGGCGACCGGAATGTGAAGGACGACAAAGCCATTGTCGGTGGATTCGGCAGCATCGACGGAAAAACGGTGATGATGATCGGTCACCAGAAGGGCGTGAACACCAAGATGCGGCAATACCGCAATTTCGGCATGGCCAACCCGGAGGGGTACCGGAAAGCATTGCGGCTGATGAAGCTGGCCGAGAAATTCAACAAACCGGTAATCACCCTGATCGACACGCCAGGGGCCTACCCGGGATTGGAGGCGGAAGAACACGGACAGGCCGAAGCCATCGCCCGTAACCTGTATGAGATGACCACCCTTAAAGTACCGATCGTTTGTATCGTGATCGGGGAAGGCGCCAGCGGCGGGGCACTGGGAATCGGCATTGGCGACCGGGTGCTCATGTTGGAAAACACCTGGTATTCGGTGATCTCCCCGGAGTCTTGCTCCTCTATTTTGTGGCGGAGCTGGGATTATAAGGAGCAGGCCGCAGAAGCCTTAAAATTGACCGCAAATCATATGACCGAATTCGGCCTTGTCGACGGGATCATTGAGGAGCCGGTGGGTGGGGCGCATGCTTATCCCGAAGAGATGGCCAAATTATTGAAAAAAGAGATCAAGGCCCAGCTCGAGGTCTTACAGGCGATAGACCCGCTCGAAAGGGTCAACCAGCGGATCGAAAAATTCTCCGCCATGGGTAAGTTCAAATCTGCCCGGCCCATGAGCAAAAGTGCTTCTCCTCCCAAAGGCGTCAAGGCCTGAGCTTAGGCCTACCACAATGATCCTTTAACAACAACGGCAATTCAATGGGATCTAAAATTCAGTTATTCTTTCACCGCCTATACCTGAAAAGAAAGTTAAGCCAGTTGCAGGTAGAACGGGTGGTGGCTAATTTCGATACCGCCAAAACCGTGGGTATCATTTACAACGCAGCCAACCCAACGGAAGAACAGTTCGTCAGGCAGTTCAGCGACGACCTGCAGCAACGCCAAAAAGCCGTGGAGATCCTGGGATATTATAAGAAACCACCCAAAGAACATCAACCCACGCATCCCCAGTTTACCCGTAAAGACCTGAACTGGCTGCTGCTGCCCAAGGCCAAGCATGTCCACCGCTATGTCAACCAGGAATTCGATATCCTGGTCAATTTTCACCTGGGCAACAGCCCGGAGCTCGAGTTCATTCCGGCCTTATCCAAAGCAAAATTCCGGGTAGGCCGCTACCACGACAACAAGACCAACTGCTACGAGTTTATGATCAACCTGGCGGAAGGGGAAGGCCTGAAAGAATATTTAATCCATGTGGAGAATTACCTCAAAATGATCAAAAGTGACGATGCATAAAGCTTTTACCGGAACCGGTGTTGCGCTGGTTACCCCTTTCGATGAAACCGGCGCCATAGATTTTCCGGCACTCGGGCAACTGATCGACCATGTGATCACCAACCGGGTGGAATATGTCGTATCGCTCGGCACCACCGGAGAATCGCCGGTACTGTCCCCGGCGGAAAAAAAGGAGATCCTGGCTTTTACCAAAAAAACGGTGGATCAAAGAGTGCCCATTGTCGCGGGTTTTGGCGGCAACCATACCCAGGGGATCATCGACAGCCTCCGGAATGCCGATCTCGATGGTATCGATGCGATCCTGTCCGTAAGTCCCTATTACAACAAACCCTCCCAGGAAGGCCTGTACCGGCATTATCAGGCCATAGCCGAAGCCTCACCCTTACCCATCATCCTTTACAATGTTCCCGGCAGGACAAGCTCCAATATCACGGCTGCCACGACGCTCAGACTAGCCGCTGATTGCCCGAATATCCTGGCGATCAAAGAGGCTTCCGGTGACCTGGTACAATGCATGGAGATCGTCAACAATAAACCCCGCGAAGATTTCCTGGTTATCTCGGGTGAAGACGCCTTAAGCCTGCCGATGATGAGCTTCGGGATGGATGGGGTGATCTCCGTAATTGCCAACGCCTATCCGAAGTCGTTTGCGGAAATGATACGGTTGGCCCGGAAAAGTCAAATGGAGGATGCGGCGAAACTACACTACCGGTTGCTGGATATGATCAACCTGATCTTTAAGGAAGGTAATCCATCCGGGATAAAAGCCTTGTTGCAGATCTTAGGCTTAACGAAAGACCATCTGCGGCTACCCTTAGCCGGTATAAGCGAACAACTTCGAACGGAGATCAGGCGTGCGGCGGAAGGGATAAAGGAGTAAGATCAGACCTTGTTTTTAACCTGCTGGATTTCCATGCGAATGTCCTGGGAAAGCTTCTTAATGTCCTGCATGGATTTTCTGATGCGCGTACCTGCTGCTTTGTTACCTTTATTGTAAAATTTGTCTATATCTACCTCAATACTGGCCACCAATTCTTTTAATGCCTCGTATTTGCTTGCCATTTTAGATGATTATGGGATTTTAAGACAGAAAGGTAAATAAATTAAGTAATATATCTAAATATTTGCGATTTTTTCTGTCATATAAGTGCCGGCTTTCAACTTAGCCTGCACAGCGGAAAAGGCGTCGAGGGTGGCTTGAATATCTTCTTTGGTATGGGTGGCGGTAGGGATCAACCTTAACAACATAATACCTTTAGGCACAACGGGGTAGAGAACAATAGAACAGAATATGTTATAATTCTCACGCAGATCGAAGATCAGGTTGGCAGCTTCATCGATGGAGCCGTGAAGGTATACCGGTGTAACCGGGGAGGTGGTGGTCCCGATATCCAGGCCCCTTTCTTTCAAACCGGTTTGCAGTGCCGTTACATTTTCCCAAAGCCGCTCTTTGAGTTCCGGTTTGGTGCGTAACAATTCCAGCCGCTTGAGATCGCCGATCACCAAGGGCATTGGTAGGGATTTGGCAAATATTTGGGAGCGCGCATTGTAGCGGATATATTCGATCACCTGTTCTTCGCTGGACAGGAAAGCGCCGATACTGCCCATGGATTTGGCAAAGGTAGAAAAGTAGATATCGATCTCATCCTGAACCCCCTGCTCTTCTCCGGTTCCGGCGCCTGTTTTGCCCATCGTACCGAAGCCGTGAGCATCATCGACCATCAATCGGAATTCATATTTTTGCTTGAGGGCAACGATCTCTCGGAGAATACCCTGATCTCCGCCCATGCCGAATACACCTTCGGTAATCACCAAAATCGCTCCATTGGTGGTCGAAACAATATCCGTCGCCCGTTGAAGCTGCTTTTCGAGGCTGGCCACATCATTATGCACGAAAGCAAATCGTTTACCCTGATGCAATCGGACACCATCCACGATACAGGCATGCGATTCGGCATCATAAACAATAACATCATGCCGGTCGACCAGGGCATCGATGGCGGAAGTCATCCCCTGGTAGCCATAATTCAGCAAGATCGTATCTTCTTTATTGACAAACTGGGAAAGCTCCTGTTCCAGTTGTTCATGCAAATTGGAATTCCCGGACATCATCCTCGAACCCATCGGATAAGCCAGTCCCCACTCCTTGGCTGCGTCTGCATCTGCTTTCCTTACTTCCGGATGATTGGCCAGGCCCAAATAATCATTCAGGCTCCACAAAATGCGTTCTTTACCTCTGAATTTCATTCTACTGGAGATCTCACCTTCCAGTTTCGGAAAAGTAAAATATCCATGGGCTACATTAGAAAGTTTACCCAGGGGTCCACGATCTATTAGTAACTTTTCAAATAAATCCATAAAAAAACTTTGGCTTCTATGTGTTGGGAAAAATAATCCGCAAAGTTACAGAAAAAATATTTGGGGTAAAACTAACGTTAGCTAACAATTAAAACCTGGATAAGCCGTTTGATCAAAATACAGTATCTTTGCATCCCAATGTGTAATTATACAAAAAAATACCTTCTCTTACCCATTTTAAGTCTCCTATTTTTTGCACATTGCGATTCCTATCAGAAGGTGCTCAAAAGTACAGACCTGGAGTTAAAATACACGAAAGCCAAGGAATATTATAACAATGAAGACTATTACAAAGCCCAACCTTTATTCGAAGAGCTGATCTCGGTTTACAAGGGCACCAAAGACATCGAGGATATCTATTATTACTATGCCTATTGCCATTATGGCCAGGGCAGTTTACTGTTAGCCAGCTATCATTTCAAATCCTTCGTTAAAAGCTATCCGAAAAGCAAATATGCCGAGGAATGCAAGTATATGTATGCCTATTGCTACTATAATCTCTCCCCGAATCCAAACCTGGATCAAACCTATACCACCAAAGCCATAGAAGCTTTCCAGCTATTCGTGAATGCTTATCCCACCAGCGGCAGGGTTGAAGAATGCAATGAGATCATCGACAAGCTCCGAAAGAAATTAGCGGCCAAAGCTTACAAAAATGCGGAACTCTATTACCGGCTCGGCCATTACAAAGCCGCATCTACCGCCTTTATGAATTTATCCAAGGATTATCCGAATATGGTAGAGCGGGAAAAGATCCATCTCTATATCCTGAAATCCTACTACCAACTGGCTTCCAAGAGCATATTCGAAAAAAAAGAAGAGCGATATGAGCTGGCAATTGAGGCATATTATGATTTTATCGATAAATTTGCAGACAGCAAATTCGCCAGAGAGGCTGAAAACATATACGAATCCTCGGTGAATCAACTTAAAAAAATCAAAGCGAAATGAACAAGACCAGGAAAAACAATAATGGTGGCATCCACCCGACTGTCAAAACACAGAATATCTCCAGGATCATTGAAGATACCCACAATGTTTATGAAGCTATCGCTATCGTAGCCAAACGAGCCAACCAAATTGCGATCCGGGAAAAGGAAGAATTGCATGCCAAGCTGGCGGAATTTGCCTCCACTACCGATAACCTGGAAGAGATCTTCGAAAACCGCGAACAGATCGAGATCTCCAGGTACTACGAAAGACAACCAAAGTCCACCCTGGTAGCCCTGACGGAATTCATGGAAGATAAGATCTACCACCGCAGGCCGGAATCCACCTCCTGATGTCCGACTCTTCCACATACACCTTGAAAGATAAGCATATCTTGTTGGGTATATGTGGTAGCATAGCCGCCTACAAAGCCGCTTTCCTCACAAGATTACTGGTCAGATCCGGCGCATCTGTCCGGATCATCATGACCAATTCGGCCACAGCGTTTATCGCCCCGCTTACCCTGAGCACTTTATCCAAAAACCCGGTTTTAACCGATTTCGTCGACCAAAAAGGTAACACCTGGAACAACCATGTGGAACTAGGCCTTTGGGCAGATGTATTCCTCATTGCCCCCGCAACTGCCAACACCCTGGCAAAAATGGCTAACGGATTATGTGATAACTTAATGACCGCTACCTATCTGTCGGCGAGATGCCCGGTTTATGCAGCGCCGGCTATGGACCTGGATATGTGGCAGCATCCCACCACCCGGAAAAACATCCAAACGCTCACCGAAAACGACGTACAGATCATCTCCGTAGAAAGCGGAGAACTGGCCAGCGGATTGGAAGGAGAAGGCCGGATGGCGGAACCGGAACATATCCTGGATCTTTTGCAAAAAAAAAATTCCGCTGATCACCGGAGCCTCACCGGCCGCCGGGTCCTGATCACCGCCGGACCTACTTATGAACCTATCGATCCGGTGAGGTTTATCGGTAACCGGTCTTCGGGTAAAATGGGCCTGGCCCTGGCCGAAGAAGCGGCCCATCAGGGAGCCTCCGTAACCCTGGTCAAAGGTCCGACCTCCCTCGATACCGAACATCCGAATATCCGGACCATTGCCGTCGATACGGCGCATGAAATGTACAAGGCCTGCCTGGAACATTTCCCGGATTGCGATGCGGCCATACTTTCGGCAGCGGTGGCAGACTATACACCCCAGGAGACCGCTACCCAAAAAATCAAGAAAAGCAACGGCGAGATGACCCTGTCGCTGAAAAAAACCAGGGACATCCTGAAAACCTTAGGGCAAAACAAGGAAAACCGTATCTTAGTCGGGTTCGCCCTTGAAACGGAGCATGAAGAGGCCCACGCCCAAAAAAAGCTTTTGGAAAAAAACCTTGATTTTATCGTCCTGAACTCGCTCAACGATGCAGGGGCGGGATTCCAGCATGATACCAATAAAATAACAATCCTTGACAAAGACAATAAGACGAAACGTTTCGAGTTAAAGAAGAAGACCGATGTCGCCAGGGATATTATCCGTGAATTAAGCGCCTATTTTAATGATTAGGACACTGTTATTAATATGCTTATCCTTACCCTTTCTATCCGTGTGGGGACAGGAATTGAATTGCCAATTCAAGGTCAACGTGCCCAAGCTGCAAACGGCCGATCCTAATTTATTCGTCAATCTCGAATCGGCGATCTTCGAATTTATGAATAACCGTAAATGGACCAGTGACAAATTCAAACAGGAAGAAAGGATCGAATGCAGTTTCCTGCTGAACATCACCGAAGAGCTGGCGGCTGATCGCTTTAAAGGCCAATTGACCATTCAATCCAACCGGCCGGTGTACAACTCCTCGATGAATACTGTCCTGTTCAATCACATCGATGTGGATGTGGTGTTCGAATATTCCGAATTTCAACCGCTGGAGTTCAATGAAAACCAGCACCTGTCGAACCTGACCTCCTTACTGGCCTATTATGCCTATATTATTATCGGCTTCGATTATGACAGCTTCGGGCAGTTGGGCGGTACTCCCTATTTCGACAAGGCACAGGCTATCGTGAACAACGCCCAAAATACGCGGGAGAAAAATGTGGAAGGCTGGAAAGCCTTCGATGGTAGCAAAAGCAACCGGAATCGCTATTGGCTGGTCAAAAACCTGCTGGAGCCCAGATTTAAAAATGTAAGGGTCGCCTTTTACAAACATCACCGCCTGGGCCTCGACAAGTTATACGATGATATCAACGGTGGCAGGAAAATTGTGCTGAACAACCTCAAAGATCTGCTCCAGGTACACAACAACAGCCCCAGCTCCATGATCATGCAGGTTCATTTTAACGCCAAATCCACCGAATACATCAATATCTTTTCGGAGGCTCCTACCAATGAAAAAGCACAAGCCGTGCAAATGCTGAGCATTTTGGACGCCACCAATGCTTCCAGCTACAATAAGATCATGAAGTGAGGTTTTTGTGCGCCCGATTGTGGGCAAACATCATGGATCCGGCCCTATTTATCTCCTCTCTTTTTAATACTTTTGTAATCATCTCCCGTTATGCTAAAGTCGCTAAGCATCCATAACTACGCCATTATTGCTTCCCTGGAACTGGAGTTTTCCGGCCAGCTAAGTATTATCACCGGCGAAACGGGGGCGGGAAAATCCATTTTGCTGGGGGCATTATCCCTCATTTTGGGTCAACGGGCCGACACGCAGGTGCTCTTTGATAAAACCAAAAAATGTATAGTCGAAGGCAGCCTGTCCATCGGGGATTACCAGTTGGAAGAATTTTTCCGGCAAGAGGAGCTGGATTATGAAGAAACGACCATCATACGCAGGGAGATCTCGCCGGCCGGCAAATCCCGGGCATTTATCAACGATACGCCGGTAACCCTCCATACACTTAAAGCATTGTCCGATCAATTGATCGACCTGCATGCCCAACACGAAACGCTCGAGCTGAATGACCTGATCTTCCAGGCTAAGGTGATCGATGCATTGGCACAGCATGAAGCGGATCTGGCCAATTATAAAGAGGCTTACAAGCGCTATGCGCAAACCCTGAACAGACTGGAAGCATTGCTGGCGGCACAGCAAAAATTAACCGGCGACCTGGATTATTACCAGTTCCAGTATGATGAGCTGGAGCAGGCAACGCTGCAAGCGGATGAACAGGAAGAGCTGGAGCAACAACAATATACCCTCCAGCATGCCGAAGAGATCCAACGTTCGATCCTGCAAGCCATACAGTTGCTAAGCGAAAGCGATCAGGCGGCTACCGGCCAGCTCCAGGAGGCGATCAGCCAGTTGGAAGGTTTGATCCGGCATTCCGATGAGATCGGGGCTTTATCCGGGCGGCTGAGCAGCGCATTGATCGACATTAGGGATGTGGCCACAGAGCTGGAACGAATGGAATCACAAACGAGTTTCGACGAAACGGCCATCGAAGAGATCCAGGACCGGCTCAACCTGATCTACAAGCTCCAGAAGAAGCACCAGGTGGATTCCGTTACGGCTTTGTTGCAGATCCAAACCGACCTGGAACAAAAGCTGCAGCATTCCGATACGTCAGCCCGGGAGATCGAAGCATTGCAGCAGCAGGTAAAAGAAATGATCACCCGGCTGCTAGACCTGGCCATGAAAATTTCCGGGCAAAGAAAAGCGGTTATCGAACCTTTCGAAAAGCAAGTAGCCGAATTGCTGGCAGCCGTAGGTATGCCGAACAGCCGGCTCCGGGTACAATTTGACCAACTGCCGGATGATACCTTCAATGCATCCGGTATCGACAAGATCCGTTTTCTCTTCTCGGCAAATAAAGGCAGTGAATTAAAGGATATCAAAAAGATCGCTTCCGGCGGCGAGCTGTCCCGGCTGATGCTTTGCATCAAATCCCTGGTTGCCGGATCGACGGCATTACCCACCCTTATCTTTGATGAAGTCGATACCGGCGTATCGGGCGAAACAGCCGCCCAGGTCGGCCAGATCCTGCAAAAGCTCAGCAACAACCACCAGGTGATCTGCATCACACATTTACCGCAGATCGCCAGTAAGGGTAGTTGTCATTATTTCGTTTACAAAGAAACCTCTGGTCAAAACACGTTTACCCGGATCAAAAAGCTCAGCGATCCGGAACGGGTTACCGAGATCGCCAAAATGCTGAGCGGCGATCAACCCTCCGAAGCAGCGATCGAAAATGCCAAAGAGCTGCTTATGGCCTCCGCCTGATTATTTCTCCAAATTCTTTGTCCGCCGAAGCCTTGGCGAAGGCGGACTATTCTCTTATACATGCCGAAGCTTCAGGGAGCGCTGAATACCTCAACCTTCAGATCATCCACAAAAATATCCTGGTCCGTATTATTCCAGACATAGGCTTTCAGTTGCGCCTTTTCGGTGATGCCTTCCGGCACTGCCACAAAATAACAGACCTCGCCCCAGGTTTTAGCTTCGCCCCCGTCCAGGCTTTCACAATTCCCACCGATCTTATTATTGATCCGGGCCTTTTGCCACAACAAAAATTCGTTGCCCTGTTCGACTGACAAGACCAACTTACTCATGTTCAGGATCTCCCCGGTTTTAACAGGAGCCCAAAACCAGCCGCATACCCTGAACCAATGCCCGTGATAGTTTCCATCCGCATGGAGAACAGCGCTTATCGCGGGACTGTATTTTTCCGATGGCGTCAACCGGTAGGCGTATTTCCCGGTTCTGACCGGTTGCCTCACCAGGTGACTGGTATCAATACCTTTTGCTTCGAAGTCAAGCGTGCCGATGGTGGTTGTAAAAGTCAATTGAGCCATATCCGGCTGACGCATAGCCATATCATAGGCCAGCAGGTCGTTGCAGCTAAGGCTTGTTTTGCCGAAAATACTTTGATAAAAGGGCCAGTTCGCATATCCGGAGATCAACAACCCCTGATTATACTGGTAGGTGTTGAAGAGATTCAGCCAAATGAAAAAGCCGGTTAAGGCCAACACCGGTCTTTTCACCCATTTATTCGCAGATAAATATTGAAGGCCATAACCCATCGGAATGGCGAGCAGGGGGTAAATGTCTATCATCGGGCGGGAGCCGAAGCCGTTGGAATAATCCCAGTAATACCAGCTATAGGTCAGGTAGATATGTACCGGCAAAACAGCCAGGACAGCCCATAAAAACATGCGGGATCGAAAGAGGAAAAATACACCGAACAACCCCAGGTACATGATAGGCGTATAGGCGAGCCAGCCATTCTGATAGCTGAATAATCCGTTTAGTATTTCGGGCTTGTCGAAATGAAAACCCAATGATCGGTAAGAATCATAAAAAAGAGCACCGGTCTGTAGCTTCCAATAGATCAATTGCGGTGATCCGACTATGACGGCTGCCAACGCCGCCAAAAGGAAGGTTCGATATTCCCTTCCGATCCTCCGCATCCTTTCCCGGAATGATTCATTTTCGCCGATACCGAATAACAGCGGGATCAATACCACAATGATCTCCGAAGGCCGGATCAGGGTGATCAATCCACAGCAAAGGCCGATCAAAATAGCCTTGCCGATATGCCTGCTTTCATAGAACAACAAGCTCAGCCTAATGACAGCAGACCATAAAAAAAACAGGTAGGCATGAGCCATGGAACCGAAGAAAACGGAAAAATAATACAGATTGGTACCCAGGCCAATGGCCGCCAGTACCATGGCCGACAATCCCTGATCGAAATATTTGCTCAGTGTTTTTTTCAGCAACAGCAAACCGATACCGGCATAGACCAGCGCAGCCAGGTGCGCCATAAACCGGTACCAAAAAGAGTAGCCATCGGCCGGGAAACCAGAAATGATACTGATCACATGGGCGACAGCAAAGAAAGGTAATTGCAGGATGGCTACCCCCATGGTCCAGCGGATCACCTGCCTCCCTTCACCGACTGCATTAGCCATGGCAATACCGATCTCGCTGGAAGGGTCATTATAAATATTGGCATTGTAGGTTGCTGTCGCAACGACCGACCGGTGCAGGCTATCCAGGTCGTTGTGGATGAAAAAGGCCGGCAAATAAGCATAATATCCCCAGGCATCACCGCCGCTAACAATGCCCGATCGATAGGGTTCTTGCTGGAAAAAGCTTCCGATCCAGACGGCTAGGACCAGGATCAGCGTCCAGTTGGCATAACGATACTTGTCCATAAGGAAATTCCCGGCCTGAAATTAGGGAACTTTCCTTACAGAAAAAACAAAGCTCATGACCGACAACTTATCAGCCATGAGCTTGTATATGCAGCTTATGCAATTGCGTTAATTATGACGGAGGATACCATCATTCCCTATGATCGCTCCCCTGGGCGGAAGTGGCGCCGGTGCAGGCTGAGGTTTGGCTTCCTGCGCCGGGCCGGTCGTTGTCGGGAACAATATCCAGCCGATCAGACCACCGTTGCCGTCCGGGCCACCCAGCACTTCCGTAACCACATCCCCTAAAGTCATGGTATGCCCCCATGGGCCCCGGAACACCACCTGATCATTCAACCAGGAACCGAATACCCATCCACCGTATCCGCTGCTGAATACGGCGCCTACGGCTGTCACACGCAATCCGAGCGAGGTTACTTCCAGTGACTTTAAGGCCACCCCGGAAATGACCATTTTACCGCCGATTATTTCCGTGGCTCCACCGAAAATACCTATACCACGAATGATACCCGGACTGGATTCATCCGTCGTAGCCGAGCTAAAGGTCATGACGCCGCCGAATAAAGAGAGATAACCCGAAATACCGGCAAATTTCAGGAAGGTCGGGATCTCATGTTCGAACTGGATGGTGGAGAACGGCGTGGGATGAGTTTCCAGCCCCCAACTCACGGCCCCGCTGTATCCGAGTGGGGCATTCCTGGCCAATGTCTTGGAATAATGCACCCAAACCGGGTAAGGATCAAGGGCCAATCCGGCTTTTAGGGTCATATCAACCTGGAGCCGGGTTTGCGATAAGGCATAGCCATAGGCAGCTTCCGCAGGCGCTCTGCCAGCGCCTGACCAGAAATTCACCGGTCCGTTCAAGACGGCCCCTGTGGGCCCTCTGTTAGCAAAGCTAAAGCGGATCCCCCTTTCCATCCAGCGCAGGGCATTGGGTGTTGGAGAGGAAGAAGATTCGTTTTCCGCAGCGGCCGGTTCTTCTTCCGTTTCCGGATCATCTTCCGATACATCAGTGATCTCACCAACGGTATCATCGTTGGGATCCATATCGAGATTATCCGGAACACCATCTCCATCCGAATCAGGCGTATCTTTCCCTTCCGGATCGGTCAACGAGATGGGGTTATCACCAAAAGCCATATAGGGCGAGGGATATTCTTCCTCCGGATCCATACTCAGCCAGCGGGCCGTTCTTGGATCATAGATCCTGGCATTGAAATTATAGGAATTACCGCTTTGCTTGAGCTCATCATCCTTTTCCATGCCCTGGAAGCCATAACGATAGTCCGTTTCATTAACTGCCATACCCGGCTGCTGCATTCCATAGGCATAATAATTAACGGTGCTCAGGATACTGGCATCAAAGCCCTGATCCGGATCATTCACATCCACTGGTTCCTTATAATCATTGATCACCACCTGGACACTATTGGTATGGCCCTTCAGCTCGAATTGTTTTTCCCCGATCTTCCGACTATAAATGCCATCATCCGGCAGATCCCTTTCATAATTGACACCATCGGCCATTACTTTCATATCGACCGGCCGGTAAGTCCCATACCGGGCGGCACCCAGGGGGATCTCCCGGAGCCAGGTGGTATCATCAGCACCGATCTGCAGCCTTTCGTAGATCCCAACCAGGCTACCGGAGGGGTCACGAACATAATAGGTGGTGGTGGTATCACCGTTATGAAGCAACAACCGCTTGGTAACCCGCCTGTTGCTGGCATCATATTCGAATTGCAGGGTATCACCGTCATCGGTATCGATCACCTGCCGGATCTTCCGGAATGCGGTCCATTCGATATCCAGCCCTTCTTCTTCGTCATGGGCAAGCTGTCCGATCTCGTCGTACAGGTAATTATTATCACCTTGGTCTTCCAAATCATCCCGGTAGTTATTGACCGCTACAAAATCAACCACATGATCCAATAAATTGGTGTTGGACCGGTACTTGTATTGTAAACTATCCATTGGAATACCGTCGAAATGATTGCCGTCCCTTCTCAACCAGGTCAGGTTGCCATTGGGATCATAATCGTAGGAGGAATAATAATCGTCGACCGGTGTATAATCGATGGCTAAATTGCCGGGCAAACCCGGAGGGCCTGCATAGAACTGCTGAGGTGGTTCCACCACTGCCGATCCCTGGGCGCCGGCATAAAACTGACTTTCTTTCAGCCGGCCCAGCCGGTCATAGCGGTAGCTGTTCGCAAAAAGGCTGTGAAACTTGCTTTTTGGGCCCGGAGCAGGGTATTGCAATCGGCTTTGATGACGTACGATATGGCCGTCATATAAGTCGTTGTGATCATTGGCAGCAGGATCATGGGATAGGTAATCAGGATTGGCAGGTAGAGATGAAAAAGGTGATCCCTGCCTGACATAATCGCCTTCAAAGTAGGTCAGCATATGCCCCATAGCATCTTTGGCAAAACGGTTAGCCACGCCGTCCTGCCCCGGATCGCGGATCGGGGCCGGGCTGACATGGTTGATCCCTTTCAACATACCTTGTATGGTATAGGTAAAGTCTACCCCCTGTATTTTGTCTTCGCCTAGTTCTGCCCGCCTGACCGGACCATGCGCATAAAACTCGCTTTGCACATCTTTTTCCCAGATCTCACCGTCCCGGGAAGTTGCGGCGCATACCAGCCGGTTGTCGGCATCATAGTTATACCGGCAGAAATACTGATCTTTCCGGCCCCGGTTATAGATCTTCCGGTTCACATTCCCACTGATCAGGTCATAATCATATTCCACATAATTCGCGCCCACACCCGGCAGGAATTGCAAATACCATTCGACATTCTCATGCGGATCATAGCTATACAATTGGTATACGCCGTCGATATTGTAGGTGTAGCTGAGGCGGTTATCCAGGAAACGCTGTTCCAGGCTCACCCCTGCCGGCAATTCGTCCAGGATCGCCGTCCACAGGTCATCGTGAAGACTTTCATCCTCCAGGAGGCTATTGGTATAGACATAATGATTGAATTGTTTGAAATAATCGGGATCCATGGCTGCCAAGGGTGTTAACGGCAGATCGAGGATAGTATCGATGATCTCGTCTTTGGAGAGCCCGGGATATCGTGCCTGGAAAACCGCGGGATCGAATTCGCCCGATTCAACCGTCCGGGTCATGGCATCATAAGTGATATAGGAATATGTTCCGGCCTCGGCCTGCTTGGCATTCTGGCTGAACCTGAACCGGCCGGCCTTATCGTACCAGTTCCGGTTTAGGCCACCGTCTGTGGTATTGGAGGTCAACAGGTGGCCGAGTGAATTATAAGTATACTCCTGCGTATAGCCATGTTCCGGGTTCTGTGTCCGGTCGGTAAAATCATCCCGCCAGGTAACACCATTAGGCATATTGGAACGGACAAGGTTACCGGCACGGTCGAAATAATATAGAGTGAAATGGTGAAGTCCCAATTGCACGTCGACCACCAGGCTGTCGGTGATCTTGTCTTCATCGCCACAATTGGTAACATATGAATCCCGGAACTCCTCCATTTGGGTATGGAGAAAATCGTTGATCTGAAGGCTCAATTCACCACGGATGACATTAACATTTCCGGTTTCGCAATCCAGTAATTCCGGTATATGCGGAACATTGGTCGTATCTCCGCCGGGAGGAAGCCAACCGAAACAAATGGGTCCGCAGATCGCAGCGGTACACAGGTCCACACAAACTTCGATCTCAATGATAGTGGTATCGCAGAGGTCCGGGTAATAGGGATGAGCTTCCGTCGGCCCCAGCGGCGGTTCCTTTTCCGGGATATATTTCTCCAGGATACCCCCTGCCCAGACTTGCCAGTCGTTTTTGTCGACTTTATCGTTTTTATCATCATTTTTATCCAGATCCAGTTTTCCGAAGGGCTTACCATAGCTATCGATGATGGCCGCCAAAGCCCTTTCCGTTTCATCGAGTTGAAGCCTGGGCAATTCCTGAATAATGATCATCAGCCCTTTGATCGCCTGATCTCTGAGAATATCGTCGATACCGTCGGGTTTGGTCAGGGATGTGCGCAGGATGGCCAGATGATCTTCCCATTTATCCGTCGGATCGGCCCAATCGATCAAAATATCCGTCAAAATTTCAACGGCTATTTCCCAATCCAACCGGTCCGGACAGGTTTCGCGGTAAATAATGCCGCAATCCAACAAAAATCCCTCCGATCCTTTAACCGGGGATCCCAGGCGAGTAGATATAAATTCACCTTCCTTATTGGAATTGACCCGCAAATATTCATTGAATCCCGGTAAACAATCTGTCAGGGTTTCTACGGGAATATCCATGATCTCCGCGATCCATTCATAGATCGGTACGAGAATGATCGAATTAGGACCGGGATGGTTGGCCAGGGTATCGGCCAGCCGCTCATTAAGGGCGTCGACCAGCAGATCCACCGTAACAAAACGGTTTTGCTCTTCCAACAGGCAATAATCGGGCGCACAATGGCCGTTTTTATAATAATATCCCAGATCCAGATCGATCGTATGGGTTAAAGCCTTCAGCCAGTCTTCCTGCTCCTGGGCGCTGCCGATACTTTGAAGCTGGCCCTGGTCATATTGCGGGGTCAGGCTGCAATGGTCCAGGCATTTATCCAGGGCCATATAAAGCAGGCAGGTTCGTTCCCAACCGGAGGGTATCGGCAGGTTCAGGCTTTCATAGGTATGGTCGATCTCCGCCAGGATCGCTTCCTTGCGATCCCAACAAGCTTGTTCACAGGAATCGATCAGTCCCTCCATCATGGCCAGGGCACATGCTTCGGCATCAAATGTGCCGGGTTGACAAGGTAGGGGCAGATCCAGGGACGGGTCGGTTGGCCCTCCTCCGGAGGTATAATCCGATGCAGTGGTACTGAACTTCACACACAGATAGAAATCTTCCCAGGTAGGAGGTTCCGGAGAATTGCCATAATACAAGAAGGGCATGGAGGATGCCGGTGGATTGGGCTCTGCCGAAATAGAGGGGCAGGGCTGCGGATAACCGGGACCGAAGTAATACAGGCGGCAATTTTCGGTAGCCGGATCATAACAATCCAGGGAGAAATATTTATAACTATAGGCCGGATCATAGACGACCTCGTATACAAATCCCTGCAGGTCGCGGACACAGGCCATGAAATAATCTTCAAAGATCTCTGCGGCCACCGCCCTTCTCGATCCGGGAGAATCATCCCAGCTACTCGCGGTTAACGGCCATTGGCGTTGGTACTCATCGACAAACACTTCAAAAAACGGATCGGCAAATCCACGCCAGCAACGCCAGAAACGGCCACAATCGAATTGGTAATCGTCGTCCTGGAGCATGTTGATGATCATGGGATTGAGCAGGTCTTCCACATAGGTGCCGTTGAAGAAAAATCCCCAGGCATCACTGGTATAATTGCCGGGATAAGCGGCATTGACCCTTTCGTTAAAGTATTCCATGAAAGCATGGCCCGGATGGACCGGCAAATTACCCCATTGGCTGATTGCCGGACAGTAGGGCTCTTCACAACGCAAGACCGGTAAGTCGATATTCGTACACCGGCCAAATTGGATCCGGGCGGTATCATGAACGGCAGGATCGAACGGTTCGAATCCACCATTAAGGTAGGGCCCTCCACCCGGAATGGGGATCGTGCTGCTGACAACAATATCGTCTGTGGTGGCCAGGTAATCATAGAAGGCTTCCAGGTCCGGCTCGCCCTGGGCAGGGTATAAACGATCATAAACACCGGCCAGATGTGTTTCCATAGTGCTCCTGAGCAGGTTGTCATAATCATTAGCCAGGGAATCGTAATAAGTCTCGATGCCGTTCGAGGATATATTATTGACATAGATCCTCCGGGTAACCCGGTAGGTTCCCTGATCATAACCCTGGGTAAAGGCACAGGATACTGCGTCGGGATTGTTGGCACATCCGAAATCACCGGCATTCAACCAATCGATCGTAAATCTTTCCTCGGGTTCGGGAGGATCGGCAAACCGGACGAAGTTACCATCGTATTCCGGACGCGGACAATCCTGGGGGCGCAGCAAGCCTTCCAACCGCAGCGGGAATCCTGACGTTTCGGGATTCGGATCATCCAACCACTGGACCAGGATCTCGATCCGGTAATCACATTCATAGCACAGCTTGGCGCAATCATCCCGGAATGATCCGGGGACCAGGTTATAGTCAAATACCAGGTTCGTTTGGTCGACCGGAACATAGATCTCTGTCGAAGCTTCTATCCCATGCTCTCCTGCCGAACCCTGGCTGCCGCTCACCAGGTAGCTCAATGACCGGGTCGCATCGGCTTCCGAAGCCAGGGGATCCAGCAAGGCTTCCACATCATCATTGATCACCAGGCAACTGGCTATCGTCCTGTTATTTTTGTTCAGGTATTCAAAACGGATCACCTGGTTTTCATCGATCGTAACCAGCTTAAATGCAGCGTCGATAGCCGGGCCTTCATCGCCGAACAAACGATACATTTCCTCATCGCTCACCGAAGCTTTACTGATCCGGTTGGTCCGGGGAAAGTTCTCCGTTTCCGTCAGCGGATCGAGGATCCTGTGGGTTCTTCCGTAGCCACTGACCTCCGTCGGGTGACCGCTGCCGTCTTTCATGAATTTCGTCCTGGAATAAGCATATCCCTCTGCATCCGGCACCAATGGGTCATCCATGTTATCACTGCTATAATAATTCGGTATCACTCCTCCCAACATAGGCTTGGGTGATTTGTAGCAAGAATCGGCGTCAAAATGTCCGGCGTGATATCCTTGGGTTCCCAGATCATCGGCCGTAACGACACGATCCTGGTAGCCGAAATCCCGGATCTCCAGGGGTGCACTAAGAGTATTGATGGCCTGCCGGCCGGCGAAATCATAGATCATCTGGCTACCCACGATGGCCGTATCGGTCGAAAATTTCGACTGCTGCTGCACAGGGTTCAGTAGATCATTGGTAAACAGCATGGCTTCATGCTTTTTACCGGCTTCGGTGAATTTCCGGCTGTAGATCCAGTTTTTATCATCATCGAACTGGGTATAATAAAAGATCTCTTCCGGCCCCCCGGTGGGGATCGAACTCAGGATGATCGCCTGAACACCCGGCCAGGCGGAAACACTCCATTCTCCCCAATTCCGGGCATCGGCAATGCCTCCTGGATAGTGATCACCGATGGGCCTGACCCGCCACAGGTAATAGCCCGTTCCTTCACAAAGGGTCAGGTCGAGGCTGGTAGCGGAACTGCCTGTTTCAATACTCAAAGCCGTATTCCAATCGGGCCTGGCATCGATACATTCCGGACAGATGTTGCGGTCCGAAACATTAAACAAGCGCTGTACCTGTACTTCATAATTATTGATATAGCTGCAACTGCTGTTCCAGCTCAGGCTTACGCCGTTTTCGGTGAAGCTTACCGGATCCAGGGTTACCAAAGATCCGTTGACCGCATCCAGCTTGGTAGCATAGGTTAATTCATAGCTTACCGTTAGCCTCATCCGGTCTTTGATCTTATTTTCGATAGGATATAAACAGCAGGAAGTCAATCCCGAGCTCGGAATGGTGATATACAAGCGATTCACCCGGTCTTTCTGGTTCGTCAGATCATAGATCACCAATTGCTCCGGTTGTGTATTAGAGATGGCAGTTTCGAGGGTGACTTGCTGTAATCCGTTATCCAGGGTAACCTGGCCACCGTTAACATCATCCATGGCCCGCAGCACCACACTCACCGTTTCGAAAAACTCACCGTTGCTATAACCCATGGTGGTATAATCCTCATTTAAACCGAATTCATAATCATCTCCGAGATCCAGTTTGACCTTAACCCTCAGATTCTCCAGGGCTGTACAAGTTCCGGGGATCTCTCCTCCGTAAATCGGATGTTCGAAGATCAGGATATCATCTCCCTGCAAAGTCTGGGCATGCGTTAGTATATCGTTGATATCATATACATGGTCGACGGTGATCACTTCACCCCTGGCAATGCCCAGGCAGCAAAAGAGCACCAATGTTTTTGTCAGGCTTCCGAAGTATTTCAGTACTGCTTTATTCAGGATAGCACGAATATTCATAATGAAATGGTTTATATAATTTGAATAGTTATGTTTATCAAGCGGACGTTTACTATGCGCTCATGGGAAGCAGATCACCGGGCTTTTTAAGGCTCCTTATCGACCGGCTTCCCATGACCGGAGGATCACTGCTGAGGTCTGGCAATCGTTTGCGGTGTATGGTATTGTCGCTCGTCGATGGTTTTCATACCCCGCTCCGTTTCCACTTTTTTCCGGACCAGCATTCCTTGGGCGTTGTATTGATAATAGACGCCGAAATTCTGGTCATCCAGGATCGTGATCAACCTGAGGTGATCGGGATCATAGACATAGCCGGTGATGGAGGCATTGCGAGGTTTGATCATGATATCATCCAACCAAACCGGTATTTCCGGGAGATTTGGAAACAATAAGGTTCCCGGCGGCCTGACGCCATTACTTTGAGCCAGGTCAAAGGCAGGGATCAGGTAGCGGATCCGGTGAGCGTTGGAAGCATGGATCCCGGCATCTTCCAGGTCACCCGGCTTAATGGTAGCCTGAAGCAGTGTCCACTCCCCGGAGGTTGCGATGGCCGTAAAGCTCATAGGGATCTGGGGAGACACTCCGGGCGGGCTATTGATCGTTTCGACATCAAACCATCCGCTGATCTGCGGATAGCCTTTTTTCCATAATTTAACGCTGATCCCATCCAATAACTTCGGACTGAACTTCATCTTATTCATGACAAAGGGTGAAGCATTGTCCGGAAGAATCTTCAAAGAGGCACGCCCGGCATGACCGCTATGGTCGTCGATTTCCATCTGGCCGGCATTTTCGGCAAAAGGCAGACAATCTTCTAGCTCCGGCCGCTGCTTACAATAACCGCTGAGGTAATAGTTTTCGAAACTTTCAAACAGGATGGTGGAGTACTCGGCATTTTGTCCGGATACATAGGGCATGGAACCATGGTAGCCGTATTTCAGCACACCGGGAACATCCATGATATTATTTTGTTCCACTCCCAAACCATCCCTGGAGCGTTTGGTGATCGTATCGCCCCTGATCCATTTCTCCGGATGATTCAAGCTTTCGTCTTGCCAGTCGTACAGCACAAATTCATCATAAATACCGCCTGAGTGGATCCGTTCATTATTGTTTAGGGCTATACTGTGGCTGATACCGGTTTTGTAACCATAATTGCTCTTTCCGCTCCAATTGCCCAGTTGCCCGTTTTCGAACTTATTGAAGAAGTATCCGTTCTTCCCGGCCTCGGAAAGATCCAGGCCCTGGGTCCTCGGGGAGGTCCAATTATCGGTAAAGGTCTGGGCGCCGCTCGAAATGACGCTCTGGATCGTATTGATAATATCCCCGCCGCAAAAGACAAAACAGTCCAAAAAGACCGGATTACAGGATAGGAATTCAGGTGCATAGGTAATTTTCCGCTGATCATAATCGAACCCGAAGTCAAATCCCCAACCGGTATAGTGATTGACCTGGTCGGTGCATTCGAATGCCGTTCTGGGCGAAGAATAGGATCCTTCGAAGGTAATATCCACGACTTCGTAATCAGCGGTGTTACCGGGGCTCCGGCTGAAAGATATGCGGTTGATATAAATATCGGTACAGCTATCTGCGTTTTCGATCAACAACTTCAATGATCCGGTCCAGGGCGTAGTCAGGTCACTGCCATTCAGCGCCGCCAGCAGATCATTAAAAGTATTCGTACCGCCTCCGGGTACAGCCATCCCAAATCCATGCTGGTTATAATCTTCATCGATAACATCATAGCCATAGGTCACGACATTTCCGGCGCTCTCCCTCAATTTATTATCTTTTCCGCTGCGGAGAATTTCAACATTAACCCTTTCGAGGCTGGTCCCGCCCCGGTCGTAATTGCCGGTTCTCTGCAGATGGATACGGTTGCTTTCTATCTCTTTTACATGATAGATACCTGCTTCCACCATATCAATAGGGGTAGGCGACGGACTCCAGTCGACCAGTTCATCCCCAACGAGAGCAGGATCGGGATCCTCTTCAAAAACTTCCTGTTGCACATGTACCAGGTCGCCAATGCTGAATTTTTCAATGACCTTACAGGCATCACAATCACTGGAAAGCACTTCCAGGTGTATCCTATCGTTCGACAAGGGCCAGGTGCTGCGATCAGGCACCATATTCATCCAGGTATCACAGTCGTCCAGGTTATCGTTGGAATAGAACTTATAGCCTTCACCCAGCTTCGTACCCATATTTTTATATTGATGGTAAGCCGGAAAATCCAGGCTGAACATTTTTCCATTATGCACATGTCCCTCTCCCAGGTCCAGGCCATCAAACTCGTCGTTGGTCCGGGTTACCAACGGCGTTCCGGTAACCGGATCATAGGTGGCGAAGACTTTTTCCGAAAGGGTATTATTGCTCAAAGTCTTGACAGACCTGACCACGGGGGTATAGGAAATGACTTTCGAGGTAACAAAGGTGTTGAGCTGATTGACTTCATATTGTATCGTGGGTCCCCCGGAAGGATAAATACCTGAAGTCGGCGGGATAGGCAAGCCAACACTGAAATCAATTTCCACGTGTCCGTTCCTGACCTCATCGGTAATGGTTTTCACCTCCGAAACGATGTCCATTTCCTTGCCCAGGGGTTCGAGGGTAATGGGG
>JANQFB010000141.1 GCA_028278085.1 Chitinophagales bacterium
CGGTGCGGGAAACTTCACCAAAGCCATTATCTTACCCCGCTTGAAAAAGATGGATGGATTTGACCTGGTGACCGTATGTACGGCTACCGGCGTCAGTGCCCATTCCAACGGCCGGAAATTCGAATTCAAGAATATTACCACGGATGCCGATACCATCTTCAACGATCCCGAGATCAACACGGTGTTTGTTACAACCCCGCACAATGATCATGGCCCCAAAGTGGCGCAAGCGCTGCGAAATGGAAAGCATGTATTCGTAGAAAAACCGCTTTGTATCAACAAGGAGCAGCTCGACGATATCCGGAAAGCTTATGAAGAGCAGGAAGGAAAATGGCAGTTACAGGTGGGCTTTAACCGCCGGTTTTCGCCGATGGTACAAAAGATCAAAGCAGCCGTCGGTGATCAGCCGCTGTCTGTGAATTACCGTATCAATGCCGGGGTTATTCCCAAGGATGTATGGATACAGGATCCTGAGATCGGCGGTGGCCGCATCATTGGAGAGGTTTGCCATTTTATCGATACCTGTAACTTCCTTACCGGTCAGGTTCCGGTCAGTGTTTCGGCAAGCTGTGTCCGGAAGGATGACCAGTCTGTTCCGGATGAAGATAATGTCAGCATCATCCTGAATTACCGTAACGGCTCGACCGGGGTGATCAATTATTATGCCTATGGCAATAAAAACCTCGCCAAAGAATATATAGAGGTATTCGCTGATAATTTTGCCGCTCAACTGAACGATTTCCGGGAATTGGTTTTGTTCAAAGGCAGCAAAAAAAGCAAGACCAAAGCCATGAACCAGGATAAGGGCTTCGATAATGAGTTCAAAGCCTTCCGGGATGCCGTCAAAACCGGTCAGCCGGCCATCACCTTCGAAGATATTTATGCCACCACCCTGGCTACCTTTACGATCCTGGAATCCCTGAAGAATAACACCGTTATAAGCCTGGAAGGATGAATACCGCCATCGTAAATTTTCTGGATAAAACCTTTTATCCGCAATACCCCCATAAGAACTGGGACGATCGATTGCTCCGGGAAGAGATCCTGAATTATGTTGACGACAAGACCACTTTGCTGGATCTTGGGGCCGGTTCCGGCAGACTCGAGTGGATGAACTTCAAGGGGGTTGCCGGGGAAGTCTATGGCCTCGACCCGGAAGAAAGCGTCAATGATAATCCTTACCTGGATAAGGCCTTCGTGGGTTTGGGTGATCATATGCCGATGTTCGATGACAGCAGTTTCGATGTGGTGATCAGCGACAATGTCCTGGAGCATATCGATAATGAGGATAAATTCTTCAACGAGGTGAACAGGGTGCTGAAACCCGGTGGACTGTACATCACCAAGACCCCGAATAAATACCATTATACCTCTATCATTGCCAACTCAACGCCGACCTGGTTCCATAAGTTCTACAATAAGCTAAGGGGACGGGATGAAGACGATACATTTCCCACACTGTATAAAGCCAATACTTCCGGCAAACAGCGGAAAATTGCGGAGCGAACAGGCTTTAGCGTCAATAAAGTCGTACGTATCGAGGGAAGGCCTGAGTATTTAAGGCTTTTATTCCTGGTGTACCCCTTCGGTATCTTCTATGAAAGGATCGTAAACCTGTTTAATATTAAAGCACTGAAAAACGTGCTGATCACAGTTTTCAAAAAAAATTAACGTTTGTTGAAACCACTTTTCACCCTTAGATCACTGCCCCTGTTGTTCTTATGGATGAGTTGTTCTATCCCGGCATTTTTGTTTGCCCAAGGGACCAATCTGCCAGTCAACGATGACAATCATATCCTGATCGATCGTTACCAGATCCGCTCAGGCCGGTTGTCGGGGGATATTTTTTCGACGATCAAGCCCTATAACCGGAAGTATATTGCCGCTTTCCTACATCAACTGGATTCTATGGATATGAGCTTGTCCAGGGTCGACAGCTTTAACCTGCAATACCTGAAAGCCGATAATCCGGAATGGTACGAAGGACCGGCGGGCCAATCGAAAAAGCCGATCCTGAAGCATATTTATCGCGATAAGGCGGTCTTTTATGGCTATAAAAAAGGCAATTCCGTGGTTTATATCAACCCGATCTTAGGTTTATTTGCCGGTAATGAGTTTTCACCTTCCAGCAGCCTGTTGGGGCATAATACCCGTGGCGTTGTCGTGAGAGGCCACATCGCCAAAAAGCTGGGATTTTATTCCTCCTTGATCGAGAACCAGGTAAAATACCCTCAATATTTCGATGCCTTTGTGGATTCCAATGTCGTATTCCCCGGAGCCGGATTTTTGAAACCCTTTAAATCGGATGGCTATGATTTTAATATTGCCACCGGGTATTTTACTTTTTCCCCCATCAAAGCCGTGGACCTGCAATTCGGGCACGATAAGAATTTCATCGGCAATGGCTTTCGCAGCATCTTATTGTCAGGCTTCAGCCGCGAAGCGCTTTTCCTGAAGGTCAATACCCGGATCGGCAAGATCAGCTATGTCAATATTTTTTCGGAATATACAGACGCTTTTTCCGAATTCAGTGGCTCGGAGAACTTCGGCCGGAAGTATGCTGCCGCCCATATGCTGAATGTGAATATCACCAAAAACTTAAATATCGGTTTGATGGAAACGGTGGTTTTCCACCGCGGCGATTCCTTGTCGAAGGGCAGCTATGACCTGAATTATTTGAACCCGATCATCTTGTACCGGTCGATAGAAGGGGCCAACAGCGCCCATGATAATATGCTGGTCGGACTGAATTTTAATGCCATCATCGCCAAACACTTGCAATTGAACGGTCAGTTGATCCTCGATGAGTTTGTTTTTGGCAGGCTCCTGAGCAATTCCGGCTGGTGGGCCAATAAATTCGGCTACCAGTTGGGCGGCAAATATATCGATGCCCTGGGGATCAGGAACCTGGACCTGCAGGCGGAATATAATTTTGTGAGGCCATATACCTATTCCCACCGGGAAGCTTCCCAGAGTTATGCCCATTACAATGTTCCGCTAGCTCATCCCTATGGTGCCAATTTTACGGAGATCCTGGGTGTGATCCGCTACCAGCCATTGCCACGGTTCACCACCACATTAACGGCCTTTATGATCACCACGGGTGTGGATACCAGCGGCAGTAACTGGGGCTCGAATATCCTGTTGAGCTATACCAGCCGTGAGCAGGACGAGGGCAATGTAACCGGACAGGGTGTTCGCTCGACCGTAACATTTGCCGAGTGGAAGAATGCCTACCAGTTGAGACACAATATTTGGTTGGAGTTACGGTTGTTCTACCGGGATAGCGAAGGGCCTTCTGCTTTTACCAATACCGGTATCATCGCCGGGTTAAAATATAACTTCAACAACTTCCACAGCTATTTTTAACGCCTATGCCTTCCCTGCGTAAGATAGGCCTGTATTATGATACGCTGAAATACCTGAAACCCTCCCAATTTCTTTGGCGGGTATATTATGCCTTCCGGAACAGACTTCAACCACCAAACTTATCGATCAAAGCTAAGCCTGTCTCAAAGGCTCGATCCCTGGCCCTGGCTCCATCCTTATCCAATGCCGTATCCCGGCGTGATCAAACTTTCACCTTCTTAAATCAACCGGTTACCTTTAGCGGATCGATCGATTGGAATTTCGCCGACCACGGCAAGCTGTGGACCTATAACCTGAACTACTTCGACTATTTGGGGCAGCCCGATATGTCAAAGAAGGAAGGCCTGGCCCTGATCCGGACTTTTATAGCAGATACGTCAAGGATACAGGTAGGATGGGAGCCTTATCCTATCTCCTTGCGAGCTATCAACTGGATCAAATTTCTGATCCGCCACCAGGTGGAGGATCCGGCCATCGACGAGCATCTGTATGCCCAATATCAATTGTTGGGCCGGAGCATTGAATACCACCTGATGGGCAACCATCTGCTGGAAAATGCCTTCAGCTTGCTGTTCGGCGCCATTTATTTCCAGGATCGAAAGTTGTTTAAAAAGGCTGTTCAGATCTTAACGGCACAACTCAGGGAGCAGATCCTCCCGGATGGCGGGCATTTTGAACTGAGCCCCATGTACCATCAGATCCTGCTGCTCCGGATGCTGGATTGCTATAACCTGGTCAGCCATAACCCGCTTTTCGGGTCCGATATTACTGCTTTGTTGAAAGATAGATCCGAGGCTATGCTGGGATGGCTGCAAAACCTGACTTTTAGCAATGGTGATATCCCGATGTTCAATGACAGCGCTCCTGATATCACGCCCGGAAGCCGGCAATTGTTCGATTATGCCGGTCGGCTGGGACTTGAGATCCCCCAACTGCCGCTTGGCGTCAGCGGATACCGGCGGTTTCAGAAGGAAAGCTATGAATGCCTGGTAGATGTCGGCCCGATCGGCCCGGACTATATTCCCGGACACGCCCATGCCGATATGTTTACTTTTGAAATGCAGGTAGGCGGTAAGCCTTTTATTACCGATACCGGTACCAGCACCTATGAGGCCAATGATATCCGCCTAATGGAACGGTCGACCGAAAGCCATAATACCGTTGTGATCAATGATACCGATCAGAGTGAAGTTTGGGCCAGTTTCCGGGTCGGTAAGCGTGCCCGGATCAAAGACCTCCGGGAAACGGTGTCTGGCGTGGAAGCCAGCCACGACGGTTACCGTCGCCTGGGATGTATCCACACCCGGTCGTTCGAATGCTCCGACCAGCAGATGCGGATCATCGATAAGGTAACCGGTGGGGGGGTAGCCTATATCCATTTCCATCCTTCCTGCACGGCATTTGAGATCGATCAGGATGAAGTGGTCGCCCAAGGGGTCCGGCTAAAATTTACCGGCGTAAAGCACTTGTCCCTTAAAAGTTATAATTTCGCGCAGGCATTCAACCTAAGGCTGCCGGCAAAATGTCTGGCCATTCAATTTCAGGATCAACTGACGACTGACATTTATATATGAAGATCTTATTCCTCACCGACAATTTTCCTCCGGAGGTGAATGCACCTGCTTCCCGGACCTATGAACACTGCCTGCAGTGGGTGAAGATGGGTGTGGATGTTACCGTCATCACTTGTGCGCCGAATTTTCCCCAGGGAAAAGTATATCCCGGCTACCGCAACCGTCTGAAGCAAACCGAAACGATCGATGGGATCAAAGTGATCCGGGTCTGGACCTATATTGCGGCCAACAAAGGATTCCTGAAACGGATCCTGGATTATATCAGCTTTGCCTTTACGGCTTTTTGGGCCGGGCTTTTTTTGAAAACAGATGTGATCGTTGCCACATCTCCCCAGTTTTTTACCACCTGGGCCGGCTATGCCTTATCGGTGTTCAAGCGGAAGCCATGGGTGTTTGAATTAAGGGATCTTTGGCCTGAAACCATCCGTTCGGTTGGCGCCATGAGCAGCTCCAAAGTGTTGGATTGGCTGGAGAAAATTGAATTATACCTCTATCGTCATGCCGACCTCGTGGTAGCCCTGACGCCTGCCTTTAAACGGAATTTGATCGAAAGAGGGATCGATGGGGATAAGATAACGATCGTAACCAACGGGGTTAACCTGGATCAATTTCAAAGCAATGGCAAAGACGCCGCTCTTGTGGAAAAATTGCAGTTGGATCAGAAGTTTACCGTGGGCTATATCGGCACACATGGCGTTTGCCAGAAACTCGGTAACCTGGTGCAGGGATTGGATCAATTGCCCGATCCGGGTGTGCAATTCCTGTTTATCGGGGATGGTGCCGAGAAAGAAGAGATCATGGCCATCGCGAAAGAAAAGGGCCTGACCAATGTAAGTTTCCTGGATCCGGTGTCCAAAGATGAGGTGCCCAAATACTGGTCGGTTATCGATACGGCATTGGTACCGCTGGCTAAAAGCGATACCTTTAAAACAGTGATCCCTTCGAAGATCTTCGAGGCGGTAGCCCTCGGGAAGCCCATCCTATTGGGCGTGGAAGGCCAGGCCCGGGAGATCGTCGACCAATATGAGGCGGGATTATGTTTCGAGCCCGACAATCCCGGTGATCTGATCGCGCGGATCAACGCTTTACGGGAAGATCCCGAACTGTTCCAAAAGATCCGGCAAAACTGTGAGACCATGGCCAAAGACTTCGACCGTTCGCATTTAGCCCGGAAAATGTATGATATGCTGGAAGCATTAGTAAAATCTTAAGCCCGGAACCATGCAAGTGACGTTAATAACACAGGACGAACCTTTTTATCTGGCTGAAAATATTGATTTTCTGATCCGGAATTTCCCGGAACACTCTACCATCGTTTCCTGTGTCGTTTTTGATCCTTCCCCTCATGGGAAAAAGCAAAGTACGCTGCAAAGGCTTAATCATACCCGCAAGATCTTCGGTTGGAAATTCCTGCTCCGGTTCGGCTGGAAATTCCTGATGAACAAGCTGGATGCCGGCAAAAAGGTTTATAAGGTCCTGGAAAAGCATCAAATACCGGTTATCCGGCTGGAAAAAAAGATCAATCATGCCGATTCGCTGGCGAAGATCAAAGCCTATCAGCCGGATCTGTTGATTTCCGTCCAGGGGAACCAGATCTTCAGAAAACCATTGATCGAGCTTTGCCCCAAGGGCTGTATCAATCTGCATACCGCGCTATTGCCCAAATACCGGGGTTTGATGCCGACCTTTTGGGTGCTGAAAAACAATGAAAAATATACCGGCGTTTCCGTCTTCTATGTCGATGAAGGGATCGACAGCGGGCCCATCATCGTACAGAAGCGGGTGGAGATCGGCGACCGGTCGCTGGAAGCCCTCATCAAACATACCAAACAGGTGGGTATGGAAGCGATCCTGGAATCTGTGGACCTCATCCAGAAAGATGCGGTAACCCTGATCGAGAACGATGAGAAACAACAGACCTATTTCTCTTTCCCGGAGCGAAAGGATGTGGAAGCATTCCTGAAGCAGGGAAAAAAATTCTATTAAGCGCTTTTCCCCCGATCCTGCGCTTCCCCGGCAACTTTCATTCGGTCCATAATTAAAACTTTGTTAAACTATTTTGATGCGGATGCAACCAATAATGGGTTAATTTCATCTATCTATCATTATGCCGTCAAAAGCATAGAGCGATATTGGTGTGTAGTGTTGAAGCCGGTTATCCTATGGACAGATTTCGGCAGATAAAAAAGTTTTTGCGCTTATAGGAAGTTTTTATAATTTTGGCATCTCAATCAACCGCTGTTGAAAAGCTCTTCCTAATTAAGTGATTGACACTTACACTTTACGCTTGCATTGTACGAAGTTCAGATTAGCTATTTAAAGAAAGCACAACGTGAATATACTAACCTTTGATATCGAAGAGTGGTTTCATATTCTGGATAATGAATCTACGAAAACCGAAACCAATTGGCTGAATTATGAGAGCAGGATCCACCGGAATATGGATAAGATACTGGACCTACTGGCCAAAAACGATCAGAAAGCTACTTTTTTCTGCCTGGGATGGATCGCGGAGAAGTACCCGGAGATCATCCGTCAGATCGATGCCTTTGGCGGGGAAATTGCCTCCCATTCGCATTTGCACCAGTTGGTTTTCGAACAGGATCGGGAAAGTTTTAAAAATGACCTGGAGCGCTCGATCAAAACCATCGAAGATATCACTGGCAAAAAGATCACGACCTATCGTGCCCCTGGTTTTTCCATCAAAGAGGAAAGCTTATGGGCCTTTGAATATTTGCTGGAATTAGGGATCGAAACGGATTGTTCCGTGTTCCCGGCCAAACGGGCGCATGGCGGGATCGTCAATTTCGATATCAAAGAGCCTTTCCTGATCAATGTAAGGGGTGAAATGATCAAGGAGTTTCCGATGAATGTATTCCGGGTGAAAAGCTCTGACATCGTATTTTCCGGCGGGGGTTACTTCCGCTTTTATCCCTATTGGCTGATCAAAAATATGATGCGGCAATCCAAATATGTGATGACATATTTCCACCCGCGCGATTTCGATTACGGGCAGCCGATGATCAAGGATCTGTCTAAGATCCGGAAATTCAAGTCATATGTCGGCTTAAAAAAGGCATTTCCAAAATTTGAAAAGCTGATCAACGATTTCGACTTCCTGAGCCTGGATCAGGCCGAACGTCAGGTCAACTGGGATAATGCCCTGACCGTTAGCCTGCAGCAGCGGCGTCAAGGCACGATCGCCGAGCCACAGGCGGTTTTTACCAATGGCGGGATGCCCATGCTCTCCAAAGTCCATCAATAGATTATTCGGGATCCGTTTGTTCGATACCACAAACTTCATACGCTTGATTTACCCGTAAATTAGCTACTTTTGTGTCCGTTTGAGGATTCTTTTCCCATACGGGTAAGTCCCAAATCCACGCAATTACCAATCATGATCAAAAAAATCGCAAACGACTGGCGGGTGAAAGTCGGCATCCAGAACCTTGTTGGATTGATCCCCGGTAGAATGGGTTTTGCTTTGAATGAACGGCTGACCCGCTTTATCCGCGGCAGTATTGTGGAACGCGATGAACCCACCCCCAGGATATTGAAAGGGCTCAATAATTTTAAAGTTATCCGGGAGAAAACAGGTTTCGATTTTGCGGGGAAAACGATCTTGGAATATGGTACCGGCTGGCATGGGATCGACCTGTTGTTGCTGCATTTGTTAGGGGTGGATAAGATCTATACCCTCGATCATTATCAATACCTGGAATTGGAAAATATGATGGTGGAGATCCCTTATTTCGATGCCCCGGAGGTATTGGATAAGGTGAAAGCTATCGGAGATCCTGCAACTGTCGACCGGCGGTGGGAAGCCTTCAAAACGGCATCCGAAGAATTTACCGGCGTTGCGCAACTCCTGGAACATTTGAACATTGAATATTTTATCGCCAAATCCTGTCTGTCGCATCACCTGCCTATCGAAAAAAAGTCCATCGACATGTTCTATTCGGAGTCGATCCTGCAGCGGATCCCCGAAAAAGACCTGATCAGCGGTTTACAACATATCAGTGAACATTTATTGAAGCCGGAGGCGATCATTTTTCATAAAACGGATCAAAACGATATCAATCTCCAGCACAATAGAAATAATCCCGATGGCGCCCGGTTACATTACCTGCAATACAGCGACTTCGTCTTCAAAAACTTTATCTCCGGCCGGTTCAACAGCCAAAACCGGTTGAGGGAATCCGATTTTATCGATATTTTCAACAAGCAGCAGATCAATATCCTATTCCTGGAAAGCTATTATAAAGAGGCTGATCTTCCCTTCATGGAACAGTTCAAACCCAAACTGGCCAAAAGATTCCGGGACAAATCCGTTCAGGACATTGTTACCGCACACTCCCGTTTCATCGGCCAATTACAGGAAGGAAAACCCCAGGACCAGCCGATCAATAGGGTATTTGTGCAGGAGGTGTAGGTGGTTTGTTCCGTGGGCCTATGGTGTTGTCATTATTAGATCGGATCCGATTCGGCAAAAGTATCTGCAAATTGTAGCATCCTGCGCAGATACTTTTCTTCAAAGTTGCGTCCGTATTGCTGTTCCAATTGTCGTGACACTGTCACGACAATCTGCTTGCCATATTTAGCCCTTTGGTGTTCCAAAACGAAGCTATTGATGCGTTTGCCAACCTGCCAAAATAGTAAGGTCAACGCGCTGTTTACTTGTGAAACCACTTGGACTTTTCGCTGCTCAATGAGGTTGGCTATTTCATTAAATAAGGCTATTTCAATGTGTTGTAAGTCTTTCATCTTCGTTATTTGGGATCATATAATTTCGTTGTTGATACCAGTGAAGCTCTTCTGAGGGTTTTCATCAAGCCTGAGCATTTAGAAACCAGGATCTATTCCAACGTATCATCACAAAGCTGAAGAAAAAGTCCGATCTGCTTTATACTTGCGCCTGATACCGATCGGCCTGGTCGAACAAGGTCAGATCTTGATAACCCTTTTTGATCTTAGCAGCGTGGGGAACATCTTTGCCAATGTAATAGCTGTCGCCCTTTTTTAACTGCCGGACGTTTCCGTCGATGGTCAGTTCCATTTCTCCTTCCAGTACAACCCCCCATTGGGCGTTATGTGCATGCATGGGCACTTCCACATCCTTATCGAAGGCCATAAAGATGAATTGTTGTTGGCCGGCTTGTATTAAGCGGGAAGTAACCCCTTCCAAAGGAATGGCTGCGCTGGGATGCCGGTCGATGATCTCCGGGAAGGCTTCTTTGATATTGTCCATAATTTATTTGAATTTGGTTTAACTCAGTTGATGGATAAGAGGGTTTCTTTGATCTATGGTTGGCTACTCTGACCAACCCGGCCATATTTTCTAAAGGTCATATTTACCCTTGGCGTTTTATAGACGGGGTTATGTGGTAAACTGTGTTCATAGCGCTCCTGGCATTGATCCCCCATAATTAATAAACTGCCTTGTTGCAGGCTCAGTTTATGTACTTTGAAGGATTCTTTTTCCCTCAAACAAAACTCCCGTTCTTCTCCCACACTTACGGAAGCTATATAGGAAGTATCTCCGAAAGCGGGATAATCAGAATGGTAATCTACCCCCGAATTGCCATCAGGATAATAAACACAAACACATACATCGAATTGATGACCGGTAAATTGTTCTACCCTTTCTTTGATCGCCATCATTTCGGGGGGCCATTTCATCGTATTGCCCCAAATGTTTTCCGGAAAGGCCCCTGCTTCATACAGATCATGACGAATGAACATCAATTTACCATGTTCGTGGCGATACCTTCCATGGGTAGGCGTTGTCGTTTCATGCATACTCGTTAACTTTTCAAGGCTAAGCAGGTAGCGGAAAAGATCATCAGATTCCCCGGACTCCATAATTGGGTGATGGTAGGAGACGTAGCAGTTTAAGGATCATCCGGTAAATGCAGTTTTGCATTTATGCCTCAAATATATTATTTGCCGGGATTTTTTGGAAGGATCGTTTATGTTTCCTCTTTGTCTGCCAGTTCGTAAAACTCTTGTAGCTTTTTCTTCAGAAGCTTTTTGTTAATTAGCTTTGTTTCATATTGAGCAATGTCCTTGTTTCCGACCTGCATCCTGTATTCTTGGCCTACAAAAGCAAAATCTTTACCAAATTCAAGTATGAAGTCTTTAAGATGGTTGACAATTGAAACCCTTAAATTCTTTTCCACAAAGGGATGGGGCAAAGCAAGAAAGTCAAGGACATAGTTATCTTTAAAGATTTCTGTTGATTTGGGATGAATTTCTCTCAGCACTGCCGAGACATTTGATCCTGACAAAATCACTCTTTCATATATTCCACTATCAATTTGTCTTTCAAGTTCTCTGGAACTATATCTTTCAGTAATGGCTAAATTCAAATAAAACTCACGTTCAGTTTCAGTTTTACTTTTTGAAAGGACAAGCATATTATTCGTCCAACAATTTCTCTCGTCAGTGAGGAGAGCTTCTCCTTCCCGGAATAGGCCTCGAAAAATTGCTTCATTCTCCATAGGTTCTGGGAGGAAAACCCTTTGATACTTGCGTCCTTTTCCTGAATGTAATCTGATAAATTTTTTACGATGCTTTTTCCCCAATTTTCAGCAATGGTCTTTTCACTTATATATTTCCCAATGTTCCAATATAGATTGATGAGTTCAGAATTTACAGCAAGAATAGCTTGCTGTTTTGCTTGAACAATTAAGTCAAATATTTCATGAAAATTCTTGCTCGCTTTCATCGTGTTAGGTTGGAAAACAGGAATGCAGCTTTATACATATAATCGTAATAAGGCTTTTTGATGCAAAACAATAACGGTCTGAATATGGGGCGTTGGGCATTTCAATTCACTTCTGTATCAAACCGTCATATGTTTTAGTAATGGTTTTTACCTCTCAAATTTAGCATCATCCGCCCAATGCCCTATATTTTTCGTTAGCAGTTGTTATTTATACATCTCCAAATCTGAAATTCATCCTTGGATTTATTCTGTCCTTGCACATTTGAATCATCATATCGTATTCTCCTGATGCAGAATATATTTTATGTCCATTCTTAAGCATTGTACTATAATTAAGGTTTAGCAATAAATCTGAATTCCATTCATGAATAAGTCCAATCCCTTGATTCATTGCTGTTAAGCTTGCATTGTATCTTTTGTCAAAAAGAAATATAGCTACATCACTAGAAATTGGTAGATAAATTGTTTGAAATTCTAAGAAATTTCCAATGTCGAATAGTTTATTATTATCAAATGTTGTAACAAGTCCCTTAGTTAATGCGAAAGGATTATTTTTCCATAAAACATTAATTGGTGAACTTGAGCATATAAACTCTTTTGAGGTTTTATTAACCAAAAATAGTTTTCCCGATTTCTCTAGTTGTCTCTTTAAATCTAATATCTCCTCTATTAAATGCTCAAATATTGTATAGTATAATTCATTTAAGTGAAAGTCTATATTATGAAGTTTATTTAAAACACCCAGAACTAAAAGGTTATGAATGAAGTTCTGAGTTTTTTCATCACCTAACTCTCCTGAAAGTCCTGTTTTTAAACAAAAAGGTACGTTAAGATATCTCAGATTATCACGATAAAATGGTGTTCTTATAGCCTGCAGAACTATAAAATTATACAGTTTATTTCTATCATCCCGTTCGAATTGAAAATCTTCTTTTGTGTCTTTTATGGTTTTCAAGAAATTCAATAGTATTGATGAAATCTCCTCATTCAATGTTCTTATCTTATCATCAACTAGCTCTTCGTAATTCTGTTCTGAGTCCGAAAATAATTTAAATAACTCTGTGTTGATATCATAGAAATACTTTTCATAACATTCCTTTGCAGGAGATGTTACGAAATGATTATCCCTAACAATATCATATACATGTAACTTTCCCCGAGCATTTGAAAAATTTCTTAAATAAAATTTAGGAACATAATGTTGATTTATATTTGTACTTCGCTTTTTCATTTAATAACTGCCAACAACCGAATAAAGTGCATGCACTTTATTCGCACTATATCGAATTGATTAATTATTGTAAATATAAAATAATCTCATGTATTATATAAGTGATTTATAATTTGAAAACCATTTTCCATGGTCAGACCATTGAATCAATCACCATCTCCTAATTCCAAATCCCGGGTTCCCCAGGTCCACCCCATCTTCAAATAAATCACAAAAAAAAGCCCCCATAACTACGCTATGGAGGCTTCATGATATCAAGGCTCTGCCAACCTATTTGATCAGCACCAATTTATCCGTGAACCGGTAGCCCGAAGCAGTCTGAACCTCGTAATAATATACCCCTCCCGACAGACTTCCTTTATGGAAGGCCGCTTCATAGGGGATCCCTTGATCCACTTGATCATGGAATAGGATCGCTACCCTTGCACCGACAGCATTATATATGCTGATCACCACCTCATCATCCCGGGGCATCACGAAACGGATAGTCGTTGCCTCGGCAAAAGGATTCGGATAGGCGCCGATCTCCGGTCGGGATAGCTCCTCATCCATCGGTTCAGGCATGGTCTTCACCAGCGGCGTTGGGAATTGAAGATCATTGCAGGGATCGATATGGCAGGGGCCCGGCCGGAAACTTCCCGGCGGAAGCATCAGCGGCGGGACCAACGGTGAAGGAGGAAAGGAGGGCCCGGGAGGAAAAAAGGATCCCCCGCCTCCCCGGCCCGGAGGGGGAAAGACAACCACCCCACCACCACCGGGCGGTTGTATAGGATTACACCTGGTGGTCATGGTAGGGATATAGCAGGTGTAATAACCTTGTTGTCCCCGGGGCGAATAGCAGGAAACATCGATTACATTCACAAACATATTGAGCCGCTGCTCGCAACCGGCGGCATCCGTCACCAACACATCGTAGCTGGTG
>JANQFB010000165.1 GCA_028278085.1 Chitinophagales bacterium
CCTGAGACCTATAAGCATTGCCAATACCTATGGTGGAATCAATGATAAAATAACTTCCACTTTGATCAATTCTTCATCCAAATACCAAAGAACAATAAAGCAATATAAAACAATATTGAACCAAATGCATATAATAGAACCCAGCGTCCTTTTCGTTTCCGTTCTTCTTTTGTTTCGTTACAAAACTCCTTTTCTATTTCTTTATATCTACCATTATGGACTAAAACAAGGTAATGAATTGCCAATATTATAATTCCAGTAATTGCTACTTCTTTTTTTGGCAATCCTGGCGGTATTAATTGGATTCCAGTAATCAATTCTACTATAACCCCAAGCGATGCTGCAATACATGCTAAACTTAGCGACATTCCAACCACCGCATTAAATTCTGGTAAATCGCTTTTATCTTTCCACATATCACGGTTCCAGCTGTATAACCAGTAATATATATATTTATATCGTTTCCACATTATTTAATACCTCCAAATCTTGGGTCCTTACTTCTCGCCTTAATTAATTCAATATTAGCAAATGATGAATTCATGATTAATTGATTGGTATATATACTCATTGTAGCATCTACAAGGAAATAAGTTCCACCAATAATTAATCCGGGAACATTTCCATAAGCTGAAATTGCACCCATTGTAATATCTAACCCAGATTTTCCGAATTGTAAATAATCTTTATTTCTAAAATGATCTATTCCTTCATAAGTACCTATAAATGCACCAAGAAAAAATGTTGCCCTACCAGCCAGTTTAAATGTTCTGGAGGCTTTCAGAGCGCCCGATCTACTACCTGTAGCTTCATTTCCTCCCCAAGTATAAGAATTATATTTTCCATTTTTTCCTAGCCAATATCCAGCTTTTTCATTAGCTATTACATTTTCACCAATTCCATATAACAATCCTCCTGTTCCCAAAGCAAGTTTTGACAAGGTAAAGTTGCTTACTTGATCATTACTCCCATAGCCTGCCAGCAATATCCCAATTTCACCTGAACTTAAACCACTATTAATATCAATCAAAGAAAACGGATGGTCTGATACTTCGGTTACTATTTCAAATCCGGCACTACCTTTTCTCCTGCCATAATTACTATACAAAGCATTATTATATGCCTGATACCGATCTATTGTAAATTGTCCTGCGCCTTTATCGTATTGAAATCCCTGGCTTGTAACCTCATCTACTGCTTCAAGGTAATTGCCAAACAATTGGTCTGCATTCAAGGCCTCCGGATCGGACAGCGCGTAACCTCCTAGCAATGCACTACGGTATCCTCCATAACTACCATAAGCCGCACTCAATCCTCCGAGCGTTGGACCGCCCCTTCCAAATCCAAGACCTCCGGAACCTCCGCCAGCATCTATTCCAAATTTTACACTTCTCCGCCATTGATTATGCGCTTCATCAAAACCTTGGTCAATCCAATTATTCCCTCCAACAACACCTCCTTCTTCCGAAGCAAACTGAATAAAATAACCCCCATCCAGATCCACCCCATTCACCGGATTATTCCCCATGCCTGCATATGGCGAATGATATTGCTCATATGGATCGAGTATGTTGAACCTACCTAGTGAGGCATTATACATCCGCAGCTCAAAATTCGTCCAGTCAATACCTTCGGCGCTTTCCTGACCTTGGTAATTAAATCGGTAATCCTTACTGTTGAAACTCCTGCCCGGCATCGCCTGGCCGAAGGGATAATAATCCGTGTAGGATTGGATGGCCAGTTGGCCATTGTCGTGGGCTACCACCGCTCTGACATTGCCCAAGTGATCGGTCAGTTCATAGTTCAATTGGCCGGTGGTTTTGTCCCATACGCCTAATCGCGCATCACCATATAATGGCTGTTCGGTTAGGATAAAACTACCGCCCTGGTTCTCATATTCATAAACCGAAAGGATGCTACCCGCTGGATCAGTGGTAAACCACTGCGTTTTCGTAGCGTTGGTTTGTGCTTCGGTGAATATGGTCTTTACCTTAATCCCCCGGTCATTGTAAAGGTATTGTGCGATGTTTTGATTGGTGAATACTACCTTTTCAACTTTGCCCAAGGCATTATAAGCAATGCTTTGCACCCCTTCCGGGTCGCTTTGGGTTAACTGACCGACGGCGTTGTACTGGAAATTTGTGCCGGATTTGGTGGTGAAATCATTGCCATAGCTGCTTTTGGTATCGGCGAGGTCAGTAATTGAGCTTAACTGGTTAGTGTTCGGGGAATAATTATACTGCAATTCATCCATTTCTAAGCCCACTTTCCCGTTGTAGCCGTTGCGTTTCAAGCTTTGGATATTTCCGTTGGGATCATAGGTGATGGCCTGTACCTTAAAATCGTCAAGGGTTCTGATCGAAATTGCGCTGGCGTCAAATACCCCAAAGGTGGAAGAGCTGATCCGGTTCAACTCATCATATTCGTATCGCTGGATCAATTGTTCTTTAGTCTGGCTGATCAATTGCGTTGGACTTTGTCCCATTCGCTCTATCGTATTGGCATCCCTGATCTTCCAGCGCTGTGCATGGATCATGCCGTTGAAATATCCGGGTGCAGTTTTATCACTGGCGCTTTGAATGTTGGTTCCACTTCGCTGGTAATCCTCCAAATGATAATCCAAACTCATGCCGAATACATCAGCAAAGAAATCCGGGTTGCCCGGGCCTGAATCCTGTCCGGGGTCGAGACTGCTGTTCAATGAAGGATGATTCATGCTTTTAAGCTTCCCGTTAATGGTATAAATATAATCAATGCCCTGCAGGTTTTCGCCGATCTCTTTTCGCTTTAGCGGACCATGCAGGTAATATTGGTATCGAGCCAACACTTGACGGGAAGCATCTGCTTTTTCCAGCTCTACCTTTTGTAATCTTAGATCCGCATCATACCGGAAATGATGCGCGAGGTATTCGCTGGTAACCGGGTCTTTATCCGGGGTATGTTTTTGATAAATGGTGGACAGCAATTGTCCGGTCAGCGGGGCATAGGTATAATCCAGGGTTTTGAGCTGTTGGTCGATTGATGGATTGTGCTGCACAAAATCAGCGTCCCTGAACTGCTGCACCATAAATTCGGTTTGCCCGAAACGATTGTAGCCATACCACGATTCGGTTTCTTCATTTTCGGTTTTGACCACTTGTCCGTCGGTAAAGCGAGGTTTGTATTGATTGTTATGGCTCCAAGAGGTGGGATACTGTTCGGTTTGGGGTAGTTGGTCATAAAAGGTGTAATGCTGTTGGGTGCAATGGGTATCATCGAGGCCATCCAGCTCATTCACCACATCCAGCACACTTGTTGCGCCTACAGGGATTTTAGGTTGAGCTTGCTCGTTTTGAAACCAGGCGCTTTGTGGTGTGGATACATATTCCCCGCTTTCCACCGGCCGGCCGCTTTGATCATAGTTCGTATATGAAAATTTGTTTTCGATACGCTGCTGCGCATTTTGCGAGAACCGCAGCTTGCCCTCTGTGTCATACACATATTCGGTCAATCCTTCATCCGGGCTTTGGGTAGCAATGAGTAAACCCAGGGAATTATAATGATAAAAGGTAGCCATTTGATGTTTGCCGGGTTGCTTGCAATCGACGCCTTTGGGAGAAACTGTTTTTCTTAATTGCCCGGCCAGGTCATAATAATTGATCGTCCACTGGCTGTAGTCGGTCTCATAACGAACCAAAGCATCCGGGACCTCGATCTTAAATCCAGGTTGGGCTTGTGCCAGTTGTTCGATGTCCCGGATCAAAGCATCACTGTAGGAAAAGGCTATTCGCAGCATTCGGGTGCCGAGCGCTGATTTGCTTTGCGACAGGTTGACTTTCCGGCTTTGGGGATCGAGCTTATAATCCTGTCCCTGCACCAGCAACTTATCCGTTTGCAGGTCGGTGATCCGGTAGGTGATCTCCTGCGGATTGATCGGGGCTTGCTGCAACCGGCCACCGGCAACAACACTTCGAATGGGTAAAGGCAATTCCAAAGTGGTATAGGTGGCCACGGGCAAGTGAATATCCACACCTTGGGTACCTTCATAACTAATGGAATTGGTAACGACCTGGTTGGGACAAGCTGTTTTGATACCACTGACACAGGTGGCGATCACCTGACCTGCCGTATTGGTATAACTGATGGCTTCTTGCTGGTCTTCATTGATCGTTATGGTTTTGATCGCCTGGATACTGTTGGTAAAGAAACCGGTTTTTTTGACGATGCCGGTGGTTGAAGCAGTCATGGATAGGGGTAAAGATTGAACTATTGTAAAATCATTGGGATCCACTTTTACGCGATAGTCTGAAAAAGAACCATATACATACTGCAGCTCATTTCCGCTGGTCAGCGTATAAGTTTGCGTTTCATGGCCTGACCCCATCCGGTAAGCCTCTCCTGCAGCCGCCGTTTTCCTGATCGATTGGCCAGGGTCTGCCGTGTATTCTGTTTGTACAAATGGATAGTCTGTAGCCGGAACATAGGGCTCCGCCGCATTTTGATCGCTGTAATAATTCCCGATCGTACCGGTGATGGATTGATCGACTGCCTGGGGATTGTTGCGGTTAGCGCCTGTGAAGCCCTGGTAATGATATCGCTGACCGGTGGCAGCGCTGATCAGCAGATCATTTTTATAGCCCAGGCCGGTTGTTCCGGTAGGCGCCGGAAGGCTTTGAACGGCGGCCCTGCCAAAATCATCGAAGACCGTTTGAGTAGCCAGCACCGTATTTTCACTCAGGTTCCGGGTCTGGGATTGCAAACCCCGGCCCAAAGCATCGGTGTGGCTGATGCTTTCTGCAACAAGTTTGCCTTGCGCGTCAAAGGACCGGCTCCGGGTATTGTTATGTTTTTCTCCCGGTTCACAGGGTGGTTCTTCTCCGGTTGGAAAAGGCAGACAAGGCGGCAGGTTTAAC
>JANQFB010000166.1 GCA_028278085.1 Chitinophagales bacterium
GTTAAACCTGCCGCCTTGTCTGCCTTTTCCAACCGGAGAAGAACCACCCTGTGAACCGGGAGAAAAACATAACAATACCCGGAGCCGGTCCTTTGACGCACAGGGCAGGCTTGTTGCAGAAAGCATCAGCTACACCGATGGCCTGGGCCGGGGTTTGCAATCCCAAACCCGGAACCTCAGAGAAAATGTAGTATTGGCTACTCAAACTGTCTTTGATGATTTCGGCAGGGCTGCCGTTCAAAGCCTTCCGGCTCCTACCGGAACAACCGGCCTGGGCTATAAAAATGATCTGCTGATCAGCGCTGCCACCGGCCAGCGTTATCATTACCAGGACTTCACAGGCGCTAACCGCAACAATCCGCAGGCAGTCGATCCATCCATCACCCGTACGATCGGGCATTATTACAGTGATCAAAATACAGCCGAACCCTATGTTCCGGCTACAGACTATCCATTTGTTCAAACCGATTTTACCGCAGACCCCGGCCAAACGGTTCGGAAAACGGCTGCTGCCGGAGAAGCCTATCGCATGGGTAACGGTCATGAAACCCAAATCTATTCGATGACCAGCGGAAACGAGCTGCAGTATGCTTATGGCCTATATCAGGACTATCGCGTAAAAGTGGATCCCAATGATTTTACAATAGTTCAATCTTTACCCCTGCCCATAACTGCCTCAACCACCGGTACTGTCAAAAAAACCGGTTTCTTTGCCAACAGTATCCGGGCGATCAAAACCATAACCATCAATGAAGACGGACAGGAAGCCATCAGTTATACCAATACTTCCGGTCAGTTAATCGCCAGTTGTGTGAGCGGGGTGAAAACAGCTTGTCCCAACCAGGTCGTTACCAATTCCATGAGTTATGAAGGCACCCAAGGTGTGGACATTCATTTGCCCCTGGCCACCTATACCACAATGGAGCTGCCTTTGCCCCTGAGAAGCATTGTTATCAATGGCCGCTTACAGCAAGCCCCGGTCGATCCGCAGGATATTACTTACCGCATCACAGACCTGCAAACGGATAAGTTACTGGTGCAGGGACAGGATTATAAGCTCGATCCCCAAAGCCGGAAAGTCAACCTGTCGCAAAGCAAATCAGCGCTCGGCACCCGAATGCTGCGAATAGTCTTTTCCTACCGTGATGCTTTGATCCATGATATCGAACAACTGGCACAAGCCTATCCCGGTTTTAGGATCGAGGTTCCGGAAGCTTTGGTTCGCTATGAAACCGACTACAGCCAATGGACGATCAATTATTATGACCTGGCCGGGCAATTAAGAAAGACCGTTTCTCCCAAAGGCGTCGATTGCAAGCAACCCGGCAAACATCAAATGGCTACCTTTTATCAATACAACTCTCTTGGTTTGCTCATTACTACCCAAAGTCCGGATGAGGGGTTGACCGAATATTTATATGACAAAGAGGGTAAGCTGCGGTTCTCTCAAAATGCGCAACAGCGTATCGACAACAAATTCTCCTATACCAACTATGATCAAAGCGGCCGGCCCATAGAAACCGGGGAATATGTATCCTCCCCGCAAAGCGCCTGGTTCCAAAACGAGCAGGAACAACCCAAATTACCGGCAGGCGCTGCAAGCGTGCTGGATGTGGCCGATGAGCTGGATGGCCTCAATGATAGCCACTGTACCCAGCAGCATTATAGCTTTTATGACCAACTACCCCAAACTGAACAGTATCCCACCTCCTGGAGCCATAACAATCAATACCAACCTCGCTTTACCGACGGACAGGTGGTCAAGACCGAAAACGATGAAACCGCCTCGTGGTATGGCTATAACCGCCTCGGGCAGCCTGAATTTATGGTGCAGCAATTCAGGGACGCTGATTTTGTGCAACACAATCCATCAATCGACCAACAGCTCAAAACATTGGATTATACGTATGCCCCATTGACCGGACAATTGCTGTCCAGCTTTTATCAACAACATACCCCGGATAAAGACCCGGTTACCAGCGAATACCTCGCGCATCATTTCCGGTATGATGCGGATCTAAGATTAGAAGAAGTGGAGCTGGAAAAAGCAGATGCTTCCCGTCAAGTGTTGGCGCGATACCAATATTACCGGCATGGTCCGCTAAAGCGAAAGGAGATCGGCGAAAACCTGCAGGGCATTGATTATATTTATACCATTAACGGGAAGCTTAAAAGCATGAATCATCCTTC
>JANQFB010000188.1 GCA_028278085.1 Chitinophagales bacterium
TCATTTTCACCCGATACGGGAACCTCGTTCGAAGTAATATAAGCGCTGGTGCTGGCACGGTCCCAAAGGGTCCAGCCTTCGGATCGCATCACTTCACCGTCGATCATCACCGTGTCAGTGCCATTGATGATCACTGTATCGTCAGCTTCGAAATACTCGATATTAGCCGATAAAGGATCGATGGCTACAAAAGATACATTGGAATACAGGAATGGATTTTGAGAGGCGGTATCGTTGATAAAAGAGCTTGACTCCGCTTCAATGATCCGGGTGATCCTGAAGCGTTTCAGGCCATTGAGAGACCTCAACTCATCACCGATAGCCGGCTCATAGCCGGAGGTTGCAGAGTCGGCCCGTAACCACACCAGGTCATCCATTCTGATCTCATAATCCAGCCCCGATACATTCATAGGATCCGTTACTTTAACGGAAAGGGGACCGGAGTTCAATTCGTATTTGGGATTTTTAACAATATGATTGCTGCTGTTAAGGATGGCATTTCGGGAAGCTTCATCAAAGTCAAGCACAAAACTTCCGTTGCCTTGTCCTTCGATACGGGTAATTTGAGCGGCATCCCCGTATTCGGAGTTAATATTGGTTCCGCCCCTTTCCATCGTCGGTATATGAGGAATAGCCGTGTATACCTTTACATTGTTCCTGCCTTCCAGGTAAGGGATCTTTTGACCGATGATCGGTTGGCCACCCACCTGGGTATTCAATCCCAGCGGATCGTTGGGATCATAGGTCTTGTAATTGTTATAAGCATAGGCTACCGCCATATAGTAATAAGAACGATGGTTAACGAGGGTCTTATCGGATCCCGTGGCAAATTTGTCCTCGGTTACCCGGAACGTATGGCGGATGCCCTTATCCTCTCCTTCTACCATGATATAGGGCACGACACCAACACCTTCTTCATCGATATAGTTAATGATCTTGCCGATATCGTCCCTGACATCTACCTGGGCGATCAGCCGGGCTCTGTCGGGATCGATATTCAAACCGAGCTCGTTGGCAGACACTGTTGCATCCGCGACCTGGTAGATCTTATATCCCTGGAACACATAGGATGAATCGGACTGACCCAAAAGCTCGACATCGGAAACGATGGTCGGTTCTACTTCCGAATAGGCCTGTTTGTGATTGTTGGAGGTAGTCTTGTTCACCAATTGGATGATCAATTCCCGGTCCAATTCCCGGATCACCATCGTAGGAGCATCCGGTCCGTCAACCAATTTGAAATTATTATCAAACAAAGCCTGGGCTTTCTTGGATGCTTTTTTGATCAGTTCGAAACCTGCATCACAGGGATTTCCTTTGGTCCTTACCCAAACCACTCCGATCACAACGTCGTTCACCGCCCCGGCCTTCAGCTTAAAGGGTCCGGCGCTTTGCAGGAATCGCCTGTCAGCAGGATCGGTACCCACGAAACATTCCGACCATGCTCCGGCAGAACCATCGGTAGGATCGGTGGGGAACATAAAGTTATAGGGGAAAGTTCCTTCCTGGTAACCGTCGCCACCCCATTCGAAGGGTGAGCCGTCGCGCCAGGTTCCGGAAAGGTAATTATAGAAATCAGAACCGTTCCGGGGATTACCTTGTACGGTTCCGTCGTTGTTATAATACAAGAAAGAGGACATTTTCAAAGGGGTTTTACCGTCATTGCCGATAGGCCCTTTGAAATAGTCGACACCCACCATCGGCGGATCGGCTCCGTACATATGCGGGCATCCGTCATCGGTGGCATCACCATTATAACAGACGCCGAGGTCCAGTTCCGGCACACAACCGACATAATCATCATCGAAACAACCCAGGTCAGGATCTACCCAAACGCCAAAAAAGGCGCTGTCAAGGTCGGTCGAGGCTTGGTTCAATACTTTGAACTTATAAAAAGTCATGTCATTGATCTCGTCATTGGTGGCGAAAGCAAAGGCAACGGCCTGTATTTCAAGTCCGATGGCATCAGCGCCGGTTTCGGTATGAATATTACCCCGGTCGTTGAACACCCAAAAGATCATTTGATCGGGAATGGCTTCCGGGTTATCCGGATTCAGGATCGGATAATCACCTTCGGTGGCATCATATAAGCCATCTCCGTTATAATCCACAAACGGCGCCAAGTTCATCCCCGGTGAAATGATCGGTATAGCCTGGGAATTACCCCTGGCCGGCCATTCCAGGATGGATTTGGGTACCTGGCTGGGTTCTACGGATTCCACATCATTTTCAAACAGGGCACGGAAAGTAACAATATCATCCCGGTTAACTTTCCAGTGTTTATCGAAATCCCGGCAGGTAGCCTGGTCAATGGTTCCATTCTCGTCAAGCGGTCCGCCCCAGAAATCGTTACCGGTTTGGCGGTAGGTCTGTGCGGCGATCTTCAAAGCACCGCCCGGATCTACACCGCCGATCCATAAGGAACCGGCAAATATCGACGTCTGCTCGATCACACCGGGGCCCGGCTCTACATTGGGTATGATATATCTGGCCGTACTGACAATATCCCACCACATATCACCGCCGACCTGCAGCATCGCCCGAACATTGTTGACATCCAAAAATATAGTCGAGGTAGTCTGCTCGCAATCAACAGCAAGGCTCTTGAGTTGCTGAACCCTGGTCTTTCCCGTAAGGCCGACATTCTCTTTCGCCTGCGCAGCAAAGCTAACTAAACCTAACAGGCATAACAATTGTACAGATACTTTGAGTTTATACATGTCTATGTAATTGATTTTTGCTTTAGAAACTGATGATTGCACCTAATACCACTCTTCTGGGAATACTGTAAAGACTCGGGTTGTGAACTTTCACATTGTACAAGCTCACAAAGGAAACCGGGTCGATACTGGTATTGACCGTTTGCTGACCTTCACCGGAGGCCAGGTAGCCATCATCGTCAGTATTGCCGGTAAAGGAATAAACGGCAATAACATTTCTGTTGTTCAGCAGGTTCTGGATACGGAGATATACATTCAACCCGATCCTTCTTTCTTTGGTGCCTTCTTCTTTGCCGCCGAATTTCAGAACGGTTTCTTTATCGATACGGGTATCGATACGGAAGGTAGACGGCAGGCGGGAACCATTGATCGTACCTTTCAGGGTCGACCGCTGCGGAATACCGAACTGGGCTTGTGCCGTCGGAGAACTACGCCGGGTAAAAGGCGTACCGGAGCCCAAACGGATCACATTGTTGATCCCGGCATTGGCAAATATGTCTTTACCGAACCATTTCGGGCCATTGTAGTCTTTGCCGCTTTCGAACCGGTAATCGACGGTAGCGGTAAGGGTGTGGCGCTGATCGAAATTATAAGGGACCAATGTTCTCAGGGAAGGTAATCCTTCACTGGCCAGTGACAGACCGGCTGTTACGTCGGATCCGGTACCTTCGGCAAATTGTAGGGTATAGTTCGCGGTTAAGCGGATATTCCTGGTCCTTCTCAGGTCATATTCGACGGTGATACCTTTAACCGTTCCAAAGTCCTGGTTGGTAAAGGTCCGGTAAGAGAAAGGATATGCGAATTCGAGATTGGTAACCTGAACCTGGTCTTTCATCTCCCGGTAAAAACCGGAAAGTGTCAAAGCAGATGTCGGACTTACCCTTTGCTGGAAACCGACCTGGTAATCGATGGTCCTTTCGGGTCTGAGGTTCGGATTACTGATCACCGCGTTGGTATTGATCGCATTCAGGTAGTAATATTCAAAGGGCCTCGCAAATAATACATTACCGGTATAGGTGGTTCCGGTAGATCCTTGCGGGCGTTGGGTCAACACATCATAATGAGCAAAGAACAGCGCCTCGTCAGAGATCGGGAATGAAAACGCGATCCGCGGCATAAAGGAGATCTGCGGCTCATAATCGTCGAATGAATTGATCGTTAATTCCAGTTTGGTGGGATCTGTTTCCACCAAATAGGGGGTAACTCTCGTACTGTTGGCGGCAGCGGCAATGGCGGAGGGGTTTTGGATCTCACTGCCTTCCGCATTATACCAGGTATCGCCATCCCGGTAACCTACAATGGTAATATTATCTTCCGACAGGGTGAAGTCGTCGACATAAACCACAAAATCATCACCGATAGTGGAGGGGTGGTCTTTGTTAACCTCACTGGCGGTTTTTACCGGGTACAGGGAATACTGATCTTTCAATACTTTTTGGTTGGCATCGAAACGGTCGATCCTTAAACCGATGTTGAAGATCAGGTCTTTGAAGGCAAATTTATCCTGGATGTAAAAAGCGGTATACACCGGACGGAAGGCACCGATCGGCCGGTTAAGGCTATCGGTGAAGAAATCTTCGTAGGCCGGTTGCTTTTTCAGCTTGTTGCCTTTATAATCATAGCCGTAATAAGTGGTAAAAGAGCTTCCTTCATTCAGTAATTCATCGGCGCTGAACATGTCGAGGCTGAATGTTTCCGGATCAATGGCATCGACGTCGATAATATCCACGCCGTCAGGATCCAGGCCTAAGGCAGTTCTAAGGTTCCGGTCGAAATGATGCTGGTTGCCGACATTTCTCGGGAAGTATAATATAGTATCATTGGCGCCGAAAACGGGTCCGTCGTCCGGATCACCGGTATATTGCGAATGATGGATGGTATCCCCTTCGATGATATAATAGGGATTGGAAAGATCCCGGGCTTCGATATGATCATTGGTCAATTGGTCGGCTAAGCGCCAAAGGCCTACGGGGCTAACGGAATATGAGCGATCGACCCGCTGTTCATATTCGATACCGAATTCAATAGCATGCTTGTTCCTTTCTTTGCTACCCGGCTTCCGGAGGTCGAAAGAGCCACGGGCAACAAGCCTGAACTGGTCGTTATTATCCGTGCTCCAGCCATTCCATTGGCGGCCGGTATTGTACCACATACTGTAAATATTGGTGGGACGGTCGCCATTCCGCAAACCCAAACCGGCAGCGATCCGGTCAACGGTTTCATAATAGCCGAATTGAGATCCGTCTCCGGGAGCGGTCCATACACCGCCGACATTCCGGGCGCCGGCTAATTCATAATACTGTGTCGTGTGACGGGCTGCATTCGGGTTAACATCACTCGGTTGGAAGGTAACCAAGGTATCCTGCATGGCCTGGAAAGCGACGCCT
>JANQFB010000215.1 GCA_028278085.1 Chitinophagales bacterium
AAGCGGGGCATATAACCGCGGGCATAGGTATAAGTATTGTTAAACCGGTAGGCATTACGGATCTCCTCCCGGAGGCCTGCCATGGAAACATAAAAGGAGTGTGTCCGGAACAAGCCCGGAAAGAAACCGGTTACCCGGAGATCGGTCATCGTGCCGGCTACCGAGGGCCGCAAGCTTTGCTGATGGTTAATGCTCACCTGCTGGCCCCACCGGGGATTCACCTGCCGGCGGACCATGGTGCGGAGGTTGGAAAAAGAGACCGTGGCCTCAAAGCTGGTGAACGACATATCTTGCCGTAAAGCGCTGATGGAATCCCGGTAATCGACCTCGTAATAATTATGCCAGACCCCGAGCTCCAGGTTCCGGTGATAAATTCCCCGCATCAGGTTTAAGGGGAGCGTCAAGCCTGCTTTGATGTTGTTTTCCTGCCAATCACCGTCTAGCACCCTGGTTTGCTCGCCTTGATCAGCAACTTCGAGAGTTGCACTGTGCCGTTCACGTGCCACAAAACTGAGGTTGACTACGGGATAAAAGGCAGCATATGAAAGATTTCCGTAAAAACGCCAGCCCGATTCATTGGTATTATACAAGGCGCCCACCTTGCCTTCCAGGGTGCTCATCAGGTTCAGGGTATACCATTCGGCCCCGATCTCCGGTACGTTGGGAATGGGAAACCAGCCATAAACGTTAAACAGCCCTTTGAGCAGAGCATTGTACTTTTTGACCGGAAAGCTATCTTCAATAGCGCGGCTGATCAGGTGCCCGCCCTCCTGCTGTTCGATAGGCTGATAATAATTCAGGATGGAAATGGCAGTGGATGTATCGAATACTTCCCATCCCTCAGGGTCGAGGTCGATCTCCCGGAGCTGGTAGCCTGTATGGGAAAATTCGGCATAGGCCAGCTTTTTGCCGTCCGGGGCCACCACAGGATCAAAGGCGCCAAACCGGGTAGAGGTGAGCTGATAAAGGTTTTGATCCTTTCGATCGAGGGCAAAAATATTGTTAATGCCCGTATAGGAGGCGGCAAAGTAAATATGATCACCATGAGGGGCGGGTTTGGAGATCCAATGATGTTGTTGTGGTAAGATCCATTTGACACGACCCTCTTGCCAGTCCACCTGGATAAAACCCATGCCGTGGTTATTGTTTGCCTGTACAATGATATGACGATCATCCGGGGTCCATTGCGGCAGCGCCAGGAAATAATTATCCGGGTTGGGCATTTGTTTGATCCGTTTGCCGGAAGCCAGGTCCAGGATCACCAGCCGGTATTGGTAATCATCCGTTACCTCGATAGTGGCAACATGTTTCCCGTTATGGGAGGCCGCCGGAGAAAAATAGCGGCTCCGGGAGGTTAATTTCCGTTTCCTCTTTTCCCGGAGGTCGAATACCATGATGTTGGAATAGTCCCTGTTCCCCCATCGGGGATCCGGATGGGTTTCCGACCAGGTGAGTAGACTGGCGCTTCCGGAGAGGTTCAGGTGATCCCCTTCGGTCAGGTCGATTCCCGGAAAGCCTATCTTTTTTGTTACACCGGATGCAGAGATCAGGTGAAAAGAGCGGATCTCCCGGAAACTGGATCTTATAGCCAGCAATGTACTGTCGTCGACATATTGCGGAAAGCGATAGCTGGTGAATACAGGGTTTTTGTCCGGCGTCCTTGGCCGGGAGGCGGTCAATCGAAGTGCCGTATCCTGTGCCTTAATAATAGAATCGAGCTCAGCCATGGAGGCCTTGTATAACTGTTTAGTCCCAAGACCGGTCAGTTTTTTCAGGCTCCTGTTGAGGGGATAAAAGAATAGTTTTTTCCGGTAAGCATCTTCAAATGTCTTTTTCCAGATATCGCGGCCGAAATGCCGCCGGGCATAAGCCACCATATAATAGCCTGTCGGATAAGGGCCGGGGGTAAAGTCGCGGTACGACCACCAGGGCGCTTTTTCATAGGTATAGTGCAGGCCACCCAGCCGCAAAGCCCGGTATTGCATATCGAATTGTGGTAAGCGTCCGCGCCCGGCCGGGGTCAGGGCGGTCTCTGCATTTACCGCATCCCCTTCCCGGAACCATAGCGGTTCGATGGCCAGGGTGGTGAGCGCCCAGCCGGTATTACCCATCAATACCTTGGAGAGATTGGTGATAAAACCCTGGTTGGCCAGCATATACTGTTGGGCGTGACGGTATTCGTGGATGGTGAGCGGATCCAACCAATGCACTGCTCCCAGGATGGAGTTTTGCGGAGGTGTTAAAAATAATTCTACCCGCCAGGGGATCCAGGTGGCGAAGCCCTGTGGCCGGGTCGACTGGTTTTGGAGGATGACCGGTACTTTTTTGAATTTGCCCCCGATACTGCGGTCCTGCCGTGCCGCTTGCCGGTGGATAATGCCGGCAACCTGGTAGGCCTGCTGCTCCAGTCCGGCCGGAAAGATCAGCTTGACAGTATCGGTTTCGAATTGCCGCCATTGAAGAGAAGGCGGATTGAGACCGATGGGTTCCTGGGCAGACAGGGGTTCAAAGCAGATGAAGGTTACCGCTGCGATCAGGCCGAATATCACTGGTCTCTTTTTCACCGAAAGGATCCTTATGGGCTAAAATCACAAAAATGCGTCAGAACTATGTCAATTTTGACATAGTTCTGACGTAGAATTAACACAAAATCCAAAACAAGTTGCTTGTGCCGGATGGACTGTTGCCCTCAGATCATCCCCGCCACCGGTTTGTGCTGCCGGCCAATCCTTACCCTTGCCTTAGTTTTCCGGCCTTTTATGCCGTATGTCGGATGCGCCGGTTACCGATTGCTGCACGATCCGGGGATTACCGCTGTAGGTAACATCACTGCCTCCGGAAGCCGTCAGGTCCAGTTCATCCGATACATGAATATAGGCATCGGATCCTCCCGTAACACGGATCTTGCATGATTTGATAGTCAGATCTGCTGCTTTGATATCACTACCTCCGGAGGCAGTTGCCTCGAATTGGATTGTTTTGCCGGACAATTTTGCATCGGATCCTCCTGCAATATCGAGGATCATAGATGCTGTTTGAAGATCCCGGGTCCGAAAATCACTGCCGCCGCTGGCGGAGACATTAAGGTTTTTAATGTCTCCGGTCAGGTCGGCATCCGATCCGCCACTGAACGATCCCTCCAAATGATCGCTTATTAAAGCCATTTTAAGGTCGCTCCCGCCACTCATCGTCAGGCTTATCGATTCGGACCGGATCTCACTCACCGTATAGACATCCGCACCACCGGATGCCCGGATACTTTTCAATGTTTTCACCCTGACAAGGATCTTGGTTGCTTTGGCTTTTCTGATCTTTTTCGTCGACCGTACCTTCAACACGCCGCCTTCTACTTCCGTGACAATCACTTCATGTAGGTTCTCATCGGCCTCGATAGTGAGACCGCAGGTTTCTCCCTGGTCGAGATACAGATCGAGTCCGCTGGTGATGGAAATACTATGGAAATCCGCAATACTTCTTTCCTGCTTGACCACCTTTCCATTGCCCCTGGTCGATTTGGCCATCAGTGCATTTGAAAATAAAGACAGGAACATTGATCCGAGGATCACAATTAGTCTGATATTCATTTTTTTAATTGTTTAAGCTTTTGGAATGATAGCATCATTATGCATATAAGTAGCCGTATGACGAAAGACCCGCCGGATAAGTTACAGCAAAACTGATTTTTTTTATTGCCCGCTTTGGAATTAGGGATTTTTGCCTCCACTGAATAGCGGGAAATACCGGCTATAAAAGGATTCCCTTGTTTTTCAGGCTTTCTTTATTAATTTTACACCTGGCTTGGATGAAGTATTAACCATTGATCATCAGGCCAAAAAAGATTTACGGATGAGTAGCTACATAGGATGAACGGTTTTCCAAGCATAAAAACCGCTATAGCCAATTCATAAGGTATAGCTTGGTGGTACCGGGTCCGTTAAACCGGAACTTTCCCTGCCCAGGCTAATTTTACGGTAACCTTTTCACCCTCTGGCAGTATTATTTACAAATGAACGGCGTTGTAAGGAGAGGTTATGCCTAAAACCTTTTGATCAGGACAGCAGCTTAAATTAATAATTTAATTAATTTAAATAAATGTACGCTATTATTCCGTTGGAAATTTTATTTTTACGACGAATAGTAGCTATTCCATAGGCTTCAAGTATAAATAACTATATCGTTATTGTTTCTGAGATGGGAAAAGCAGTAAAACATCAAAAAGCGACCAAACCCTTGGTGAAATTAGGCGCTAAAAGTGATCTGCTATCGAGGATTATCAACGAAATACCCGAGAAGGTTTTTTTAAAAGATAGTGAAGGACGCTTTTTACTGGTCAATCAGGCTACTGCCGATGCCTATCAATGTTCCCCTGAAGAGCTTTTAAATACCACAGATTTCGATTTTTTCAAGGCTAAAGATGCCCGGGAATACCGCAAGCATGAGATCGAGATCATGGAGAGCGGCGAACCCAAGTACTTTCCGGAAGAGGTCTTTAAGGATCCGAATGGAAATGAGCGGGTACTGCAAACGGTAAAAAAGCCCTTTTATATCCCCGAACTGGATGAAACAGGTATCCTTGGGATCCAGTTCGACATCACGGAGATCAAAACCCTTGAAAAAGAGATCAAAGACAAGGGCCGTGAAATTACCGGGCAGCAGGAAGCCATTCAACATGCTCAAGACGATACCCGCTTACTGGGTGAGATCGGCCAGGAGATACTTTCATCCCTTTCCCTTGACCAGGTGCTCTTTACCATTTATGAGAAGGTAAACAAACTGATGGATGCCACCGTTTTCGGGATCGGCATCTATTTGCCCGAGCACAATTGCCTGGAATATCCGCTGGCCATCGCCAAAGGCAAAAAATACAAACCCTACCGGCGCGACATTTCCAACAAAAACCAATTAGCCGTATGGTGCCTGGAAAACAGTAAGCCGGTTATGGTTAACAACGTTTTCGAGGAGTACGGCAAATACATCGATGAGTATAAGGATAAAAAGCATAAGCTGGAGAGCGGGTTTAACCTGGAAGAAGAATTGTCGATGATCTACCTGCCCCTGATCACTAAGGAGAAAACCATGGGAGTGATCACTGTGCAAAGTTATGAAGAGAATGTCTACACCGATCACCACCTGAACGTACTGAGAAATATTGCCGTTTATGCTGCGATCGCCCTGGAAAACGCCACCTTATACGAGCACCTGGAAGATACGGTCAGGCAAAGAACCGAGGAAGTGGTGCTGCAAAAAGAATCGGTAGAGCAAGCCCACAAGAACCTGGAGGTCGTCAGCCGTATTGGGCAGGATATCATTGCTTCCCTGTCGGTGGAGGAAATTATTGAAAAAGTATACAAGAACGTCAATACCATCCTGGATGCGGCCGTCTTCGGGATCGGCATATTCCAGCAGGATAAGAACGAACTTCTTTTTTCCGGCCTCATCGAAAAAGGGGAAAAATTGCCCGACAGAAGCTTATCCCTCGATAATAAGGATAAGCTGGGGATCCATTGCTTTGCGGAGAAGCAGGAGATCGTTATCAACGACCTGCAAAAAGAATACAAAAAGTATATCCAAACAGACG
>JANQFB010000231.1 GCA_028278085.1 Chitinophagales bacterium
TTGATGAATATATGCCCCCGGCCCGATAATAGCCCGCGAACCGATGATGGCTTCGGCGCCAATACGGATAACCCCCAAGGTTAGGGCAAAGGGTGTATCTTCCGATTTCGTCAGCACATGACTGCCCAGGATGCATTCCGTTCCCAACACGGCAGACCTTTCAATATGTAATAGATAACGGTCGGTAACCACCACCTTTGGTCCCCAATAAGTCAACAGATGCACGGACGACCCCCAAAGGTTTAACCAGATATTATAAAGGCCAGGAACCAGCCGGAGCATGGATTCCAATATCGACAAACGGGAAAAAAGACTTTGCAATTGTGTCAAAAAATACCAGGTCCGGTAGGATCTGGAGTTCATGTGAGGGGTGGATCCGGGTTTACCGAGCACAATCAATATTACCCGGGTGAGCAAGGGCGGGATCAGATAAATCCATCCCACGAATAACAAAATCCGCATTGTCCAGCTTTGACCGAATGCCACACTGACCCAAATCCCCGCCAGGAGGAACAAAACCGTCAGGTAATTTACCAATATGAAAAAGATATAGCGCATACGGTCTGAATATCCTGTTGATTGCCTTGCTAATAATTATCCGCCAGTACTATTTTCCCTGGGTTGCTGGCATGAGGCCTTGCTTGATCTATTGCCGGAAAGGTATCGATCAAATCGGTTGCTTCAAAATATTCATCAAAAAGCTGAAAAGTCCTGGGTAAAGTTTCCCGGGAAAAAAAGTCGCGCTGGAATACCTGATCGTCCTTTAAACCGATCATCGCTCGGATCATGTCTTCTTCCATTGGTTTCAATTCGGGAAATACCCGGACCAACTGTCGGATCACTTGCCGGTTCGCCCGCTTCGGCGTGGTCATCTCCCGGAAAACAGCTTTGAGGAGCGCCAGGTTAACTTTTTTTGCCCAGGGGGCGGAGGTCTCAAAAAAAGTGCGGAGGAGATGTATATCGATGAATACATGACCCACCTCATCCTGCAAATGTTTTTCATGGATAGCTCTGATCAATCCATCCACCGGTCCCAACCTTCCATTACCATGATCTTTGAGGACCGCTGTCGATAAGGTCATGGAATACTCCTCAATGATCAGCAACAGCCAGATCACAAATGTCAATTGTGCCGGGAATTGGAGGCATAGTCGAAAGCCTAATCGTTCCCGGAATCCAAAGCGGATAAAATGGAAAGAAGAATGTTGGTACAATTCCGGAAAGCACAATTGATTGAGCTTTTCGAACATGCCCCCGTGTTCTTTTTCATCACCGATCATATTGAGCAGGCAAACCCTGAAATCCTCAATGGCCACTATTTTCGGATGGTGTAGTAGGCGGATAAGCACCTTATTGATCAGCTCTTGTTCCAGGAACATCGATAGCTCATTGGTCATAGCACCGCACAACTGGTTGTAATATAACTGTTGCTCCGCCGTTAACCGACCATAGAAATCGGTATGGTAAAGGAGGGTGAAAGATTCGGGCAGGAAGGGATGATCATGGTTAATGCCTTCAAATTTATCTCCTAACCTATCCAAAGGCGACGGTTTGGGAAACCTTTTACTAATTTTATTTAAAGAAGGAATTTTCATCGGATCCTCCGTATGTAGAAAATTGGCGCAAAAGTTGTACCAGAATTAAGCAAATAGCCCAATGGATATGATCGAGCAATGTGGTTTGTTAAATCAGCACTGGTACGCCGCTGCGTTGACCAAAGAACTTAAAGTTAACAAACCTTTTTCATGTATGATCTTCGAATTGCCGCTGGTATTATGGAAAAGATCCGACGGATCGGTGGTCGCCTTCCTCGACCGCTGTACCCACCGGAATGCTCCGTTAAGCTATGGCAAGATCCAAAATGACTGCCTGGTATGCCCCTACCATGGATGGACCTACAACCCGGCCGGGGAATGCGTCCAGATCCCATCGGAAGGTAATCATAAAGAAAGGATCATGAACCGGCAGGTAGAAAGCTTCCCGGTCCGGCAACAAGATGACCTGCTATGGGTTTGGATGGGCCGGCAAACGGAACCCGATCACGACCCCTTTTCCATGCCGATCATCCGGAAACCCGGCTGGCGGTATTATTATATGCAAACAGATTTCAACAATAACGTAACCAACCTGGTCGAAAACTTTATGGATGTGCCCCATACGGTTTTTGTACATAAAGGATGGTTCCGGGATAAAAAGCAACTCCGGGTTCCCATGACGGTGGAACGAACAGACAATAGTGTGCTGGTCAGCTATCACCAAAAGAGTGATTCCATTGGCGCCTTCAACTGGCTGGTCAACCCCAAAAAGCTTCCCATGATCCATACCGACAAATTCTACATGCCCAACAATACGCGGGTGGATTATATTTTCGGCGAAGAAGAAAGAGGCTTTGTCATTTCCAGCACCTGCACACCGGTAAAACCGGATTTCACCAGGGTTTATACCTTAATCGCCTATAAATTCGGGATGATGAATCCGCTGGCTAGCTTATTTTTACCGCCCTATACTCGCAAAGTGATCGAGCAAGACGTGTGGATAATGGATATCCAGGGCCAAAACCTGAAAAAATTCCCCACGCCCGAATTCAAGTCGACACCTGCCGATACCTTGCATGTCTATATAGAATCCCTGAGGAACTGGGCAGCTTCAGGTGGAGAAGGCCCCAAACCCAATCCCATCAAAAAAGACGGAGAATTCTGGATCTGAACCCCTGGCTGATGACTAGAAAAAAGCTAACCTTCATCCTCGCCCCCAGGCAAGAATTGTCGTCATCCCAAGCCGATCGCTTGTTCGAGCTGATGCGCGACAGCTATGACCATGTGTCGGAAGCCCGGTTTTTCAATGACCTGGAAAACAAACAGTTTGTGGGGTTACTGTGCAATCCCCAGGGTAGCATTGAAGGCTTTACGACTTTCGGCATCAATCCCGGGCAAACCGGAACCGATGCTTATAACATCATTTTCTCCGGTGACACGGTGATCTCCCCCCAAAGCTGGGGCACTTCCGAAATGATCACGGGCGGATTGCATGCGGCAGGGCGGATCATGGCTCATGATACCACCCGAAAATGGTACTGGTTCCTGATTTCCAAAGGCCACCGGACCTATTTATACCTCCCCTTTTATTTTCATCACTTCTACCCCAGCCCGGAGCTCAATGGCCATTCGGCAAAGCTCCGATCGATCGTCGAACACTGTGCCGGAAAGCTATATCCCGGGCATTGGGACCCGGAAAAAGGAGTTATTTCTTTCCAACAGCCCCACGGCCAACTGAAAGCCGGGTTGGCAAAAGCCACCTTTGATAAAAAGGATAAAAAGCATGTCGCTTTTTTCCTGCAAAAAAACCCCCACTTCCACCGGGGTGATGAACTGGCCTGTATTACGGAACTATCCCCGGAAAATGTCAGGGAAAAGGCGCGCAACCATCTGATCAACGGCTTAAATGATCCGGTTCGTGGTTGGTGATCCGGCCATTTTCAGCCCCCTGCACTGGAAAAACGGGAAGAAGCACTTCGCTACAAAGATCCTGTTGGCCATTATGGTCAATTTATGGGTGGGGATCCCCTATTTTTCGTTGCAGCAGTTTCCCATTTTCCCCGTCACCCAGATACCGGAAACGATGGTGGACAAATGGATACCCTTCACCCCGCAACATATCTGGATCTATCAAACGCTATACCTGTATACAGGCATCGGCTTGTTCTTTCAGGGCCTCAAAAACAGTATGATCCATTATATTTCCGGAATTGCTGTGATCAGCTTGCTGGCAAACGGGTGTTTTTTCGCATTCCCGACCATGGTACCCCGGCCGGATCCCGGTAGCGCCGGCCAGGCCTATCTTCAATTTATTGAGTGGGAAGCGCCGCTCAATGCCTTTCCATCGCTGCATGTAGCCTTAGCCGTATATGCGGCGCTATATCTCAACCAGCGGCTCCATTTACCGGTGATCTCAAAATTCGCTTTGACCGTTCTCTGGCCCCTATTGATCATTTACACCACCTTGTCTACCAAACAACATTATATCGTAGATGTGATCGGTGGCTCCATATTAGCCTGGCTTGTCTTCCGGATCATTTGTAAGGAGGTCTTTATCCAAAAGCTCAAAGCCATATTTCCGGAATGAAAGCCCGGCTTTGCCATAAAATATGGTTGCTCAGCCAGCAGCGGGAAGCCCGCAGATTTTGGAAAGCCTGCCAAACGCCCGAAAGCACACAACTGTCGAAACTAAAAAATTACCTTTCGGCCAACAAAAGCACCGAATTCGGCAAATCCCATCATTTCGATCAGATTCCTGACTATCCCACTTTCACCAAAAAGGTAGCCATTCAAACGGCTGAAAGCATGCGCCCCTGGATCGATAAAATCGCTAACGGAGGCCGGCAGATCTTAACCACAGAACCGGTGATCGCTTTTGAAGAAACTTCCGGAACCACCTCGATGGCAAAGCTGATCCCTTATACCCGGGGGCTGAAAACAGAATTCGAACAAGGGCTGGCGCCATGGATGACAGCTTTATCCCGGGAATATCCGGCTGCATTTCACGGACCAGCTTACTGGTCGTTGTCACCGGCAACCCGGCAAAAACATATCACAAGCGCCGGTATACCCATCGGTATGGATGACGATACGTCTTACTTCAATCCCCTCACAGCCATCTTATTGAGGCAGATCATGGCAGTTCCAGGCACTTTGAAAAACGAAAAAGATCCCGCAACTTTTTATCTCCAAACTTTTGAACACCTGTTTGCCAGGGAAAACCTTTCCTTTGTATCGGCATGGAGTCCGGCATTTTTGCTGCGGATGGATCATTTCCTACGATCCGAAAAACCATCGCTACTCGAACGGATCGACAAGAGCCGGATCATCCAACGCGGCAGAAAAACCAGGCTACAGCAATTACTGGACAATGACTTCACCTGGAAAACCCTTTGGCCTCGCCTGCAGGTGGTCAGTTGCTGGACGGATGCCCAATCGGCCATACATATCCCGGCCTTAAAAAATGTTCTGGGAAGTATTGCTATTCAAGGCAAGG
>JANQFB010000266.1 GCA_028278085.1 Chitinophagales bacterium
CCACTTTGCCATTGTGATACGTCAGGTGCTTTAACAGCCAGTCGATGCTATCGTAGGTATCCGTGCTTTCATCGATCAATGCCGTATTGGAAGGATCCCGTTTATTCACCGGTATCTGTGGTCGCATGTTCTCAAACTGGCCTTCAGACATAAAGCAACCCCTGACATCCTGGTAGACAAAAATGTATCGCTCGGCAGCAAATAATTCCGATGGCCCCAGCTTGATCCGATAATCGTTTTCTCCATAAGGATTTAGGGAATATGGCGTTCGCAACAACATGATCGGGTATTTACGGCTGCTATCCCTGGGCTGATAGATCGATGTAAACAGCTTGATCCCGTCGCGCATGGGGATCCATACGTTCTTCTTCACATAGTGCTCAACGATATAAAGGGAGTCTTTTAGTTTATCACCCTCATTAGCCCGCAGGTGGCCGCTCGAAAAAATTCCGCATACGAGAACAATAACAATTATCCGTCCAATGAAATGAACTTTCATAACGAGGCAGTGTTTGATCAGGTAATCAAACAAAATAAGCAATATTTTCAGATTAATGGCTATCGTCCGCAAAACTTCCCCGAAGATCGACCCCTTGCCGGAAAAAACAGGATCCGGGCTAAATATTATTGGCTGCCTGGGTATTTTCATCCAGGCTATAACCCTGGCCCGTACCGCCGGCAATATTGGACGACACCAGCCCCTTGGTAAGCGTATGATTGGTTAGAATGGCGAACTTATTACCCTCGATAAGATTGCCATTTACATTGAAGATATCGGCATTCAGGATGGATATGCCGGTTCCATAACTATGGGTAGATCGGTTTTTGATCACATTACCGGAAACCAGCAAATTAACCACCTCGTTAAAAGCAAAATGATTGATGTTTTCCGGATCCCCGTTATAGGTGTATTCATTATCGCACACGGTAATGTTTTGCCCCACGTTAATGATACAAAATCCGTTGCCATCGATGCATTGATTTCCGGTTATGATGACCTGTTCACTTCCGGTCGGCGGATCTACGGCCGGATTTTTGATAAAATTGATCGCCGGTTTGTTCAGGTTATCGAATTTATTGTTCCGGATAATGATATTGTCAAAGGTCCGGCCGGTTTTTTCCTGCAGGTCGAGGTCGGTATTGTTTGCTACTGTCACCGCCGCTTTCCCCAAATCGCCGTTACCGATAGCTTTAAAGATATTTCCTTCGATGGTAACTCCTGAAGCCGCTATCCAGCCGTCGGCCGGGCAATCACCAAAGATATTATTCCGGATATACAGGCCTGTTTTCTTGGGATAAACGGCTTCATCGGATGGGATTTCATTGTCCCGGATCACAAAAGGCCGGCCGTCATAGATCGGACTGGTCCGGGCCGATTGTTGCGGATCAAAGGGCATCACATGCTGGACAATATTATTGGTTACCAACACATAATCACCGGAAGGGTAAAACCGTCCGTTGGCATCCTGGTTGGCGATAAACAGCTCCATCCCGGTTCGCCTCCAGTTGTAGAAAATGTTATCACTCACGGCCACCCGGCTACCGACAACCCTGCATCCGTAGCGGTTGGTATATTCCCCGCCGATACCTACATTGTTACTGATCACCACTCTGTCGGCAGTACCCTGGAGCGGAACATCCGGTACGGTCCATGACAGGTCAGCTTTGATGCCCCCGGAGGTGTTTACCACAAAATTGTCGGTAACCACAACATCGAAATCGGCTGTAATATCGACAGCGACACGGCCTTTGGTACTGCCCGGCTGGCCTACATTTTCAATATAATTCCCGCGGACCCGGATATAGCGGCCAAACCATCCGCCGATGGCATTATTTTGTCCGATATTTTTGATGTAGCAGCCATCCACGCTGATATTTTCGACAATGATCTTCGGTGTGAGCAGGTCGCCGGTATACCACCAGTAAGCAAAATTGTTGATGATATTGATCGCCGAACAATTGGAGATCCTGATGTTTTTCACAGGCCTGGTATCTTCCGCCGATCCTCTGATACTGATTGCCATGGCAAGGCCTTTGGCTGCATTGGCATTA
>JANQFB010000294.1 GCA_028278085.1 Chitinophagales bacterium
GGGTGCTGCCTTGCAATTAATTGTCCGTTTTTATCCCGGTAGTGCAGGAATAGATTACCAGCTTCATCTGTTTTAGTTTCTCGGAACAATTGCTTTTCCGGGTATTCAACAGATGAAAACTGTATTTCAGCCGTTGCATTAGGTTCCAGTGTAAATAAGCGGAAAACCGGAGCTTGCCCGTTTTCCCGCTGAAAATGGCTTTTATAGATCCTTGACTCGGGCGTAGCTTCGAACGAGGTTTGTGTATATGCGTAAGGAGTATTATAGGTCTGCTGGCAAGATATGGCATAATCCGGATCGATTTTGCCTGGTTGGTAGGACGCACCCGCCGTATAGCTGTTGAATGTCTTTCGCAGCCGGCCCCGTTGATCGTATTCGTGTGTAAGGCTAACTAGGTGGTCGCTGCCTTGATGTCCATTCAGTACCGTTTGTACCAAATTGCCAAATCCATCAAAGTATTGCCTTTCTTCACCAAATAAAGTATAGGTCCTCAATTTTTCTGTTACATTCCACAGCATTTTTACAGTCGTAACTGAGTTATGGCTTTGGCTGAAATCGTCCGATAAATGATAGGAGATATCATTAACCAGGTATCCATCTGCGTCATATTGACTGATTAGCCGACCCCAGTGATCGAAATAATTCCGTAACAGGTTATCATTAGCATCGGTGAAAAAGGTGTTGTTCCTGAATTTATTATAGCTGAAATAAGAGTATTTGGATCCTTTGGGATAAACCAGCAGGTCATCCACATAAAGTTTAGGCCCTTCCGGATGATTGAAAATTTCATCAAACTGTACAAATACATCCAGATATTGAACTGACCCGGATTTTACAACAGGTATCTCCATTTCATAATATTTCCATTGATGGTCCATATCTGATAGCTGCAAATCGCCTTGTTCGATAATAGCCGTATGATTAGCATTCCAAATCTCATATTTAAGATAAGCCTCGGAATTGGGAATGAAACCGGTATATTTCACCCAAACGCTAGCGATGTATGGAAAATCGCAGGTGTTAACTTCAAAATGTAGAAAATTACCTGTTAACGAGCTAATATCTTTCTTATTTATGAGTTGTTGAAGCTGAGGGAAATCCTTTCGAAGCTTTACATTGTTCAATAGGATATGGTCAGATGTAAGTTGGGAAATTTCTTCACCTTTCCCGGCGGTTTGTTCTTTTCGATTGATCTGTTCTACCGGGATATAAAATATATTTTCGGCTATCTTACCATTATTCATTTTTCTCAATGCCTCGCTTGTAGCCGGATTAAAAATGAATACACCTTTTTCTGCCAGTTGAGGAAAATCTTCTAGCAGATCCGTAGCATCTTCTATTTCATTCAGTAGCAGGCCATCATTTGGTGAGATTAAAACATCCCCGGTACATGGCTGACTTAAAGAAGCGATCTTCACCGGACGGATTGGCGTTTTCGGAGAAATTTCAGCGGCATTTAACCGATTAGGTAAGCAATAGGAAAATCTACCGGTACGGTATATTCCCTCAACAACATTTGCGCGTTCATTAGCATTAATATTGAACCAGCGTTCCTGATCGATCATGCTTATGTCAATAGCTTTCGGTGTATGTGTTATCAGGTCAATTTTGGCACCGGTTAACAACCCTCCGTCGTGGGCGGTAATACCCGGAGGGATTGGTTGATCAAAACAAAGTATATGCTGATAATTGCTGAACGAAGATGGTAGTCCAACTTCGGTATAATTACAAAGATTGTGATAAGTGCCATTATCGTTATTGTTACTTAAACTATTGACATTTGACAGGTGTGTAATATGTGTTATGCTGGCCCTGAACTCATCAAAATCCTGCTCCAAAAAACCAGGGCAATTGATCGCGACCAGGTCTTTATTCGGATAAATAACAATCTCATCACCCACCTGAAAGTCTCCATTGGAATTATCTATAAATATTACATTTTCGTATGTTGCACCCTGGCTGGTTTGATATAAAGGATCACTGCATAAAAATGGCACGCTTACAAAATAACTATTTTTATAAATCATCCCTTTGTTTGTCCTGGTCTCATTTGATCCATCCATGGTTAAATCTTCGAACCCGGTATAGGTTGCATCGAACCATGATGTCGGATGATGGATCAATGCTTTAGGATGTTCCAGTAGATAACCATGTACGTGCCGGGTAGAAATTTCGGCTGATCTTTGAACGACTGATTTCCCTTGCCGGTTAAAGGTCATAAATTGTTGCTGCTCTTCCCAGTTTTTACCTGGAAGGCCGCTAAAAGGAAATGGGGTAAAGTTCTGGATGCGGCCTTCGTCATCGATATCTCCATTGTACAAGAACACTTTATCCGGGTAAATCTGATCATTCAGACATTGCCAGGTTGAAACTTGTGCATCCAGTAAATCGGCATTATTTGTTGTATTTAAATAGCGCTTAACCGAAGCCATTTGTGATAACATGTTTTTATCGAAAAAGCTTTCACCATGGCAAAAAGGCTGAGGGTAAACTTCAAAGGCGTAGTTATATTCCGTGGTGATTTTTTCGGCTCTTGCAGTTCCACTGATCGTTTTTACGCTATTATCCTGGCTTTCTTTTTTCAGCAATCCATATATCGGTTCGAAGGTAAATTCCTGAAGTGTCTCAATACCTTTATAATTTCTGCTTACCTCAACCAAGTGGCTTTCAATGGATTGATGCTGTTTGAAAGAGAATGGTTCGGTTGGATATTCATGTACCAACCATATTTTCCTTTTCTGGGCATTGCTCAGCAAACTTAATTCATAAGCCATATCTCCTGCTACTCCGTCTTGTGTTACACCCGGATTTAACAGGTCAACTAAACTATTCGAATTGATATATATCCTGTTATGGGATGGGATATTAGGAATAGATATCTGATAGTTGCCATTAATTTTAAAGTATTCCCATAAAGGATATTTAAAGGACGGTACGTTAAAAGCATTAAATTGGATGGAAGCATGAAATAATGGGTTATCGGAATAAGTGTAATCAATAGTCTCATAGGGGATAGAAGATCCTTGTTCGAAGTTTTCTACTTTCAATAAACGAATAGCGTGTGACGGATCCATATCATTGACCAATAACTCAGCATAAGTGTTCCGTTCAAAGCCTTTCAGGTGAACTGATTGTTGGTTCTCATAGTACAATCCATCTGCGCTAAGCGGATCTCCATAATAACTTCTACTCACGGCCCCATCTGCATAAATTTCATCGATATAGCGATAAAAATGGTTATCACTAACTGTATTATCTAAACGGATATTTGCGGATAATGGCGCCATATAGGTGTTAAAGTCTGTATTATGAAATGACGGCTCGGCCTGATAGTAACTCACATAGATTCCTTCAAGCATTTCGTTATTATGGCGGAAATTTTCTGCAGTAATAAAGCTCGAAAAAGCATCGATATAGTTTCGCCAATAACTGGCGGGCACCGCTGTATAATGGCCATCTCCATATTCATATTGCACCGTAACGGCCGGACTCAGTCCCGAATCCAGTCTCTTGGTTCTCAGTCTCAGTCCACCCGAAAAATTATTCATCGGCATGCTGAAGCTTCGATATAACCGCTTACTGTTGTTGGAATTCGCGTCATGATTATTCATATAACTTTGAATGATGCTTCTTCTGATGGCAATCATATTATAATGGGCAACAAAAGGTAGCTTATTATCTTCAATTCCATGTAGCTGCCAGGCAGTTTTATCCGTCTGATATTCAAATTGATCACGTTCATATTCAAATGCAGCGGTACCTCCCAAAGGAAGGGTAATATTTGATAATGACCAAGCATCCCTGCCTTGATTGGTATGTGAAGGATCCAGGTAATATCCCATTTCATCCATAAGGGCATTGTTGCTATAGGTGGATTTGTAAACTTTATTACCTAAACTTAATGCATACTCATAGGTTGTGAAAGGGCATAGATTTAACTGAACAGGAAGCCAGCCACGGAAACGATTGCTACTTCTGAAGGATTCTCTAACACTGGGATAGAATCTTTTTTTGATGATTTCCTTTTTATGCCATTCGTCTAAATCAGGGTTGTAGCTATATTCAAACTTTATGGATTGCTTATCACTACCGGAAATATTATTCCCAGGACAAAAATCAATGCCTAGCAAAGTTGTTCTTCCTCTTCCGGTCGTTTGCCTATAGTTTTCCACATCAAATGCAGCAGGGTTTAAGGCTTCAAAAGCCATAATATCTTCTTGCATTTGATTGTCCCGGATCAGATACCGCGATTTTGCCAGTTCATCTGCACTTCCTTTGGCAGCATAATTGAACTTTATCGTATTTAACGCTTCGTTTTTCCAATGATCCCTAATAACAATCTTATCATATTTCATTACTTCAACAGGATAACTCACTTTATTTTTCCGAGTTCCTGAACAGTTGAATTTATGATCGTAATAATAGTGATCGGGAGACCCCGTTTGATCGAGCACATAATTAGCAGGTATCTCAAAATAATCGTGATCCAGGTCTGTTCTTGCTGATATGGTAAATTCAAGTTCCTGAATGGGAGTTATGATTTTTGTTATATAGGCTCTTTCACGCATTAACGAAGATGCTCTATCTGTTTGCGAATAATTGAGCCATTCCCGGTGGGTTGGAACCGGTCGGGCACCTTGATTCCCATCTCCCAGTAAGGGTTTTTCCATTTTTATCGGATCGGTATATTCAATTTTGATCCAATCTCCATGATCATCAGGGGAAAGACCGGGGATGTCGTCGGTGTCAGCATAATCATAGCTTCGTATTTCGGTGAGAAGCCATTCAGCAATAAAATCTATTTTCCAGAACTCTCCGAAAACTGTTTTGTTGTCAAGGTTTCCAACGTTTAATCCATCTGACAGCGTGCTCCAATACGGATCTTCGGTGAACAGGTATTTTTGTCCTCTTAGCGGTCGCCCGAAAATATATTGGGTTCCATCTTCAGTAATTATGGTGAAGGTATTAAAATCATCATACCTCACTTTGCTGTCACTACCCGTAGGTAAAAATGGTGTGCTCCCGCTTTTACAATTAAAATCAATGACATTTTTCACAAAGTGGGCGTTAGTTACGTAAGATGGAACGCCAATGGCTGCAGCATAACTGCATTTTGGTATTAAATAATTTTCTCCGGTACTGCATGTGGAAAAGCCAACTGATAATCCTCCCAAATTGATCTCATTGATCCGGCTATATTCTTGCTCAATTTCGAAGTTATTAATCGTATGCCTGATTTTCCAGGGCGACTTGTTATTCCATACAAAATCATGGGATTGATAGATATATCCATTATTCCAGAAGGAATTCGATCCACGGCCAGGTATGTTTACATGGTAAACATCTGGTATCATGATGTCGCCTTGAATACCATTGTATGCCGGATTTTTTAGATTTTTTGTTGTATTAGCTCGCCCGGCTATTATTTCCGGATCAATATTAGATTCTGCTGAAGCGGCTGAATAATCCGGTTCAAATGCCCCATAGTCCCGGGTTATGCTGCCAAAGCTAATATTCCATCCCAGGCCAACCGATGATGATTTTTGATTTACTTTTACCCCAGCTGCATATTGGAGTTGCAAGGGCAAGGTCAATTTTCTCCCTCTGACTTCAGTTAATGGTATAGTAACCGAAAGATCACCGGATTTATCGATCTGAAGAAGACCATCGAGATCTTGAATAGAAGTTAATGAATTAGTTCCAAGATTATGTTGTAACGAATGTGCTGCATTCGAGGCATCCATTTTGTCATCAGGGCTTTTTTCAAGAGACTGAGCCCAAATATTTGTGAAGGGAAGGAGTAGGATACAGAAATAAAATAATAAATAGTTTTGCTTATTCATAGGTTAGTTATTAAAAGGCAAAAACAAATCTAAATGGCAAAAATAGCGATTTTTCTATATTAGAAAAATCTTTCTAGTAAATTCTACTTTTTACCCTGATATCAGCAAAATTTACATTACTTTCCTACAGGTTATCAGTCTAATTGATGGGTAAATAACTCAATAATTATGTAGTTCTGGTGGCAGGTGGGTATTGAACACTTCCACGATGTGATCATCAATCCCTTGATGACAAAAGAATGAGGGAAAAATTTTACAGCTATCGGCTTATTTCATAGCCTTCCGGATGGAACGCTCGATCTTTTCGGCTTTTAGATAACCATTGGCCAGTAAGCTATAGTCTGTGCCCTGTTTGAGCACCAGGGAAGGGAAACCGCGGATCCCGATTTGCTGGCTTAAAGCAAAATCCATTTTGGTGGCGGCTTTGATGTCGTCGGATTGAAAATGTTTGACAAAGGTTTCTTCATCAAGGCCGAAAGAGCGGGCAATGGCCTTATAGGTATCGATATCATGCGTACTTTTACCTTCCTTGTAAAAAGCTATCTGAACGGCTTTAAAAAATTCGAGGTCTATTTCCGGATTCATATGTCGCGCGGTAACCACTGCCCGGCAGGCCGGTTCGGTATCATAAACAAATGAATCCTCTTTCAGGATCTTGTAAGAAAACTTCTGTCCAGTGCGTTTTTGGATCTCCTCCCAATGATGGCGCAAAAAACCACTCAGCTCCGCCATTTTTTCGGTACCATAGGGCCTCAAGCCTCCCAAAACCAATTTAAATTCCAGGTCCGGGTTATTTTTCCGGACCGCATCAAGCTCCGGGGTAATGCCATAGCACCAGGAACACATCGGATCACCGAAATAGATCAACGTCGTATCCTGGGCATATAGCCAACTGAAATGGGTCATGGTTACACATACAAGTATGATAAAGAAATATCTCATTTTTAATACTCCCGATCGCCATTTGCCTAACCTTAAAGTTTCACCGTTTCAACCGCTATTTATGATGCTTGATGTCTGATTTTTGATTTAAGATTTGGTTAATTGTGACCCACAAATCCTATATCAAAAACCATAAATCATACATCATAAATCCTCAAAACGCCGGATACACAATATACGATGAATGTCATTTCAAATTACAAACGCCCCTCTTTCATAGCCATCCAACAGCACCCCATTGGCATCCGTGGTCA
>JANQFB010000300.1 GCA_028278085.1 Chitinophagales bacterium
TAATAATTGCGGGTAGCCCCTAACCTGGCTAACTTTGAAGCAAATAGCTATACAACTGAAAGCGTGGTTTTCAGCAGCCATTGGAAGAAAGCAACAGCAATAAAAATATAAGCCAGCGGAAAGTACCAGTAATTATTCACTAACCTGAAACGGTCGGGCATAAAAAATAAAAACTTTGTCGGATCGTTTGCGATAGAACCGCATCAGGAATTATCGACGGGGGAAGGATAAAGCTACTGGTACTTTACTTTTTGTCACTTGCAAACAGAAAATCCTTACTTTTGGTTAAATACCTTAATCGTATGGACAGATCCAAATTTGTAAAGCTGATCACTTTCAGCATTCCGACGATCAAAAGCACCTTTGCCCTGGCCGATGAAGGCCCGGAGGCGGTTAATGATCGCGTGGCTACAACCCTTCGAACCGTTCGAAAGGTCCTTAACAGCAGCACCCAAAAAGTATCGGCCGAATTAACGGTTCGGCGAGCTTTGCCGGCTTCCGGCCAAAGAGTGGTGGATCCTTTTGTATTAATGGATATTATGGGACCTGTGGATATGCAACCCGGCGAGGGCGCCTTTGTGCCGCCGCACCCGCATCGTGGATTCGAGCCGGTAACCATCTTATTCGAAGGCAGTGCGGAGCACAAGGATTCCCTGGGTAACCATGCCCGGCTGGATAGCGGGGATGTACAGTGGATGACGGCCGGTGCGGGGATCGTCCATTCCGAAGACATGGGCAAAAACTTTGTCAGCAAGGTCAGACGCTTCCATGGGATACAGCTATGGGTTAATCTGCCCAAAGCCCATAAAGACGCTGCTCCCGGTTATCAAAACATATCCGCCAAAGATATCCCTGTATATGAGGAAGAAAACGGGAAAATTAAGGTGAGGGTTATTGCCGGAGAGTTCTGCGACCTGAAAGGGCCGGCCAAAACCTTTACACCTATTACGGCCTTACATCTCAAACTAGGCCCTGGCGCTGTTTTGTCCGTTCCCTTACCGGGCGATCATAACGCGCTGGTTCAGGTGCTACAAAATGATATGAACCTGGGTGAGGGTAAACGCGCCAAACAGGGACAAATGGTGCTTTACAATAATGACGGTGAGCATATATTGATAACCACCCCCGAGGAAAATACAACCGATACCGACCTGCTTTTACTGGCCGGTAAGCCTATCAACGAGCCCATTTATGCCTATGGGCCTTTTGTGATGACCAATAAGGCGGAGATCAAGAAAGCTTATGCCGATTACCAGGCCGGGAAAATGGGGAAGATCGATTTTTAGCCGGGCTTATACATTAAACCGTATTTCAAGGATATCACCGCTGGAGATGGTGTCTTCCTTATCGCCAACCCTTACCAATCCTTGCTTTTTGCAGTCGTTGAAATTGTGACAAGCCATAAAGTCGTCGAAGCTGACGACATCCCCTTTGATGAAACCCCTGGCGAGATCCGTGTGTATTTTACCGGCGCAGGTGAGAAGTGTATCATTTTCTTTGACATCCCAGGCATGAACTTCTTTGGGGCCCGCCGTATAAAAAAAGATCGTTTGGGTGCCCTGGAATGCCCGGCCGATGATATCCTGGATATCCGGCTCTCCTGTGATGACAATAATAGGCTTCAAACTGGCCAGCCCGAAAGAACGCAAGGTCTCTTTTTGCGTGTCGTCTAAGGGGTACTGTGAAAGGGGCTTTTCCTGCTCCAGCCATTCCAGGCATTTGCCGATCAGTTCTCGGTCAGCGCTTTCCGGGTTACGTTGCAGCCATGTTTCACATTTTTCCATATCATGGATGAGCAGGTCGAGCAGCTTATCTTCCGCCACCGCAATCGCATCTGCCTGAACAAATTCATCTTCCATGATCTCCACATAATAGGGAGATACTTTTTTTGGCTGGACCTTGTCCACTAGCTGGCTTAACCTGGGATCTTCATGCTTCACTTTTCCCGGTTCGATGTCCAGTCCGCTGATACTAATTTTCATAGCTTCCGGTTGCTGTTTGAGTGCCCGTAAAGGGCCCTTTTTTTAAAACAGGAACAAAATTACTTAAAACTCCAAACTTCATGGCTCCCTCCCGGCTGCCGGATGGGTTATGGAAGCATTTGTTTCAAGTCTTCCCGGAAAGGATAGAAGCAGTCGAATACCCGGCAGCGTGTCAGGGCTTTGGCACTATGTGGGGTATGCGGAGGCATATGGGCGACCATGCCGGCTTCCAGTATTTTTGTTTCCCCGGCGATCGTGAATTCGAGGCGGCCCTCCAGCACCTTGGTGAATTGTTCGTTCACATGACTGTGCTCCGGTAATTCCGCGCCGGCTTCAATGGTTACCGGACCGAAGGTTAATTGTTCGGAGTGGTGAAAACGGGCGTTGAATCCCGGCATGATCTCCACATTGGGAACATCCTTAAAATCGAAAAAGCTCATCTGTCGGTATTTTGGTTTTGAAGATTCCTGGCTTTAGCTGCCCGTGGGTTTGATCTCACTGGTCTCTACCATCAGGACAATGGTTTTCTGCGGGGCCCTGGGCCGGTGCATCATTCCTTTGGGGATGGTTACGCCTTTGTGTTGGTCCAGTTCGATAGTCCGGTCTTCCAGGTCGATCAATAACTTGCCTGAAAGCACAAAAAAGAACTCGTCATCATTGTCATGCTTGTGCCAATGGAATTCTCCTTCCAGGATCCCCAGCCTGGCCACACTATCATTCACCTGGGTGAGTGTTTGGTTGAACCATTTTTCGCTGCAATTGGCAACGATATCCGGGACATCCACCACCTCGAGCGGTTGGTATTTGACGTCCAGGTTTATGTTATATTTTCCGTCTGTTGACATGATCTTTTCAATTGATGACCAAAAAGCAATTTAACGAATTTCTTTCCGAGCTGACAATTATATGACCAAAAAGATCAGGGTTGGAGGGAATTGAGATAATCCCTGCCGACCGGAAAACCAAGGTCAATGGCTTGCTGTGCATCGCGCAGGGCCAGGCCGGGTTTTTTGAGGTCACGGTGAACCTGAGAGCGGTAAAAATAGGCTTCGCCATAATTGGGGTGCTGTTCAATGGCCCGGTTAAAATCTTGTAATGCTTGCTCCGGTTTTCCCAGGATGAAGTATAAAGCGCCCCTGTATTTATAATTCATGGCATCATAAGGGTTTAGGATAATGGCCTGGCTGTAATCCCGGTCCGCCATTTGATATTGCCCCAGGGTTTCGTACAACACACCACGATTGAGATAAGCCAACGCATACTCCGGGGCTAGCCGGATAGCGGTATTGAGATCCTCCAAACCGCCCTGCTGATCGTTTTTGAGGCTGATGCTCAATATGCCCCTGTTGACATAGGCCGCCTCGAATTGAGGATCCAAGCGGATGGCCTGATCATAATCCCGGTAAGCCGCTCCCGGCTCCTGTAGCTTTTCATAGATCTTGCCCCGGTAATTATAAGCGATCGCATAGCGATTGTAGGCTTCGATGCTAGCGTTCAGATCAGCCAGGGCTGCGTCATAATCCCCTTGCCGGTACCAGTGCTCTCCGCGGCTGGCCAGGGCAAAATATTCGTCGGGATAGGCTTCGATCACGGCGTTCCATAAGGTATTGCTGCTTTTCCAGACAGTCGTGCGCTGGAAGCTGATCAGGCCTAGTGTTCCCAGGTAGATACCGGCAACTATCCGGGCGAGGTAGTAGAACAAGGCTTTTGGATCATTGCGCCTGACGAAGTGGGAAAATCCCCATCCGGCGAGCAAAAATAAGCCGATATATGGAATATAACTGAACCTTTCGGCCATAAAGGCCCGTCCGAAGGGCAATATCTGCAGCGCCGGGGCAAGGCTCCCGATAAAAAATGCTACACCAAACAATACCTTTCTCGTATATCTCAGCGACCACGCTACTGCTGCCAGCCCAAGCATCACCGGAATTGCCGAAAAATAAAAGGCCGTTGGAAGTTCGGATATATGTTCGAATGGGTATGGGTGATAGGGAGATAAGCCCAATGGTATCCAAGCTTTCCCGAAATATGCTACAAGGCTGTAAGCGCCTAAGAAAACCGTTTTGGTTAATGGGTAATCATGAACGGCCAGCATCGCTGTTCCTTCCTGCTGGGCCCTTACAGCTATCCAGGCAAACAGCAGGCTTCCCGCCAGGAAAGGAACTTTTTCCAGCCATAATTGCCGGTCAGGCGGACGCTTTTTCAGGAAATCGATCAGCAAGATCAGGAATGGGAAGGTCAGGGCCATGCCTTTTGCCAATAAGGCCAGTACAAAAGCCGTTCCACATAGCCCGTACCATTTCCATGATGTCGGCTCGCGGCTGTATTTTTCATACAGGATCAGGCCGATTATATAGAAAAAGCCGTATAAGACATCTTTGCGGGACGAGATCCAGGCCACAGCTTCCAGGTGCATGGGATGGATCCCAAAAAGCAGTGCGGTGATGGTTGCGACCTCCTTGTTGCCGCTTAGCCGATGCGCCAGGACATAAACCAGGCCGGTATTCACCAGGTGCAAAAGCAAAGCGGTGATATGAAAGAGCATAGGATGATCGCCGGCCAGGACATAATCGATTCCCAGGGAAAGCATGGTCAACGGGTGGTAGGCTCCCGCAATTTCAAATGTCGTGAAGAGATCCGGGATCGACCGCCACGAAAAATGTAGCACATACGGATTCTCCAATACATATGCATAGTCATCCCAATTCACCCAACCGTTGAAAACAACCGGGAACAAACAAACCAGCGTCAGGATCAATACCAGTGGTAGCCTATTCATCGGAAGATCTTTCTTGGAGCGGATTCCTGATAAAATCGCCGATGGCATCGGCAGCGATGGCATGTGCGCGTTGATTGGGATGGGCATCATACTTATGCAGGACAAGGCTTGCTGCGGAGTGCTGCTCATATACGCTTAACAGGTCGAGATGTGGGATACCGGCATGCTTCCAATAATCATCCAATTGGCGATGCACATCCCGGAATTCGTAACCGGAGCCGATATTGTGCAGGAGGGGAAAGGTTACCACCATCAATTGCCAGCCTTGCTGCCGGATGAACTGAACCATGTCTGTCATGAGCGCCACATGACCGGCCCACTGCTCGCCTGTATAGGCGCTTTTAACGTATTGATAATAGTTCAGTATATCGGGATCCTGTAGGCCCAGGTAGCGAAAATACCAGGTATTGAGGAAATAGCTGTTGCGGTCAAGAACATTCAGGTTTTGTTGATAAGCCTGTAGCCGGTCATACAGTTCGTAGGTTTCCGGCATTCGGTAGGCGATATCATTAAGATTATACACCAGTACGATGATATCGAATTCATAGCCATCGTAATGATGAAGCTTTTGAAGGATCTCAAAGGCTGCATCTGTTTCCAGCCCGCTTTTGGCCATTGCATGCGCTTCGATCCCGGGCAACTTTTCCCGGATCAGGTTAACGAACCGGTCGTCCACCTGTTCAATACCGTGCCCCACCGTAAATGAATCGCCGAGAAAGCTGAACCTTCGCTTGCCGGGTATACGTTTGTGGGGATAATCGATATGATCTCGGGCATTCAGGTTGTTCAGGCGATAGTGCCGGTCGATCCATCGTTTGGTCAGCTTGTTGAGGCCAAAGGAATCGGTAGTGTCTTGAAAGAAGCGGTAATAGGTTTCGGCAACGCCAAAAAATACCGATACCAGGAGCATCGTCAGGAACAGATTCCAAAGGATGGTGAAATAGATAGATGCGGATCTTTGCCGGTACAGGCCAGCCAGGATCACAGCTATACTTAGCGGAATAAGCAGGCATATACCGTAGAACATATCCAGGTCATCCATAACAATTGCCATCTCTACCGGTCCGGCGGATCTTATGATATACCCTCATGGGACTTTCAATGTTTTTAAATAAGTATCGCTGATCCCGATATTCAACTCCCGGGCTTTCAGGGCATCTGCATAGGCTTCTTCGTATCGTTCCAGCGCTTTCAACACCTTCGACCTGCCCGCATAAGCTTCGCCATAACCGGGATTTAACCGGATAGCCTCCTGGTAATCCGAAAGGGCAGCATTGGGATCGCCTGCCTGGTGGTGAGCATTGGCCCGGAAAAAGTAAGTACCTGCATTCCCGGGATCCATCACCAACAGGCGGTCGTAATCCCGGATCGCATCGCGGTAGCGGCCTAATCTTTCCAATATAATGGCCCGGAACAGCCATGCCACGGGATCGCCCGGCTCCATCGCCAGCTTTTGGTTCATATCCCGGAGGGCCTCTTCGTTTCTTCCCAGATCGGATAAGATCATACCCCTGTTCTGCAAAGCCCTCGGGTTCTCAGGCACTAATTTGATGGACCGGTTCAGGTCATTCAGGGCTGCTTCAAAATTGTTCATCTCTTTGAACAAGAGTCCCCGGTTATTATAAACATCACTGTAATAAGGATTTAATTCGATGCTTTTGTTGTAATCCTGCATAGCGCCATCGATATCTCCTTGTCCGTAACGATAAAATCCCCGGTTAGCATAGCCGAAAAAATGACCGGGGTACTTTTCCGTTACATCAGTCCATAAGGTTTCTCCGTTTTGCCATACCTTCGACCGCTTATAGGTTATCGAACCGAGCGTCAGCAGGTAAGCCCCGAGGGCCAGCCATGTAAGCCGGGGAAAATAGGCTCGATACCGTTTTAGTTGTTGCCCGGCCCATAACATCCCTCCCGGAAAAAGGTAAAAAAGCCCCAGGTAGGGGAGATAGGTGTAGCGTTCAGCCATCAAGGCATTTCCGACGGCTACCACTTGCAGCACCGGGCTGATCGTTATCAAAAAGAAAACAATGCCGAAAAACCAAGGGCGGGTGTAGGGTTTACCCCTGAACAGAAAGCCTAAAGCTGCCGCTACGGGGAGCAGCGCACCGTAAAAATATAGCGGCAGGTCTTCATGGGGTAATTGCGGATAAGGGTGATACGGTGATAATTGAAAAGGGATCACAGCTTTCCCGACATAAATGATCAGGCTGTAGGAAGCGGTGAAAATCGTTTGATAAAAAGGCATATCCCCCCAATCAGACAAGGCTTCGGCGGATTGTTGCGCCCGGATAGCCACCATTCCGAAGGCCAATGCAGTGATGAAAAAAGGGAGCTTTTCCAGCCAGATGGATCTACCGGCTTTTCTTCCTCGGTACACGTCAAGTAACCATAAAATGAGTGGCAGCGTTACGGCTACCGCTTTTGACAAGAGGGATAATACAAACAGGCCGAAGCATGCCGCATATAGCAATCCCCTGTGTTTACTCGCCCGGGTATAATACTGGTAGGCGATCAGCGCACCGATAAAAAATAGGCTATATAGCAGATCCTTGCGGGATGAGATCCAGGCGACGGATTCCAGGTGCATCGGATGGATACCGAAAAGTAAGGCTGTCAAACCGGCGGTAAAATAACTTTTCGACAATTGAAAGATGAAGATATAAACCGCTCCAACAGTCATCAGATGCAATCCGATGGCGGTTAAATGGTATACCGACGGGCTCAGGCCGTTAAGGGCATAATCAATGGCCAGGGACAAGACCGTCAGCGGGTGATAGTTGCCCAGGACCTGCAGGGTGGTGAAAATGTTCCAGGTGTTGGCCAGGGTAAGCTCCCGGATCAACGGGTTATTCAATACATACAACTGGTCGTCATAGTTCACGAATCCATTGTAAAGATTAGGCGCGAGTACCCCGAAAGTTGCCGCCAGAACGGCAAGGATCCAGGCCGGTTTTTCTAACCAGGGGGGTGAAGGGACTTTTTGCAGATCTGAGCTCAAAACTTCTGGAGGAAATTTAGCCTGAAATTAGAAAAAAGAAAAGTTACTAAAAAGCGTGTCAGACTAACAGCCCGGTAGGTACGGGTTTGTGATCAGGAAGAAAGCAAATGATATTTGGAATACTACCCGGCTGATTCGATAGCGGCATGTAGTTCAGCCATAAATTGGTTAGCATCACTCTGATTTCGAATGGCTTTGGATAAGCTATCGGCCGATGAATAAGTAGCATCGGAGGCGTCGGAAACCATTTGGGTTTCGGTAGAAGCTGCCAACTTCTTCAATGCTATCATTTTATTTTCAATACTTTCATTCATCAACCACAAAGGTACAACAATATACGAAACAAGTCAAATTTATTTATCTTTTTAAGTGAAACATATAATATCGGTACAGGTCTATAGCGGGTCTTTGGAAATCAAAGGGTTCCGGTCTGGGTTTAAAGAAGGGTAATTCACCACCGTCGGTTTCGACCTGACCGTTTCTCAAAAGTCTTACATACCAATCTACCCCTATGGGTATAAAAAACTGACTTAGGTATGTGTTGTTTAATATTATCATTCGATGATATAAATAGGCTCTTGCGTCATTTGATCCATCTATTCCTAAAGTTAAATTGGGTTGTTCAACAAGGAAAAAGTAACCATAAAATAATACTGTGGAAAGAACTTTATCGAGGTCCTGATGATTAATTCTTGTGGTGTCATCGATGGTGCCATCCGAAAGAGGTGGGCCAAAGCCCAGATTGAAAACTTTAGGCAACAATGGGTCGGGGTGTGGGCTTATATGGATTTTTATTTCTACTGGTTTCCCATGCTGATCGGCTGAGTCAAATAACATATAGGATAGATCACCTGATACATACTTGGCTGGGTAGGTCTCTTCGAAGTTGATCTTTCTCATGGAAATCGTTAAGAGGGAAAGGGTTTTCTTTCGGACCTCATGACAATAAAGTTAGGGGTATTTAACCTGAAATTAGAAAAAAGAATAGAACCGGGTTAGATGAAGTCGAGATCCGACCCGAACTTACTTTTACGACAACTCAGGATTCCGATCAATGATAGGAAAACAATGGCGATCATTCCGGGGCTGCGCATCTATACAAATATCTTAATTTTATGTTAACCGAAGCAGTATTGTCACCGGTATGAAGGTAGTTTGTCCACTTATATGAAAATACCGTCCCCCTGTCAATTCAACAAGGGTAAATACCAAATAAGATTGTATTTCCGTTGGGATATCGCAAGATTTGCATGAATAATTTTTAATTTTATTGTTAAGAAATTGTAAACCTTAATCCGTACTTATGTCTGCTCACCCACTTGTCCGATACATGCCTGCCGTAATATTACCACTGATCGTTGTCTGCTTTGGCGCAAATGCCCAGGTAGTGGTCAATGAATATTCCGTCAGCAATTTGAATACATTTCCCGATAATTATAACAAATACGAAGACTGGATCGAATTGTACAATACGGGGAACAGTACGGTAAACCTGCAAGGCTATTTCCTGAGCGACCGGGTCAACAAGCCCACCAAGTGGGAGATCCCTGCCGGCGTATCCATCCCTGCCAAAGGTTACCGGGTGTTTTGGACCTCCGGTAGAAGTGAAGTCAGTGGCGGACATTATCATACCGGTTTTAAACTTTCTCAAACCAAAGCCACACAGGAATACGTAATTCTTACAGATCCCGGCCAGAATATCATCGACTCCATTCCTTTGGCCAATACCCAGCTCGGTCATTCCCGCGGACGGACGGTCGATGGCGGCGCTTCCTGGAGTGTATTCCAAACGCCCACCCTCAATACGACCAATAATATAGGTACGGGCTTTCCGGGTTATGCCCTGAGCCCAACGATGAATCTGCCGGCCGGATTTCACCAGGGATCACAAACGGTAAGCCTGGCCACCAATGAACCCAATGCGGAAATCCACTACACAACCGACGGTTCGATACCGACCAGCTCTTCACCCTTATACACCGGGCCGGTCAGTATCTCGACCACCACCATCCTCAAAGCGATCACGATCTCCAATAATCCGCAGATCCTGCCCAGTCTGATCACCTTCAACACCTATTTTCTGAACACCAGCCACAATGTACCCGTGGTATCCGTATCTTCAGCAGAACTGCCTTTGCTGCTTGACGGGGATAAAGCTTATACCCCGCACGGAACTTTCGAATACTTCGATATCACCAGCAACCGGACGACCTTCGGGTATGGTGAATTCAACAGCCACGGGCAGGATTCATGGGTACACGACCAAAGAAGTATCGATTACATCAGCCGCGATGAAATGGGTTATGCGCATGCGATCCAGCACAAGTTGTTCCCCCAATCGGATCGGGATAAGTTCCAACGGGTCATATTACGCGCTTCCGGCGATGACAATTACCCCGGCATCGACAGCAGTGCACATATGCGGGATATGTTTGTGCAAACCTTGGCCCAAGAGGCTGATATGCACCTGGATACCCGGAAAGCCGCCCGCTGCGTAATGTATGTAAACGGCCAGTATTGGGGATTATATAATCTCCGGGAAAAGGTCGACGACCAGGATTATACCAAATATTATTATGACCAGGATAAATACAACCTGGAGTATCTCATGCTGTGGGGTACTACCTGGGTCGAATTCGGTGACGATCCGGATACCTATTACCGGTGGAGGGATCTTTATGATTTCATTACCACCGAAGATATGAGCATCGACGCTAACTATGATTCTGTCAAAAAACAGTTCAATTATAAGAGCCTGGTGGATTACATCCTGATCAACTCTTACGTGGTTTGTTCCGATTGGCTGAATTACAACGTTGGCTGGTGGCGTGGCCTCGATCCGGAGGGGAACCATAAAAAATGGGGATATGTGCTGTGGGACGAGGATGCCACATTCGGACATTATATCAATTATACAGGCGTACCGGAAACCACACCCTATGTAGATCCCTGCTATCCCGAGCAATTGGATAATATGTTTTCGGATCCGGAGGGCCATATTAATGTCCTGAACAGCTTGAGGAATAATGCCGACTTCGCCCAATATTATGTATCCCGGTATATCGACCTGCTGAACACGGAATTCAACTGTGAGCACATGTTAAGCTTGCTTGACAGCCTTGAAGACGAGATCAGGCCGGAAATGCCGCTGCATATCAGCCGCTGGGGCGGGACCATGAACAAATGGACCGATAATGTGGATCTGCTGCGTGATTTCATTACCGAACGATGCAACATCATGCCTGACGGACTAAAAGACTGCTATACCCTAACTGGTCCTTACGACCTTGCCGTATCTGTGGAGCCGGCGGGAGCAGGGGAGGTGAAATTGAATTCGCTGAAGCTGAAGCAATATCCCTGGAGCGGGGAATATTATGGTGGTATGGATGTGATCCTCAAAGCCACCCCGGAAGACTCTACCTATGTTTTCGATCATTGGGAAGTCAGTACACATAACCCGTCGCCTGATGATACCACCCGGGAAGTCAGGCTTCAACTCAATGCCTCTGATTCCGTAGTGGCGGTCTTTAAATATATTGGTCCGCCGGCCGGACTAAATGGCCCGGAACTCAGCGCCGATGTTATCGCCATTCAGCCGAACCCCTTCCTGCAGTCGACTACGCTGACTTTTGAAAGTCTCCACGACTATGGGGAAGTGTACTTTCAATTACACGACGTTCTCGGGAAAAAGGTCAGGCACCAGTTGATCTCCGCCACCAGCACATCTATTCAACGCGAGGGATTACCGGCAGGTGTTTATTTCTATTCCCTGACCGACCGGCAGGATATGTTCCTGTCGAGCGGAAGGCTCGTTATTGAATAAAAGATAGGAAGTTAGCAGGAGTTTTTCCCGGACAAGGCCAACAAGCTGTTCCTATACCAGCACTATTTATCGATCACCAGTTTTTCGGTCAGGATCTCCGATTCATTGATGATAACCGTGACCAGGTACAAACCTTTGGGATACTGATCAATGGCTGGCAGGGTTAAGGTGGCCGAGCTGGTCAGGGGTGTAATGGTTTCCTGGGCAACCTGCTGACCGGTAGCGTTATGGATCAGCAATTCCAATTCCGGATGATCGTGTACATCAAGATTGGCCAACATTATTTGGCAGTTGGATTGACAGGGATTCGGGTACAGCATCATGAATACCGGATCAGCAACGGAGGGTTGGTTATCCACCATGATCACCTTTGAATAGGTATAGGCCTCATCCGCATCTACCTGCTTCAACCGGTAATAGTTGATGCCATCCGCGGGAAGCTGGTCGATATAGCTGTATTGAATGGCTTGTGTGCTAAAGGATGCGCCGGACAATTGCCCGATCGTTGAAAATTCAATCCCGTCCGTACTGCGTTCAATGGCAAAATAATCGTTATTGGTTTCAGAAGCAGTCGTCCATTCCAGGTTCACATGCTGATTACCGTTGAGTATTCCCTCGAAAGAAACCAACTCAATGGGTAATATGGCAGGGCTGGCGAACGTCGATACCGCATCGTCGGCAGAGCTAACGGTAAACAGGAAATTATCATCCGGGGCGATTGCGATGAACCTGGCGCCATTCAGCCCGTCAACACTATTGATACCATCGGGGAATTCGGTGTCTACCGTAAGAGTTCCGGTAAATGCATCCCTGGCAAAAGCGACCAGTGCATCATCTGAACTGGAAACCGCATATACATAGCTTCCGTCATGGGTGATCGCAACTGCTCTTGCGGCGTTGAGGTTGGATACGCTACCCCCCTGGGAGTCATCCTTATGACATTCCACGTAAGCGAGTTTTCCGGAGGCTGCATGTCGCCAGAATACGGCAACAGCATCATCACTGGAACTGGCCACATATACATAGCTATTGTCCGGACTTACAATGATACTATAAGCGCCGTTCAATCCGTCCACACCAGCTACCCCATCAAAAAGGGCTCCCATATACGTGAGGGCACCGGTTATGGCATTCCGGCTGAAAATAGCCACGGCATCGTCGATCGAACCGACGGCATATGCATGATTCCCATCAGGGCTGATAGCGATGCTTCTCGCGCTGTTGATCCCGTCAACCCCACTGACGCCATCCCGGTGAACTTCCAGGAAGGTAAGCTTTCCGGTAATGGCATTCCGGGTAAAGACCGCTATAGCATCATCCGAAGAACCCGCCACATATACATTTGCGCCATCGGCGCTAACTGTTGCTTCGAATGCTCCGTTGAGGCCGTCTATCCCGGCAACGCCGTCATATTGAGTATCCAGGTAGGTTAGTTCACCCGATGTTGTATTCCTGCTGAAGGTAACGATAGCATCATCGGTGCTGCTTGGCACATATATATGTAAGCCGTCCGGACTGATGGCTAATCTTTTAGCATCGTGCAGGCCGGCAATCGTACCGCTGGGCTGGCCATCGTCCCAATAAGTAGCTAAATATGTCAATTCGCCGCTGGAGGTATTGATACTAAAGGCCGTAACGGCATCGTCGGTTGAGCTGGCTGTATAAACATGTTTATTATCCGGGCTTACCACAACACCATAAGCGCCATCGAGTCCGTCGACGCCGGCTAAGCCGTCAAAGTCGGTATCCAGATAACTCAATACTTGCCCGTGGGCAAACATAGCATAAAAGAAAGTCGATAGAAAGATCAAAGAAAAGATGACAACCCAATTTAAGCGATTCATGTGGTCATTGTTAGATGAAGAAATAGTTTTCATGTTTACGGTGGGCTGACAAAATACATGCCTGTATACACGCGAATGGCGATTAGGTTCATTAAAAAGTGATTAACCGGTAAATATTGAGGATGAAGCCTCGCTCAACTGGTATAAATGTGCAGGAAGTGGGGAGAGAAAGGAAGGACTAATGTGGCTTCAGTTGTGTGGCCACAGCCAGGCAGTCATTGGATCAACCAGATTATTCCGGATCCTAGGCAAACGGGATTCTTATGATAAAACAGCGATCTGGCGGATTATTATTCCAGGATGATCAGCTTGCGATCTGCAATAAATGATCGGGACCTTACCCTGACCAGGTATATTCCCGGCGAACCCTCTGGCCGGATGGTATGTGTACCTCGCTCATGATGATCACGATATGTCAGTTGTCCGTTTACATCGAAGATATCAACCTGGCTGGCTTCGGTGAGTTTCAGTTGGAACGGACCGGTACCGGGATTAGGCCAGACGACCACCTCGTTTTGACCTACTTTGATGCCGGAAATGCCGCTGGTCGGAGCGGAAAGCCTGCGGTAAGTACTGTTGGGATAATAGATGCTCCGGTTGCTGCATGGATCTGTCACTGTGGTAAATGAAAGGGTATCGTTAACGATGGCAAAGGTATACGTACCCATCTCGGATGGCTGGCAGGCGTCGGGGCCGGATACATCGGTGAAAACCAGGGTGTCTCCGTTTACGGTAAATGTGGATAAGACCATATCCGACCCTGAGGAGTTTTTGATGGTTAAGGTATCCGTACCGAAGATAAAATCTATGGAATCTTCAAAAGGTGTAAACCAGTAACCTCTCCAGCTTGAATTTTGAAGGGATTGGGCGGATATAATACTACTCAAAGCCGTGAAGCACAGGGTGAACAGTAAAGCTTTCCTCATGTGACGATGTTTTTTGGTGATGAATGGGGAATCGATCAAGGGAATAAATTTATCAAATATTATCAATCCTTGAAAATTAAATTCGCCTCATTCATGGGAAAGCTCCCGGTGATCCACACGGGTAAATTTGGTATGAAACTTGATATATTTGAAGGAATTTTGTTCCACACCCTTATACCCTAAGCCCCTATGACACCATTGCGATCGCCTATCCTTGCCATTTGTTTGATCCAACTGGCTGCCTGTACTGTTCCCCGAAGTGTGATCGAATCGGCCAGGGTTACCCCGCACAAACATGTCAGGGCCGGTTTAGGATCGTCTTATAATATACCTACGGCTTTTATCGGTAAAAGCGTTACCGCTTTGAAAGAAGGTATTGAAAGTGGTATCGAGGATACGCTAATCCTGGATCAGCAAACGATCAATGTGATGGATGCTGCCGTGAGCTATGCCCTCGACCCACTGACCACGTCGACAGATCTTTACCTTCGATATGGCCTGGTACCTAACCTCGATGTCAGATATAAATGGGCAGGAGGGGTGCATACTTTCGATGCCCAGTTCCAATGGATGGGCAGTGCGGATCATTACCCGGTCATTACCCAGGAAGGTTTAAACGGCAGCTTTGCGGTCCAATACTCCGGAAATAAATTCAAATTACCCGACTATGCCGGCGATGTACAGGAATTGCTGGGATTTGAGTTCAAACGGAAAGATGTACTGTTCAAATTCCTGTTCAGCCAATCTTTGGGGGAGGATGAAGAGGAGTATGGTCACCTGGGATTCGGATTTGTTTATCACCGGGCCTTTATCCGCTATGATTTTAATCCTATACCCATTATAACAATGGCCTCGGGTGCTGGGCCAGCTCCCGCTCCGCTCCCGGACATATTAGAGGATCTGCCGGGAGGATCGAACAGCTATGGGTCACTGGGCACCTATCTGAACTTCCGGGTGGGTTATAAGCATGTCTTTTTGTACGGTTCATTGGCCATGTATTGGCAGAATTACCGGGAATATCCCCTGTTTGCCGGTCATACTTTTAAGGCCAAAGGCCTCACCTTTATTCCCTCCTTCGGCCTGCAGTTCGAACTGTAGCCATGATCCCGGAAAATAATGACCTTTTGAAGAAATCCTAAATTTTTATCTCCATCCCCACCGGACAATGATCGGAACCTTCCACTTCCGGGAGGATAAAAGCAGACACCAGGCGATCTTCCAACCGTTTACTGATCAGAAAATAATCCAGCCGCCAGCCAATATTCTTTTCGCGGGCATTGGTACGGAGGCTCCACCAACTATAAGCCACTGTATCGGGATGCAGGTGGCGAAAGGTATCGATCCAACCGGCTTTCAAATGCCGGTCGATGCCATCGATCTCTACCTGGGTATAGCCGGCTGTTTTATTATAATTTGACTTGGGCCGGGCGATATCGATCTCCTGGTTGGCTACATTGAAATCACCGCAAACGATCACCGGTTTTTGGGCGTCCAGTTTCTTCAGGTAAGTCCGGAAGGCTTTGTCCCAGGTACTCCGATAATCGAGCCGGACGAGCCCATTGCCAGCATTGGGCACGTAGACGGTTGCCAGGTAGAAGCTTTCATATTCGGCTAATAATACCCGCCCTTCCTGGTCGTGTTTGCGGACACCGATATCCCTGCTAATATCCTTGGGTTCGGGTTTGGTCATGATCGCTGTACCGGAGTATCCTTTTCTTACGGCGGAATTGGAATAGAAATGATAATGGTCCTGCTGTTGGAGCACCTCTGCCACCTGGTCGTCCTGGGCCTTTGTTTCCTGCAGGCAAAGGATGTCGGGCGCCATAGCATCGATCTTTTTGAAAAAGTCTTTTTTTGCAACTGCACGCAAGCCGTTTACATTCCAGGAAATTAGCTTTAGAGTCGTAGCCATATGAAAGCAATTTTAAGTTGAATGAATAGCTGCCCGGTATATATTCCCGAACAAAACCCCGAAATTAATCGTTGGCGCATTAATAAGTGCCGGAATGTCCAAAAAATATCACTGCCGTTGCCATTTGAACCGCTCATTTTCTTACAGGAGAAGCGATGTTTTCAGCGTTTTGCGCCATCGATTCCCGGCTGGAATAAAGTAGCTGATTTTCTTTAAAAAATACTTTAAAATTCTCTGCTGGATTTCACCGTTAAACCTAGAACTTTTTCGTATTATTGTTGTCCGATTTTTATTTCGATTAACCCATTTAAAAAAATAGGAAAATGAAAAAGTTGAAAAGTACTCTTTTGTCATTATTCACTACTGGCTTTCTATTGCTAACAGTCCACGATAGTTTTGCCATCTTCACCTTAAGAATGGATACGGCTAACGGCTATAACGGTGACCAGGTGGTTATCAATATCACAACAGCCGATTTCATCGATCTGATATCTTTCCAGGGGACGGTGCAATTCAATCAAGCTGTTATTTCTTTCAATAGCATTGAAAATATGAATGCCCCCTCTATGGATATTTCCGACTTTGGCCTGGGCCAGGTTAATCTGGGTGTTGTTACATTCAACTGGTCCGATCCGACCTTTAGCGGTCAGGATATGAGTAATGGCGACATTGTCTGGTCGATCCGTTTCGATGTGATCGGTAATCCGGGACAAGGATCTTTAATGCAGTTTACCGGTTTGCCGACTGCCATGGATGCCAAAGACATTAGCTTTTCAACCATACCCTTTAATTTTATTAACGGTTTGGTGAGTGTAATCGCCTGCCCGATGCCCTCTGTACCGTCGAGCGCAAACACAGTGAAGATCAAGCAAAACTCTGCCAAGCTGGACTATGGCGCTGCCAGCAATGCTGACAAGTACCGGATCCGCTGGCGGGAAAAAGCTGGCCCCGGCCCGTGGAACTTCCGCCACAAATCCGCTGCCTTACCAACGCATATTTATGTCACCACATTGGACCCCAATACCACTTATCAATGGCAGGTGAAAGCCTTGAATTGCAATGATGATTCCATTTCCGGATTTACACCGGTTGAAGAGTTTACCACACTGTCAGGTGATTGTCTCACACCATCTGGCTTAAATGAAACCAATGTAGTTTATGACGGGGCTACCCTTAACTGGGGCCAAAGCCTTACCAACGATGGGTATAGGGTAAGATGGAAGAAAACAGCCGGCGGCACCTGGAAATACAGGAATCTCGGTGTGAACGGCAACAATACTTCCGTTAGTTACCTGATGAGTAACACCATGTACGACTGGCAGGCAAAAACCAAATGTCCCTCCGGAACCTATACCGGTTGGAGCGCTATCAGCCAGTTCACCACAAGTGCCAACAATTGTAATGCACCCACCAATTTATGGACTAAAATGGATGGTCAGAATTGTATCGACCTGTATTGGGATGCTCCCGGACACACGGTCAACCGCTATAAGATCCAATACCGCGATACCGCTGGCGGAAGCTGGAAGCACCGCACGGTTCACGATTCTTTAGCAACGGTTTTCAATGTCTGTAATATCATGCCGAGCACTACCTATGAATGGTTCATCAAATCGGAATGTCCTACCGGCCAGAATTCGGTTCCGTCAGCTTATGATATTTTCACCACTCCTGCCTTTAAAACCCAGGCAGATGAAGGCAGTCTTTCCGGAACATCCGTGGACCGATTCCGCGTTTATCCGAATCCTGTCAGGGATCAGCTTTTCCTTTCCGCAAACCTTGGCCAGGAACAGTTGATGATCACCAATATCCTCGGTGAGCAGGTCGATGCGCTTATCAATCTTAACACCGGTGCCAACAGTATCGACGTTTCAGCACTGCAAAACGGCGTATACTTTTTGAGTGTGATCGGCAGCGAGGAGCCTTACACAGTCAGGTTTGTTAAAGTGAACTGATCCGGGTAACCCTGCAACGGGTTTAAGAAATACCCCATTTGTGTCTCCACTGGATATGGGTTGACACAAATGGGGTTTTTTGTGCCGTTTTGGCAGTGTCAACCGCCTGGCGGTGATACTGCCAAAAGAGTACCAGTATATTCTTTCCCATCACCGGATCATCGCTCTTTCCTTTCAATAGCAAATGCAAGACACCCCCTGATTTTGGAATATTGGTCATGCAACTTCTCCCGATAAATTCACGTCTATCATAACATGTGAACCAATAAAAGACCACTGACTAAAATGAAAAAACATAAACTTGTCAAAGACCCAACTGCCCGGAAATTGACGGCCTATGCTAGCTTAGCGGTTGCTGCGATTTCTTCAAGTACCAATACCCATGCGGCCATCCAATATAGCGATATCGATCCGGATACCCTGATCAACGGTAACGGGTCCATTTATGAACTGGATCTCGATAATGACGGCACGAAAGATTTCAGGTTTTCTGTAAAAGATATAGGTTCCGTTTTTTCTTATGCCAAAAGTGTACAAGTAGAACCGCTGGGCAATAATCGCGTATTGGCTTCTCAATTCGGTATGCCCAATGAGTTTGGCGGATCATCGCCTTTTGGGGGGATGAAACTTGAAAACGGGGAAGTAATAGGCACCAGCTATAGGTGGGGCCCCGGAGCCTTTCAAACCCCTTCGAGTATATTCTCTTTTACTATTCCCAGTGAGCTTCCGCTGGCGAAAAAAAACCACTATTCTGTATACAAAACTTATTCGGGCGGTAACTTTCTGGGATTGAATGATAAGTATCTTGGACTAAAACTCGAAGTCGCCAGCCAATATTACTATGGTTGGGTAAGGGTAGATGTTGGCAGTAATGCCGATAGCTTACGGGTAATGGACTATGCCTACGAAAATCAAGCCGGGAAGCCCATCTTAGCCGGGTCTATTGTTTGCCCGTTGCCATCGACACCCTCCGGCGCCAATACCGTGAAGATCACACAGACCACAGCTAAATTGGACTATGGCTCATCAACCATTGCAGATAAATACCGGATCCGCTGGCGGGAAAAGGCTGGTCCCGGCCCCTGGAACTTCCGCCATAAATCTGCACACTTACCGACACATATTTATCTTAACGGCTTAATCCCCAATACTACCTATCAATGGCAGGTGAAAGCGCTGAATTGCAATGATGATTCGATTTCCGCTTTCACTCCGGTCCAGGAATTTACGACACTTCCGGCTGGTTGTACGGTTCCGGTTTCGCTGAATGCTACCAACATTGAATATGATGGCGCCACCCTGAATTGGAGCCAGTCAGTTGTTAATGACGGTTACCGGATAAGGTGGAAACCAACTATAGGAGGAGCCTGGAAGTACCGGAATCTTGGAAACGGCAGCAATAGCACCGCCGTTAATTACCTGATGAGTAATACCCAATACGATTGGCAGGTTAGAACCAAATGTCCGTCAGCGGCCTACACCGGATGGAGTCCGGTCAGCCAATTCATTACCAGTGTAAACAATTGCCAGGCACCAACAAATTTGTGGACGATGATGGACGGACAGAATTGTATCGACCTTCATTGGGATGCCCCGGCTCACCCGGTCAACCGATATAAGATCCAGTACCGCGAAACCCCCGGCGGAACTTGGAAGCATCGAACTGTCCATGATTCGTTGGCTACGGTTTTTAATGTGTGTCATATCAACCCGAGTACGAATTACCATTGGATCATCCGGTCTGAATGTCCCACCGGACAGAATTCGGTACCCTCAGCTTATGATTTTTTCGCGACACCGGCCTTTAAAACCCTGGTCAATGATGGAAAGGAATCCGGATTGGACCGCCTGCGTGTTTATCCCAATCCCGTAAAGGACCTGCTCCACCTTTCAAGGCCTGTCGCACAAGATCAGTTAGCCATCACGAACATTCTGGGAGAGCGGGTCGAAGGTATGATCGATGACCGGTCGAACACACTGGATGTTTCCGCCTTGCCTAATGGCGTTTATTTTATTCTAGTGAAAGGAGAACCAAAAGCAGTCAGGTTTGTGAAAGTAGACTGATTGAAATGACTAACCTGGCCTCTATATGCGGTGTCTCCGCCAATTGGCGGATGACCTTTAGATTTACTTTCTTAATGTGATTAAATAACACTTTCCCCCACCATTATCAAAATGGGGGGTTTGGGGGGTGTTAATAAGTCTGCAAATTTG
>JANQFB010000309.1 GCA_028278085.1 Chitinophagales bacterium
CCCGAACTACAGCCCCTTTGGTCGGCCATGCATCATTATGCGATATGGGATGACCACGATTTCGGTCCCAATGACGCCAACGGAAGCTTTATCCACAAAGACTGGGCGCTGGAGTTTTTCGAATATTTCTGGGCGAATAACGGGTTCGGGCTCCCCGGACAGAAAGGTACCACCAATCAATTCCAATACATGGATATCGACTTCTTTTTGCTCGATAACCGCTACAACCGATCCCCCAACCAAATGCGTTCCGGGGGAAAAACCATGCTGGGGCAAGCACAATTGGAATGGTTGATCCAGGCCCTGGTGACCAGTAGATCGCCTTTTAAAATGGTTGCCTTGGGCGGGCAATTCCTCAATCCGGCCAAAGTGCATGAGAATTATGCCCATTTTTTTCCCGCCGAAAGGGAATACCTGATCAAGCGGATCACGGAAGAGGAGATCAGCGGGGTAATTTTCCTGACCGGTGACCGCCACCATACGGAATTGAGTAAGTTAAAGCTTGGAAATGATCATAAGATCTATGAACTGACCATCTCTCCCCTCACCTCAGGGCTCGCCGGCTCCGATGCTTCGGAAGCCAATACCCTGAGGGTCGACGATACCTTTGTCCGTCAGCGGAATTTCGGGTTGCTGGAGATCAAAGGGCGCCCCAACAAGCGCAAACTTAAGATCCATGTATATAATGCGGATGGAAAGTTGCTTTGGAATAAGACCTTGAAAGCTTCCAAGTTATAAGTCGCTAAGGGAGTAGATCAGCCGGAATGTACCGGGGTGCAGTAAATCTAAAAACTATCGATAGCTGCCTGATGGTCGTCGTAAATCGAAAATAAGGTAATCAGTTTCGTAATGGTAAGAATGTCCTTTACCTTAGGCGGAACGTACAGCAGCTTTAATTGTCCGCCTTTATTGGTCAACGTCGTATAGGCAGATACAAGCTCCCCGATCCCTGCGGAATCGGCGACATTCACCTCCTTCATATTGATCAAAACATTATGTCTCCCGTCGTTTGCTGCTTTGATCACGGTATTTCTCAGGATCATTTTCCCTTCGGGATCGATGATATTACCGATGATCTCGATGATCAGGATCCCCTGTTCTGTGCTGGTTTTGATTTCCATATGGTTGATTTTAGGTCAAAGAAGTGGTGTATAACGATCACATCCTGGGAAACCTCATGTTCAGGCGTTGTTTACCAAATATAGGTTGTATTGCCCAAATTAGGAAGGCAAAGGTAATAGATATCTTCGAATTATTGCACTTTATTTTTTTTATATATCCAACGCTTTGATCCATTTATCAATGCTAAGCACACTTCATCCGATCCGCCACCCATAGTCAATATCCCAAGTAAAGATTTAGCGAAATAATTTTTCAAATAGGTCTAATTTTACTGGCATTAACGCCCGTCACCAATGGATATAGCGGACATTTTATCGGAAAGACACTCGAGGGACAAAACCCGGGCATTTGCAGACCGTATTGCTCGGGATCGAAAATTGTTCCAACAACTGGTACAATTCATGCTCCATGGCGAGTCGCCCATACCGGAACGGGCAGCCTGGATGATGGACTTTTGTACCCAATCCCACCCTCAATGCCTGGAGCCTTATGTAACCGAAATTTCGGAAGCGCTATCGGCCCTCCCCCATCATGGTACCCGGCGAACGGTATTGAAAATGCTTTGTTTGTATGATATACCGCCTTCACACCAGGGAATGGTGGTGGATAGTTGTTTTAACTGGTTGATCGCTCCGGAAGAAACAGTTGCCGTAAAAGTACATGCCATGCAGTTGATCTATAATATCAGTTTATCCGAGCCCGGATTGCAGGAAGAGTTGATCATGGTCATCCAAGATCAGATGGACCTGAATACGGTCGCTTTCCGGTCGAGAGGCAAGCGGCTGTTGAAGCTTATGCAACGGACTGATCGGTGACCAGGAATTTCCACATTTACCGATTATCAACAGAAGAAAAATATTAGTTTATACACCCTAAGCATTTATAATATAACCATACGTATGCAGTGTACAAATAAGTATATTGCTATTTAATGAATAGGTACGACAATTAAAAGAGGTTTTGGAAAGACTGGATCTACATTATCAACAGCGGAACTTTCCTTTGGAAATCGATAAAAAGGCTCAGGCCCAGGCCCAAAATGCTTAAACTTTTATCACCTTTCTGACAATAGTCGATTTACCTGCTTCCACTTTCAGGAAATAGGCTCCTCCCGGTAGATTGGCAAGGTCGACATCCGTTTGTATGGCCGATGGAGCTCCCCATATATTTTTCCGGATCATGGTCTGCCCGACCATATTCAATACGGAGATCCGGATATGGTCGCTGCTCACATGCTCAATGGTCAGGCTGGTAACATTTTTTTCGGGTCCGGGTTGGATATCGAGCCTGAGCTTCTGTGCCGGCCGGATCTCTTTGGTGATCGGCTTGGATGCCAGTAATAGGGTTTGGTAATGATCCGTCATAAAACGGCCGAAAGGTATATATTGGGGAACTGGCACCTTTTGCGTTTCGAGAAGGTTCTTCCCGTCCAATTGCCCGGATTTGAGCGTTCCTGCGTTTCCGGTTACCAATACCAGGCATAAGCTGATCGATAATAAACCGGAAATGGCGGTTAGTAACCATGAATGTTGTGGAGTATAGATTTTCATAACCAGTGTTTTAAAGAGGATGTTCGAATAAGGAATATTCCACAAAAATCAAGCCGAAAATGATTAATTGACGTTATTTTTTTCTTTTTGTAAACGGCTGCCGCGCCACCTTTACCCTATCCCCGCGGCCACTCCTGTATCTTGACCTATTGGTAGGACGGAGTAAAGCATTATATTGTTACAATGCCCGGTCATTATTTATCCACCGGCTCCCTTGCTTTGTACCCATTTGTCGGATATACTGGACGGAATACAGTTATGAGAGTGAGAGTGAGTTTTGAGAGAGCTTCCTCTCACACTCACACTCACTCTCACTCTCAAACTGCTTTCACTGTTTGTTTCCGCGTAGGGTTTTTGCGAAGATAGCCCCGTAGAATGCGTTGGATATCCTTATTGTCGGAGTACAGCCGGATATGGTCTTTTACTTCGTCGAGGGTAGTCATGGGCTGCTCGCTTTCTACGAATCCGAATCCCAGGTAATGCCCTTTCTCCACGAGGATGATGCCGTTTTCCGATTCATCTCTCCCCTTTTCCACGATGATATACGTTTCATCCTGCCGTTTCAGATATTTTATGGCGGCTTCAACCTTTTCATTATACATCTCCGGTGATTCATGCCCGATGCAGGCGCCGTCGCATTGCTTGATCCTGAAATCAAAACAAGAGCTCGGCGACGTTTGCAAACTGCAAAGTTTCGGACATAGCTTGAATTCTTTGACCAACAGGTCGAGAAAATGCCGCGCCTCCATGATATTGTAAAAGGAAGCCACCGGCTCCTGGACCAATTTCAGGTTGTTGTAAGCCAGGCGCAGATAACCCTTTCTATCCTCGTAATGGCAGATCCCGTAAACCTCCCGGGTCCGCTTTTGCGCCCGGTTGTAACGGGGCCAGTGCTTTTTGATCTCATCGGATTCCAGGAGAAAGGCGATCAACTCATTCCCGGTCAGGCTAAAGGTGATATCCCGGATCTCCTGCATAAGCGCCCCTTTATAATGTTCCCCCTGGGTAAAATGGCTGTTGATCCTTTTTTTCAGGTTTTTAGCCTTGCCGATATAAATGATCTTGCCCTGTTCGTTGTGGAAATAATATACCCCGGTGCTGTCCGGGATCTTATCATACACTTCCCTCGGAAGATTGGGCGGTAATGTGGCTTCCCGGCTATTGCCTTTTTGGGAGGCCTGGATCAGGTTCTTTTGATCATTTTGCCGGAGCAGCCGGAATAGCTTTAATGTCGCCTGGGCATCCCCCATAGCCCGGTGACGGTTTTCCACGGTAATATCGAGGTAAGCGCACAAATTGCCCAGGCTGTAAGACGGGTATCCCGGCAGTATTTTCCGGCTCAAACGAACGGTGCATAGTTTTTTCCGGCGGAAAGCGCCACCCAGGGATTTATATTCCCTCCCCAGCACATTGTAGTCGAAACCGACATTATGGGCGACAAAGATGGTGTTTTCCGTCATTTGGAAGACCTCTTTGGCGATCTCGTAGAATTTCGGCGCATCCGCCACCATTTCGTTGGTGATCCCGGTAAGGTTGGTGATCTTCGGCGGGATGAGCTGTTCCGGGTTGACAAGTGACGAGAACTCGCCGACCACCTTTTCCCCGTCAAACTGGATAATAGCGATCTCCGTGATCCGGTTACCGCCATAACCCATACCCGTGGTTTCGATATCTACAATGGAATAGATCTCTTTCATGCCGTGAACCTGGGAAACTATGGATTTCTTCCAAGCCTGCCAGCAAAATCGGCCAAAAGAAATAAACAGATGGGGTGTGGATAAAAAAACCGGATTCCCAGCCGTGCCGGGATCCGGTTTTGAACGTTCGATCCATAAGTTAAACTCACGTCCTATTCAAAAGTAACCAAACCGGCCTTTTGAATGTCAATTACCATATCATTGCTTCAGGAGTTTTTTGTTGAACTGTTTACCGTTTTTATGGATCGCCAGAAAATACACGCCGCTGGGCTCTTTGCTGATATCTATCTGCAACCGGAAGATGTTTTCCGGCCCTAAGTCCAGGTCATACACTTCACGACCATTTATATCCAATACTTTGACGTTGGTATCACCTTCACCGGCCAATTCGGCATTGACCGTGAACAAACCATTACCGGGATTGGGAGAAATGGCTATCGACCGGACTTCCAGGTCATTGGTGGGTTTGAAATTCGAACCGGTTTTCCGATTTAAGGCCTGTACATCCGTTTCATCCAGGTCTTCCATGCGAATGCTCATTTTGATCTCTTTGTAAGGCGGCAAACAACCGGTGGGATTAAAAGAATCGAAGATCGATTGACTTTCCTGACGTCCTTTTACGGTTGCTGTTTTGGTATGTGACTGGCCATCGCGTATATAATCGATGGTAATTTCGCTGCCGGCCTCGGTCTTTTCCAGGAGCTCTTTCAATTCGAATATACTGTTGACCGAATTGCCATTGACGGCCATGATCACATCACCTTCCTGCAGGTTCATCGCTTCGGCGGTGGAATTCGGAAATACTTTGGCGATGGTCACCCCTTTCGGATTTGCTTCCCCTTCCTCTGGCGCTTTGTTCATAATACCCAGGAAGGCATGATCTTTCTTGGCTGCGGGCTCCTGGTGCTTATAAAAATGCTGCCCGGGAGGCAGTGGGACCGGTGGAAAGTGTTGGAAACCGAAGTTGCCGGGATCACCGAAAAAGTACTTGTACTGGAAATGTTGCGGATCATGCTTATCTTCCCGTTCTCCCAGTTCCACATCTTTTTGCTGTAAGCTGCCGTTAGTATAGTATTCGATCGTAACGGTGGAACCGGCATCATAAGAGCCGATCTTTTCCGCTAATTCTCCATGACCGGCGATCGACTGGCCATCTACCTTGGTGATAATATCTCCTACCACAAAGCCATTGCTTTCCGCAGCCGTGTTTTCAATGATCCGGGTGATCACAGCGCCTTGCTCAGGTGTATTCGAGCTTATTTCATCTCTTTCCGGATCGATGCTCCGTGTATATACGCCCAAAAGCGCTTTCCTGGGAAGATCAGCATGGTGCGGAGGCTCCCATAATTGGGGTTGTCCGGGAAAGGTAAAATCGAATTGTTTGACCGTAGCGTCATTTTTCTTTCTTTTAATGGTGATCTCCAGGGTTTCTCCATCCTCCAATTGAAGGTCTTCGGAGGTACCGAATTCTTCCATGAGTTGGTTCAGGTCAACGGCGTTGCCGGGGACTGTTATTTGTTTTTTAGTGGTGGTGGATTGTCCGTCTTCATTGATCTGTACATCCACATTGATCGACTTATCGGATTGAGCCAATAGCTGGCCCGATAAGGCGGTGATGAGTAATAGGGCGATAAAGGTGGGGAAGCGTTTGCTCGCATGGTTAATAACACTTTTCATAAGGGTGCTTTTATTTGATCTGTTAATAGTGGAAAGCTATGGTCGGGCAGCCTGGCAATATGCCTGCGGCCTGTCCTTCCATTGGCTTAAACATCATCTAAGTTATGAAATATACAAACACAAGTCCAGACCCTTGCTGTTAAATATTGTTAAATAAATGTTAAAGAAAATAATGATTGAATGAAGAATTTCGAACGATGAATGATGAATGTTGAAGTAAGAAGTTCACTTCAACATTCTCCCTTCAGCATTCGAAATTCCTTATTGATTTGTTTCTATTACTACTTAACTCAAAAAAAGCGCTTCGATCTCCCGGCTGGGGATCATGCAACTATCGGTTTTGCCGAACCATTGATACCGGTGGCGGGCAAACCAATCATAGACCCAGTCCCGTAACGACCGGGGCAGGATGACCAAGATATAAAAGACCGGCCATAAGCCGGAAAGCTTGCGGGCGATCCGCAATGCAGCGCTTGATTTGACATAAACCCGGTCGCCTTCCATCAGTACGATACTATCCAGATCAGGGTGGGAATTTTCCAGGGCTTGTAAATGTTGGCGGGCTACAGCAGACTGCAGCGGTGCGAATCGGAAAACCTTTTTAGGGTCCCGCCGGATAATGAAGTTTACGGAGCCATTGCAGAAATTGCAGACACCGTCGAAAAAAACAATTGGATGTTCCATCCCTCGCCGGGTTTGGGTTTAATCCGTTTTTACGAATTTCCGGATAATAGGTTGTTCCATGTCCGGTGAGGAGAAACGGATCAGGTAGATACCTCCCGGAAGATCACCCACCGGTACGGATGGTCCTCCCCTTTGCTGTATTAACCTTCGCCCCATATAATCCATGACTTCCACGGAAATGGCTTCGCCAGGAAGGTTAAAAAATAGCTTATCTTTTACCGGGTTAGGATAGATCAGGGCCTTAGGGGTGGGGGCTTTTTTCACGGGCTGTTCGATCCTGTTGAGCCAATCCGGCAACGGTCTGCCTAACAACGGACGGATCATAACTGCTCCTTTCACCTGCGATTTGCCCCAGACACCGGTAGCATTGAAATAAGCGTTGGAACTGGCATCACGATGCAGGTCAAAGCCAAAATTCAATACTTTTTCCCCGCTCTGCTGCCATCCCACAAAAAAGCGTTCACTGACCGGGATCGGTTCATCCAGTACAAAGGTGTGAAAACCATTCACCGAATCGATATAGGAGGGTTGCAGAAAATGCTCTTCATACAAGATATTGTCAGGGGTAGCGGAGTTTTGAATATCGATAAAATCCCAAACCCGGAGGCTGAACAATTCGAGGCTGACATCAACATTCATTTGAGCGAAGTGGATCTGTACGGCCCGCAGGGTATCCGGTTCGTTCAGGTCGAATACAAGCGCATATTGAGCGCCGGTTCCAAACAGGCCATAGGCCCGCTCGGCGCTTCCGTCGTCATAAGCATAGTAGTTATGAAATAGCTGGTCGAAATGGATCGAATTATTCCCCGGCACAAAATCACTGACACTTCCCTCATTAAAGGTACAGGAGATCCTTACCGTAACGCTGTCATGACCCGCAAAAGATAGCTCATCGACAAATTCCTTGCCGATAGCCGCCGTGGAATAGGGCGGGATCTGCGCATTTTGAACATCCAGCGTGATAAACGTATCATTCTTTACCGGATCCAACCGGTAAGCGATGATCCCGTAATCCGTAGAGGAGGCGATATCATCCCAATTGTTGATGGTAAACCTGACAGAGTCGGGCAAGGCATACTTGGTCGGGTCAGCCTGGTATTGATTCCAGGGCATGGCATAATACTCCGTCAGCAGGTTGTGTGGCGTTACGCTAACACCTACGTCTTTCAGGGATGAATCTGCAACAGTCCTGGAATGATCGAGGTATACATAATCCAGGTTCCAGTGGTCGTTGTTACCGGATAAGGTGGCAAAATTCCTGAACCGGAACTGGAATCCATTGTACAAATATTTTTCCGCCTTCAAGGCGATCATGACAAAAACAAATTCGTGAGCAGAATCCCCTCTCGCCGACCACTGGTGTTCCCATGTTCCATTATCTGCCTTAAATTCCAGCACCAGGGAATCCGTGGGTTGAGGCAGATCACCTACACCCTGGGGCTGATAGAAAAAACTCAGGTACACCGAATCGGCGGCGGTTAACGGAATTAAGGTGTCTTTGGGAAAGGTCAGCCGGATGAAATCAAGGTTCAAGGGCTTGGAAGTCAGGTAATCCGCCACGCCATAAGCCATAGAAGCGGTACTATAGGGCACACCGAATTGATCCAGCCCGTCGAAAGTGACCACACCCGCGGTAGGCGGTGCGATCGGATAGCTCCGGTTGAAATACACAAAATTATCGATCCACAAAGCAGCGGTATCGGGATTGATCACTTGTGAAGAATCCGAAGCCATGATCAGGGTGGTATCATGGCTGAAAAAGATGGAATCCGTGGGTATACCGGTTAAAGTATCGAACGTAGTGTATTTATGGTAAGGCTGCCAGAAATACAGCGTATCCGTAGGTTGCTGGCAATTGGCCGTATCATCGAACAGTATCAGTTCCACCGGAGCGATCATCGACGAATCGATCGTGCTGTCGGCCGGGTTGAACATAATCAGCCAGGCGGTATCGTTCAACAGATCCAAAGTATCAGGAGGAATGGAATCATAATGAAAGCAGGTTCCGTAATAAACCACATGATCGATCAAAGCATCGGAAAGATCATAGTTCCTGAGATTGTTGACGGTAAAATCATCCCGGAAAGGTAAAAACAAAGTATCATGAACTTCACCGGGCGCATCCCTGCCGGCTTGGATCTGGCCACGGTCGTTCAGGTGCTTGCGGACCAGATCGGGATTGATGGTTAAAGGCAATAATGATTCCTGTGCCTGCACGAAAACGCCCACCGCCACCAGCAGCCCTATGATCAGCCAACTTCTCATCTCACTCCAAAGGTAAGGAATCAACCCCATTCACTTGGGTATTTTTAGTCAGGAATATATCGACGGACTCTCCCAGGTTCAGTTTGGCTTCTTCCGTTGGCAGGGGCAATTGTTTCGAAACGATGGCATTCAAAGTATCTGTCACTGTTTCATCGATGATCACCGCTCCCATATTCAAGCCTCTGGTCTTTAATAAAAATGCTGCCTCGTCTTCTGTCAATCCTATTAACGAAGGAACGATCACTTTAGTATCCCCTAATCCGTCGCCCAACACCAGGTCGATCGTCGTGCCTTTGGTCACCAAAGTACCTGGCTCCACCGGTTCTTCACCGATCAGTTGGTCCAGCACGGCATTTTGATCGAAAGAAGGCTGGTAGATCAACTGCCCGACTTTAAGATCATAGCTTTCCAAAATGATCGTCGCGGCCTGCAGCGAAACCCCTTCTTTCAAATTCGGCATAACTACCTGTGGCGGCTTGATCGCATTGACCGTCAGGTAAATGGTCCGGTATTCCTTGACCTTGGAATAGGGCTTCGGATCCTGGTCCAATACGATGAGTGAGGATTTACCGGCTACATAGGCCGAATCCAGGATCGTGGAATGCAATTTCAGATTGGTCAACTGCTCCTGCACCTGGTCGAAGGTCAGGTCTTTCAGATCAGGAACCGTTATACTTTCCCCATGGTTGGTGTAGTCTTTCAGTATTTTAAGGCTATACCACAGCCCCACCCCGACAATGACCGCCGCAGCGGCGAGGTTGATCAGGAAGGCCCGATGAACGAATATTTTAAGAAAGCTGAACACTTTGCCTGTTAAAACCGAATGTTAAAATACTATGGATAAAATCAAAAGGTTTATAACCGTTTATTGCACTTTGGTGAAAGATGCAGGTGGCCGGTGTCATGCCCGGCAGAGAATTCACTTCGATAACGATCGTTTCCACGCGAAGGTCTTCATATATCCTGACAAATGCATCGATCCTGGCATAGCCGGTAACTTCCAATATCCGCGCAACCTGCTCGAGGTCTTTTTTCACCTGATCGGCAATGATCTTGTATTCTTCCGGGTTGGCGCCAAACCTTGCCGGGGTGATATTTTGCCCCTGACCGGCCAGGAATTTTTCTTCCAGCGACAGGACCTCTTTTGTGGCCAGGGCCTCCGAAGGTTCGAAGATCTCATACACTAGCCCCCCCCTGGGTTCTTTTATATGTGTTAACAATCCACCGGTGATCTCCAGGAAATATTTCGCGTTTCCGGCAGTGATCCGCTCTTCGATGAGAAATTCTTCTTTCTGCGGAAATTCCTCTTTCGGCTTCAGATCCAGAATTGCGGCAGCCTTGGGATCGAATGCCGGCTCTTCCCGGAAGGTTAAGCGGGCAAAAGCTTTTAGGGCTGTCCGGTCATTGATCAGCTTTACGGCTGAGCTGCAGCCATCGTCGACGGGTTTGGCTATGAACGGATAGGCAATGGACCCTTCTGCCTTGCCAATAGCCTTTTCTTCATCCGCCTGCCATTCGTTTTTTGAAATAACCAGGTGGTCGGCAACGTTGAAACCGTGCTTTTTCAGGATCTCGTTGGTCTCGTATTTATTGATGGTGATCCTGGATGAACTTACCGAAGATCCGTTGTAGACCAGGCCGAGTTTATCCAATTCGCTTTGTAAACGGCCATCTTCCCCGGGCCGGCCATGCAAGGCTATAAAAACGCCGTCGGCCATATCCCTGAGCTCTTCCAGGCTGATCTGCCGGGGTTCAAAGGCATAACCCGCATGGCCATATCGTGCCGTGATCCCCTGGCAACGGTCACGGATCATGCGTATAACGGGGTGTTCCTTGTAAAATTGTATCTTTTCACGGATATCGTCGGCATTATCTTTGAGCAGGAGGTTTACCGGCAATATGGTCAGATCGAAGGAGTTGTCGCTGCCGGAAAGAAAAATGGGGATCGGATCGTATTGGCTGGAAGAAGCCAGCTTTTCATAGACATTCCTGCCGCTTTCAATGGAAATATGCCTTTCCGACGAATACCCCCCCATGATCACTCCGATCCGTGTTTCACTGCGTTCAATATCTCCCAATTCATCCAACCGCCGGTCGAGGGCCTCCAACAAGCCAGTATAGGCCTGGTATCCACCCGACATGGTCCTGATGCGCTCATCGAGGGAGGTCCGGATGATATATGTTAAAAATTGCCCCGGTCCGAGGCCGATCTCCGCGGCCTGGTGGAAAAAGAAAGATGACGGCAGCATTCCCGAGGTGGTATTAGGGTCATTCAAAATGATCGATCCGTCATCCCGGATAAACCCGTCGATCCTGGCATATACGTTGAATCCGAAAAATCGGAATAGCGCTTCACATTGTTGCCGGATCGCCAGGATACGGTCGTCCGGCAGATCGATAGGTGTGACCTTCCTGGAAAGCCCGGAGAGATATTTGGACCGGTAATCGAAAACCTCTTTCCCTTTGATGATCTCTG
>JANQFB010000315.1 GCA_028278085.1 Chitinophagales bacterium
TTGCTGCGTCGAGCTCGCCTGATCGCCGAAATCCCAAGCCCAACTGATCGCATCTACCGTAAAATCCGTGAAATTTACCGTGCTGCTGCCACAACCACCACCCTCGTAATCGAAATCCGCCACCGGGGCTTCCTCGACCAATATATCGATCATTGTCTCATCTTCGCAGCCTGCTGCATCCGTTGCCGTCAGCGTTACAGAGTAAGTACCCGCTGATCCATACGTATAACTTGGATCCTCCTGGGTAGAGGTCCCAACACCATCCCCGAAATCCCACAAATAACTATCCGCATATTTCGAGGCATTGGTGAAATCTATCGTCAGCCCCGAACATACTCCGGCTGTACTCGTGAAATGTGCCACCGGCTCGCTGGGGTCGATATCGATTTGCAGCTCCTGGCTGCAACTGATCGTATTGCCGCCACCCTGGTCGACCAGGTAGCTCACCGTTACTGTTACCGTATAACTGCCCGTTGCCCCGTAGCTGTAATTCACCAGGTGCGTATACAATCCCGGGGGGTTCGTCTGCGCCGTGCCATTGCCATCACCGAAATCCCACTCATAGGTGATCGGAACCGTCAGATCCGCATCGGGATTCAGGAAAAATACCGTCGCACTCAGGTCCAGGCAATGAACACTGTAATCAATATCCAGCTTATAATGTTCACAAGGCTTGCCCATCCCTTTTTGAGCATGGACGATTGCCGCATGCCCGATAAACATTAGATGAAATACAGCTACAATTAATGGCCACCAGTGCTTGGATCGTTTTTTCATAGTTATCTTTTTAAATAGTCATTCTATCGACCGTATTTATAAAGCCGGTTTCTATACCGCTCCTGATCATCCGAATTGGATAACCGGATCAAAAACCTATTCCATAAAACTTATATTCAGAACCGATCAGAAGGTGGCTTGGCTGACCGGTAATTCAATCCAAAAATTCAGCCCGGATTTTCCGGGTAGGTGGCCTGAATTCTGTCGATGGCGATCATTTAACGATAAATTTCTTCGTATTATTTAAAAAGGATAAATAATAGACTCCCTTTGGAAGATCAGAGGTTTCAATTTTAGTACCTCTTCCATTCTTAACGCATACGCCTTGTTCATCAAATATGGTATAATTCGTTTTAGTCTTGAACAATATATGCTCCGTGATCCTACCGTCAAGATGAGGGTCAGCGGTGACCGGGATCTTCAGTGAATCGACAACGATCTTTTTCTCCCCGAACAAAAAACCAATTTCCAGGAAGCCCTTTAAAGTATCCTGGGATAGGGAAACCTTTCCGCTTTCGCCTTGCACAAAGACCGTTCTGTCCAGGGTTTTTAATTCCAAGCCCTTACACGAATCGCAATGATATTGAAAGGAAATAACCTCATTGACGCATTTATAGTCAAAAATATAGTCCTTACATTTTTGACCGCCATGTACGGATCCGAAGAGAAGGGTCAGGTATAAAAATATTGTCACTTTTTGCTCTTTTTTGCCTGTCTTTTTAATTGTCTTCTTAATTTCCCTCTACTGCCTGAAAAGTTTTGATCTTTTGCCATTTTACCTTCATTAAAGTCCTCAACCTGTTCTTTTGACAACATTGAATCACCAAGATCATACCGCATTAAGTTCCACTTATCCGTTGCTGCTTCTTGCTTTTCGATCGCTTCCAGGATATAGGCTTTAGGATGCTTATTTTTCCCCGGTACCAATATGGTCAATTCTCCAAACTCGTCTTCCTTCCAGCTTACTTCGATATCCGATAGCTCCATTGGATGTAACTGCCCTGCTGTATGGATGGTTTCATGGGCAACCGTCCTTCCTTCGGTGGCGAGGTTTTTTCCCGGTTCCTGATGAGCCATAAATTGTACTTTGGCAACATTAACACCACTTTCGGGGTCATCCTGATCAAACTGGGTCGACGCTCCGGTTTTCACCCCGTAATCATCTTCCTTCGTAAATTCGATCACAAATTCATTATCCATATCAATCTTACTCTTCACTACTGTTTCATAAGTGATCAAACCTCTGACATTGAGCCCTGTGCTTTTCAACGATCTGTTGAACTCTCTGTTTGCCTTCCGCATAATCCGATGCACCTTGCCTTTTTTCAGGTCCTGATCACTGATCACAACTTTATAATGGACATGATATATAACCGGCCTCGACCCCTTGTTTTCGTACTTTTTCCATTCAGCTCCTTCCAGATCTATACCGTCGATGACCGAATTACCTGCAAAAGCATAGGTACTGTTCCAGGGGTAGGAACTTTCCAGCGGATCTACACTCAGGAACCTGCCAATTCTTGCATCATGCATCCTATATTCAAAAGCGTAGCTGGCTCCAACGCCCTTTGATTCATTATCCATTTCCATGCCATTAAATCCATACCGGTATCCTTCCGTGCTCTTGGTCCGGCCCGGCTCTGTCCAACCGAAGGGATAATAATTATTGAAGGTCTTTATTGCTGCATGG
>JANQFB010000365.1 GCA_028278085.1 Chitinophagales bacterium
TCCTGTCGTAGTAACAGTTGTGGTGGTGGTAACATGTTCGGTATGTACGGCAGATCCGCTGGTAGTAGCATTCATGTTAAACCCGACTCCGGTGGCGCCAACGCTCATCCCGACGTTAACGTTTTCCGTGTGCGTATGGCCGGCCGGCGTCCCATGGTGATGGACCGTGGTGGTGGTTTGTTCCTGAACTACTACTTGCTGCTGGGGTGGCGGTGGCGTTGCATGGTAAACGATCACCTTTTGCTCAGGTGCCGGTGGTGGAGCCTGTGCTAAAGGCACTTCTGAAATAAACCGGATCACATATTTTTCTTTCACATCCTCATCATCATAGGCTTTGTTGAAATTCAGTGTCTGGCTCAGGTTATTGGCCGATTGCTTGAAATGACGGGAAGCCTGGGAAACATCTTTTTTCTTGATATTAAAAGATACTTCGTAGCCCAGCTTCACGTACAGGTTTTTGTCCAGTTCTCCCAAATTAGGATCCTGGAATATGATCTTCATTTTGTAATTCGGAGCGTTGAGGTCCGTCAGTTTAACATTCGTGGCCGCCTCTTCATTTTGGCGCAGACCATTCAGGATCACCCAAAACCGTTCACCTTGTTCGGTGAACAGGGACACATTACCCGTCGATTGGGCATAAGCACTGAAAGTGATCAGTGTACAGCATAAATAGGTAAAGATTTGTTTCATCGTTGATCTTTTTTAAGGAAACGATGGTGAATTTCCTGCAGTGGGCAGGACCTTTCCATCGGTTGATATATTATGGTATTATTTTCGAGGTCATAATTATCAAATCCCGTGCCAATTTTTCCTAAAAATTAATTCAGGATACTCCTGGCAATTACGATCCGCTGGATCTCGGAAGTGCCTTCATAGATCTGCGTGATCTTGGCATCCCTCATAAGCCGCTCCACGTGATATTCTTTTACATAGCCATATCCACCATGGATCTGAACAGCTTCAACCGTTGATTTCATCGCTACCTCCGAAGAATACACTTTGGCAATAGAACCGGCCAGGTTATAATCCTGGTGCTGATCTTTTAACCAGGCGGCTTTATAGCAAAGCAACCGCGCCGCTTCAACTTCGGTGGCCATATCGGCCAGCTTGAACTGGATAGCCTGATGCCTGGAGATCTCCTTGCCGAATGCTTTCCTTTCTTTGGAATAGGCCAGCGCCAACTCATAAGCCCCCGATGCAATGCCCAGGGCCTGTGAGGCAATGCCGATCCTTCCGCCGGCAAGGGTTTTCATGGCAAATTTGAATCCAAAACCATCTTCTCCGATCCGGTTTTCTTTAGGGACTTTTACATCGCTGAACATAATAGAATTGGTGTCCGAGCTCCTGATCCCCAGTTTTTGTTCCTTGGGTCCGACGGTTACGCCATCCCATTTCTTTTCGACAATAAAGGCATTGATCCCTCGGTGGCCCTTTTCGACATCCGTTTGGGCCATCACCAGGTAGGTTTCCGCCGAATTACCGTTGGTGATCCAGTTTTTGGTACCGTTCAGGATATAATGATCGCCTTTATCTTCCGCCGTCGTTCGCTGGGAGGTGGCGTCAGATCCTGCTTCGGGTTCTGACAGGCAAAATGCGCCGATCTGCTCCCCCTTGGCCAGCGGTACCAGGTATTTTTGCTTTTGTTCTTCTGATCCGTATGTTTCGAGTCCCCAGCAAACCAGGGAATTGTTAACAGACATGATCACGGAGCAGGAGGCATCGATCTTAGAGATCTCTTCCATGGCAATCACATAAGAAACGGTATCCAATCCGCTGCCGCCATACTCCTGCGCTACCATCATACCCAGGAATCCCAACTCCGCCATTTTGGCAACATGATCCTTGGGGAAGATCTGCTTTTCATCCCTTTCGATAATATCCTTTTTCATCTCATTCTGTGCCAGGTCCCTCGCCGCCTGCCGGATCATCAATTGTTCTTCCGTAAGTTCAAATTCCATGGGTTAATGTTTAGGGGTATTGATAAATGTAAGGGTGATCTGATTGAAAAAAAATGTTTGAACCCAGCCGGATGATCATGGCCTTGTCATAGGCTCAAAAATAGGAAAAAGATACGAATTATGATTGTTTTAAAGACTTTATCAGGCCGGTGGTGGAATGGCCTTCCAAAAAGTCGATGATCTCCACTTTTCCGCCGTTTTTGATCACAAGATCGGCCCCGACAATACGGTCGATCGAATAATCGCCCCCTTTGGCCAACACATCGGGTTTGATCCGTTTGATCAGCTCCAGGGGCGTGTCTTCCTCAAAAAATACCACGGCATCGACCATGGATAAGGCCGCGACGACGATGGCACGGTGCTGTTCCGAATTAACAGGTCGGCCAGGACCCTTTAGCCTTTGCACGGAAGCGTCGGTATTCAGGCCCACGATCAGTTTATGGCCCAGCGCATCACAAC
>JANQFB010000367.1 GCA_028278085.1 Chitinophagales bacterium
CTAAGAAGTATAGAAGAACAAGGAATGAACTTGAAAGAGAGTAACTAAGAAGTATGGAAGAACAAGGAATGAGCTTGAAAAAGGGTAACTAAGAAGTATAGAAGAACAAGGAATGAACTTGAAAGAGAGTAACTAAGAAGTATGGAAGAACAAGGAATGAGCTTGAAAAAGGCAACTAAATTAACACAAAATAAATTGCATTAATTAAAGCGCAGTTTATAGTTATATGTATTTCATTCATAGAATTTGATGACCTTAAATCTATAAGAAATCCATGAAAGTCTATTTATCACTGCTGATAGCGTTTTTTGCGGGGAAGGCTTTTGGTCAATCCTTCACCGAATCCATGTTGCCTATTATGGTGATCGAAACCCATGGGGAGATCATCGAAGATGACCCGAAAGTGATGGTGGATATGGGGCTCATTGACAATGGGCCGGGGCAGGTCAACCGGGTAACCGATCCTTTTAATGGGTATGAAGGTAAGATGGGGATTGAATTCCGGGGAAATTCAACCCAGGGGTCCGATAAAAAGACCTATGGTATTGAATTATGGACCACCGCCGGGGCCGATACCAGCACTTCGCTACTGGGCATGCCGCCGGAGGAAGATTGGATCCTGCACGCCTCGCAGTTCGACAAATCCTTTTTAAGAAATTATTTGTCCTTTCGCTTTTGGCGCTCCCTGGGCTATTGGTCGAGCCGGACACGGTATTTTGAATTGGTGATGGATGGGGAATACCAGGGATTATATATCCTGATGGAAAAGGCCAAACGCGGAGGCGGCAGACTTGACATCGCCCGGCTAAAAGATACCGATGTTTTCGGCGACGAGCTTAGCGGCGGTTATATCATCCGCATGGACTGGATCGAAACCGATGGCTGGGAGTCGAACTACAACAGCATGGATGGGGATCCCCTTTTCCTGCAATATTATTATCCAAAAGCTTCCAGGATCGTTCCCGAGCAGGCGGAGTATATTAAAAATTATATCGACAGTTTTGAGCAGGCGATCTTCGATCCCTCCTTTCACCATCCTTCCGGGCCCCGGTACAATACCTTTATCGATATCGGGACTTTTGTTCACCTCTTCATCATTAATGAATTGAGCCAGTCGGTAGATGCTTATAAGCTCAGTTCGTTTATACACAAAGAGAAACGCAGTAACGGCGGATTGCTTAAAGCGGGTCCGATATGGGATTTTGACCTAGCCTATTATAATGCTTCCTATTGCTATGGTGCGGAAACGGCCGGCTGGAACTGGCATCAGGTAGCAGTGGAATGTGATGATCTTTATTTAATGCCGATGTGGTGGGAGCGATTCCTTCAGGATACCCTGTTTACCAATATGGTGAAATGTGAATGGGAGGCCCTGAGAACATGGGCTTTGCATTTGGATACCCTGACAGCAGTGATCGACCGGGTGGTAGATACCATTGATCACGCCCAGCAGCGGAATTTTGAACGCTGGGATGTTTTGGGTGATGAACTATTTGCGGAGCCTGAACCGATACCGGAAACCTATGCGGAAGAGATCGATCGCCTGAAATGGTGGCTCGGGGAGCGGATCGCCTGGCTGGATCAAAACATGCCAGGCATTTGTCACTCAACTGCCACCAAGGATCCGCAGCCCAACCATAGATTTAGCATGTTTCCGAATCCGGCCTCCCAACAGGTAAGGGTAGAATGGCGGAACACGGACCGCTTTCAACTACAACTATATACCGTCGCCGGTATTAAGATCGTGGATCTACAACTGATATCACCCGCCCGATTCAATGTCTCAACCCTGGAACCGGGGATCTACCTGGTCCGGCTGATTTCCAATGAAGAAACCCTGGAGACAAAATTGCTGATCGAGTGAATGCATGTAACTTGCTGACAAACATCCTTGACAGAAACACCCTTCCGCCGAGTAACCTTTGCCGCTAAACCGTAATTAATGCAAGGAAGTGCGCTGCACCATTTACGGGATATCGCCTCACTATCCTGTCACCCGGATCAAGGTATTAGTATTAATCTGATTAACTTCGGAGAAAATCATTTGGTGATTTAAAATACCTATAAAAACCAAGTGAGGAATTTCGAATGATGAATGAAGAAGGTTGAATGAAGACTTCTTCATTCTTTCTTCTGTCTTCATCATTCATTATTCTTTCGCGAAAGACAATGATTGCATACAAATGATAAGTTTATGAAAATACTATTCCGATTAATTATTTGGATCTATCTATTCATCACAGTTGGCTTTACCCAAACCACCGACTTTTCTTTCAGCCTTCAACAAAACGGCTGTGCCAACGATACCGCCCTATTTACCAATCTTTCGGTAAATGCCTTGTCATACGAGTGGGATTTTGGCGACGGAAGTCCGGTCGATACCCATGCGAATCCAGTACATATTTATACCGCCGGCAATTATGTCGTAACCCTGACGGCTTTCGACGGCCAGGGCCATTTTGACCGGATCTGCCGCCCCGTGAGGGTTGTCGCTAATATGAACGCTGCCATCGGATTTGCTTCCAACCAGGTTTGCCTAGGGGAACCGATCCGGTTTTTCAATACCACATTTCCCGAACCCGATAGCAGCTTTTGGGATTTCGGCGATGGCCAAACGACGACCCAGTTCGCTCCTTCCCATACCTATGCTGCTGCGGCCGCCTATACCGTCAAGCTGATCACTTATAATAACTGCGGTACGGATACCACCCAAACGACCATAACCGTCGATGGAAATGTCCGTCCCATGGCCGCTTTTAATATTGTAAGCCCTTTACCTTCTTGTCCCGGCGTGCCGGTTTCGTTTAATAATTTCTCCGACAACGGCTTCAATACCTTTAAATGGTATTTTGGCGACGGCGATTCTTCCCTGGGCATCCATCCCGCTCATACCTATGCGGATTCCGGAAATTATTCGGTTTCGATGATCGCCACCAATGCCTGTGGCAGCGATACCATGACACATATGGCTTTGATCGATTCCTTCGTAAGCCCTAGCCTGTTCCCCGGATCGGGCATCAACCACACCTGCCCGGGAACATCCGTCGATTTTTATGCCGGTAGCAGTGATGCTTTACGATACACCTGGGCCTTTGGCAACGGTGATAGCGCTTTCCATTTCAATACATCTTATCATTTCACCGATACGGGCAGTTATGAAGTGATCGTGAGCGCAGAGAACCATTGCGGGATCCTCGAAAGAGATACCCTTCCGGTTCGTGTGGACAGCCTGGCGCCGCCGATCGCTGACTTTTGGCCCAGTCCTTCTTTCATCTGCCCGGGCGATTCGGTTACTTTTTTTAACGGCAGCACCAACGGCAGCAGTTGGTATTGGGATTTCGATAACGGCCAAACCGATTCCACATCCGACCCTATGGTCCGCTTCGATACCGGAAGGATCCATATGGTATCCCTGATTGCCACCAGCTCCTGCGGGACCACAGATACCGTGGTAAAATCCTTATTTGTCGACAGTACCATAATACCCAGCGCCGGTTTCAATATGACACCACTAAACCGGGTATGTCCCGGAACAGCCGTTGCTTTTACCAATAACAGCAGCAATCCCGGCCATACATTTTGGGATTTCGGGACAGGAGATACTTCCTTGGCCCCAGACACTACTTACACCTTTACCAACGAAGGCCAGTATACCATCATGCAAAAAGTCAGCAATCAGTGTGGCTTTTTCGATGCGGTGGCTCAAACCCTGATCGTTAGTAATGATGTCAGGCCGGAAGCGGATTTCCAGGCCTTCCCCAATAGTGTTTGTGTCGGTGAAGGTATTTCATTTTTCAATAACGCCAATGTTAATACCGGGATCATCTGGGACTATGGAGACGGCAACCTGGATACTTCCTTCTCGGGTTATCATCGTTACCAAAATCCCGGCCAATATACCGTTTCGATGGTGGTTGCCAATGCCTGTGGCAGTGATACCGCATACCAAAGCGTCAACGTGTTACCCGGTCCGGTGATCACATTGGATACCCTTATCCATGTTTCCTGTGTGGGTGGCCTGGGTGGCAGGATCGATGTCACCGTATCAGGGGGTAGCTTGCCCTATACCTATAGCTGGTCGAATAATGATACGACTGCCGATCTCGTGAACGTCGGCAGCGGACAGTATATACTCACGGTAACCGATTCGTCGGGTTGTGTGGCCAATTACAGCGGACAGATCCAAGCCCCAGGGCCGATTTTCGTATCCGATTCGATAACCGACGCCAGTTGCCCCTCCGGCTCGGATGGGAAAGTCGATCTTACCGTTTCGGGGGGAACGCCGCCTTATTCGTATCATTGGTCGAGTGGCGCTACTACCCAGGACCTGAACAATTTACCGGCTTCCACCTACTATGTCACCATTTTCGATTCCAACGGCTGTGTGGCCATCGATTCGGCCATCATCGGGCAGCCTGCTGTCTTTGCTTTCCAATTCAGCAGGCAAGATGCTACCTGCGGTAATTCGGATGGCTATGCTATTGCCGCTGCATCCGGCGGTACACCCCCATACACATTTTCCTGGCATGTGGGACTGACCGGTGATACCTTAACCGGCCTGGCCAAAGGTCATTATGGCGTTACGTTAACGGATTCGCTGGGCTGTATGGCCACTGATAGTGCCGGGATACTGGAAGCCGGAGCGCCGGAACTGGCGATTGGGAACCTTCAACATGTTTCCTGCCATGGTGCTGCGGACGGCATGATCGATGCCGATATCACCGGCGGCACCGCCCCATTCAACTATAGCTGGTCAACCGGGGCAAGTACGCAGGATATCAGCGGTGTACCGGCAGGTCCCTACCAGCTAACGGTTATCGATTCGGCAAACTGCACCGATCAACTGGCAACTGCTATCCTTCAACCGGATAGCCTGGAGTTAGCGGTTGCTACAACAGATGTTAGCTGTCACGGCGGCACTGACGGCCGGATAGATCTGACCGTTACCGGTGGTAGCTTTCCCTATGTTTATAGTTGGTCGACCGGTGACACGATCCAGGATCTCGACAGCATCCCCTCCGCAAGCTATAATGTGGAAGTCAGTGACAGCCAGCATTGCACACAATCGGACACCAGCTTTGTGGGTCAGCCGCCGGCGCTCACTGTCTCCGCCAACGCTGATTCTGCGGGGAATGCTTCGGCTACTGTCGGCGGTGGACGGCCGCCCTATCAATATCTGTGGAGTAATAATGCCCTTGGCCCCCAGGTTACCGGATTAACAACCGGTTCCTATACTGTTACGGTTACCGATTCCAACGGCTGTCAGGCCGTAGATTCACTGGATGTTTTTGTACATACGAGCATATCCGGGCGATTTTCAACACCGGCCTGGCGATTGTTCCCGAATCCGGTGCGTGAGCAGCTTCACCTGGAATGGTGGGTGGATGATCCGCAAGCGCTGCAAATCGAGATCTTTTCTATGCTCGGGGAGCGGGTATTGCAACGATCATACAAAGCGGTGCATCGGGTAATGGCAACTTTTGATATGGAAGCCTATCCTTCAGGGATCTACCTGGTACGGATCAGTGGAAAAAGCCATACCATAACCCGGAAAATATCCCTGAGTCGTTGAATGGATCGAACCGGTTGAACGGATAGCTTAGCCAACCGTTCAACCGTTGAAAGTACTTACATCCCGATATCCTGGATCTCCCGGACCTCAACCAGTCCGTTATGTTCAAAGATCGGGCATCCTTTTGAAAGCTCTGTGGCCTCTTCAAG
>JANQFB010000387.1 GCA_028278085.1 Chitinophagales bacterium
TGATCGACATGGGGCGCTTTTTCGATATTTCTATCGATGCCTTAGTGAATGTCGATCTCCAAGGCAGCAGTTCTAATGTATTGATCCAGGTCAGTTCCAACCGGCTTTTATTCCCCATTACCGTCGACGACCAAAATCGTGACAAGATCGAGGTCGTTCCCCTGAAGGCATCGGCTGGTTATTTGAATGGCTATGCAGATCCTGAGTATATCATGGATCTGCCACAGATGGAGTTGCCATTTCTGGGTGAAGGTAAATTCAGGACCTTTCCGATAACCGGTGATTCCATGTTGCCGATCCAGCCGGGAACATATGTGGTTGGCCGGTATATCGAATCACTCGATCTGATCAAGGACGGCACTACTTATATCCTGGTTACGGCCTCGGAAGGAATTGTGTACAAAAGGATCATCAAGGATATCGATGCTAATAATGCCCTGATCCTGCATTCCGACAATCAAGCCTATGAACCCTATTCCCTGAAATGCGAAGAGGTACTGGAAATATGGGAATTCGCCTGTCATATCAATATGCAGGAAGCGGATCCCTCAGCGTTCAATTTGGATAGTATTGTTTCCATGTTCAAAGAAGTAAAAACAGAATTATTATCGATAAAACGTAATCTATAAACCGATATACATGACTAGAGGAATATTCCTTACCGTAAAAGATCTGATGAAAATCACAGGTATCCAGAATTATGAAGCTGCACGTCAACTACATCAAGCGGTCAGAGATTCGATCGGCCCTAATAAAAGAAAACTAACCATTAAAGAATACTGTAAGCATGAAGGCTTGGATTATAAGGAGATTATTGAATTCCTGAAAAAAGATTAGCAGTGTCCGGATCCGTCAATAATTACAAGAATATACAAGAATTGCCTAATCAATCATAATAATATCAAGGAAATAAAATGCGTGGGTGGCATGCTCTAGTTGATTTATATCAAATTAGTATAATCATTCCCCAACTTAATCAACAATGACCCGAGGAATTTTTCTGACCGTAAAGGATCTGATGAGATTGACTGGCAGCAACAGTTACGAAGCGACGCGGCAGTTGCATAAAGCTATCCGGAATAAAATAAAGGAGGGTAAACGGAAATTAACCATCAAGGAATATTGTAATCATGAAGGCCTGGATTACCAGGAGATCATTGAGTTCCTGGAAAAATAACCGGCAAGTTCCTACTAATTCATAGCATTAACCATAACATTCAAGAACTAACCAGGAAGTCATATTTAACTCAAGAATTCAAAAGTAATGTTTTGTATGCTATTGTTGTTTTATATCAAATTTGTGTCATTGTAAGATTGTACATGTAAGATGACAAGGGGCATTTTTCTTACCGTTAAAGACTTAATGAGGTTGACCGGAAGTAATAGCTATGAGGCAACTCGGCAACTGCACAAAACCATTCGAAATAATATTGTTAAAAATAAACGGAAGCTAACGATCAAGGAATATTGCAAATTCGAAGGAATTGATTACCAGGAGGTGATGGAATTCCTTAAGCGGGAAATACCTGAAGATTAGGTCTTTCCGGTTTTCCGTTATGCTCACTGTTGTTGGGATGAGTGGGGCGTTCTATGGCATTGTTGATCGGTCTACCGGAATTACATTATTGGATAGCGACTTGTTACTTGGGGGTCAATTTTGACCCCCATTGCTATCCTTTTCCCAACTGGTGTCTTTGGTGCCTGCCTGATACCTGTTTCCGCTGACATATTTGCCTGATCTGTCGCTAACTTACTTTTTCTGGTATAATTCTTGCATATTTTCTTGCGGTAGTTGTGATTTGCATCGTATATTTATTCATCAACCAACCAAACCATCATGATGTCATCTCCAAAATTCCGTTCCCTGCTTCATTTGGCCGTAATTTCCGTATCGGCTGCCGTATTGTTTTCCGGATGCTATGCCGCCGGTCATACCACTACTACTCCCTCCACCCCGAAGCCCAGCAAACCGACGAAGATCTCGACTTCTCCATCCAAAGCGACTTCTTCTCCGGCCAAGAGTCCTTCAGGCAATACCAATAAAACCAAAAAGGTGCCCAAGGGAGGGAAGTAAACCTTCTTATTTCAGTACCGTTACTTTCCGGAATTCAACCTGGTTACCATCGATGACAAGGGAGCATACGTAAACGCCCTTGGCCAGTTTTGCCGTTGAAATATTCAGGTAATTACCTTCCAGATCCAGGGGTTGATCATAAACAGACTCCCCCAGAATATTATAAACCACCATCCGTGCATCTTTGGTTTCCGGCAAGACATAGTAGATCTCCATTTTTTCTTTCACCGGGTTACTGACCTGGAACATGCCGTTGAAAAAACATTGGTTGACAAAAACATCCACCCTTGCCGTACCCATACAGCCGGTTACCAGATCCGTCACTTTTACTTCAACGGTCAAAACGAAGGGTGGCCGCCCGCCTGGCGTATTTGACCACGGTGGCAAGGCAAGGGTTGAGAAAAACGGCGTTGTGGTGATCCCCAGCGGGATGCGCAGGCCTATGTGATTGACCTGGAACCATTCGTATTGGTAGGTTCCTATCCCGGTTATGGCCGTATAATTGATCAGGTCCGGAGGATTAAAGCAAGCGATCTGACGGTCAGCTACCAGGGCTACTTTCAGCTCGGAAATGATAGCCACTGTAGTGGCCGTATCCATACAACCGTTATCGTCCGTAACTTTTACCGTATATCTTCCTACCGAATCGACGGTAATACAGGAATCCGTGCTGCCGGTACTCCAGAGATATTGGTAAGGGGGAGTCCCCGGAACAACTTTGGGGCATAATATGATTGCTGCTATTTCTTCATGGTCATCATCATCGCTGCTGGTTGAAGTAGTGGCAATGATAGTGTCCTCATCAAAGCAAAGATCTATCGTGTCGGGCAATATCACATCTACTCCCGGGGCACAGCCGAAACTTAGGGCTAAACAGCTATCGGTGCAAAGGGATGGTGTGTCAATGACAACAGCCATGAAACAACCGCAGGTATCCGTATAAAGCGTATCACCGGTCCCAATTATAGAATCGCGGTTAAAACAATCTACCCAAACAATGGAGTCCAGGGGAAGTGGGGTAATCGGCTCGACCCAAAGCACTGCCGTATCACCCGGACATAGAGGCAATGAACCTGCTATTTGTATCTCTCCCCGGCCCATGGGCGGACAACAGGTATCGATCCGGATACTGTCACGGTCCACACATCCGAGGGAATCGAAGACGGTAACCACATATAATCCTGGTTCGGTGGCATTGATAAATTGTGTAAATAAATTAGAGCCGTCCGGAAGGTTCCAGATAAAAGTAAATAAAGGAATCCCCCCGGTAACATTTGCCCCCAGGGTAACACTACCCGAATCATCCACACAGGTATCCGAGGCAAAAATCTCGACTTCCAAACTATCCAGCCGGATATGCGCCGTATCGCTGGCTTCGCAATTATCCAGGGTTACGGTAACCCAGACATTCGTATCGGATTGAACCAATACCGTTACCATCTGCGTGGTGGCCCCGGTACTCCAGTCATAGCTGTCGAATCCGGGACCGGCATCCAGCTTAACCGTATCTTCATCGCATAAGAGGGTATCTGGCAATTCAACCTCGATGAAATTACAGAAGAAGGACACCGCACAGGTATCCTGGGTCATCCGGCAGGTGTCGTAGATAATGGCCATAAAGCAGCCGCAGGTATCTACAACGATGGTATCACCGGTTCCGAAGAAGATCGTACCATCACAACTGAACCAATCGGTCGAATCGATCACCTGACCATTCATAGATTCCACGAACATCACCACGGAATCACCCTCGCACAGCGGTAAATTACCGGTGAGGATCTGCACTTCGCAGGTGGCGGGTTCGGCGCAGGTATCGCAACATAAGCTGTCGATGATCTGTACGATCGTCGACATTGTATCGATGATACATATGGTATCTGCACAGGGAATGGTATCGAGGAGATCGATAAAGGCGTGTATGAAAATATCATCACAGAAACTATCGGGCAGGGCATAATTAAACGTAAATACGATCGAATCACCGGAATTAACGCCACCGGGCAGATCCCAGGAGACCTCATTCCCGATCTGGGAAAAAGTATTGTTGTCCGGCCCGTTATGGATATCCACAAATGCATTGGCATATACCGAAACAGGTGGGATCAACACATGGATGCTGCCGGAATTCCCGGTGGGAGCCATACCTTCATTATCGATCCTTACCTTTAGTACCTGATCACTGTCGCAGTCGAGCACTTCATGGCTTAATGATATGACCAGGCTGTCCGGATCCGGCAGATTACTGATAACGATCGGTTCGCTGAAAAAGGTGTCGATCCGGATGGTATCCTGGCAGTTCGTAACACCGGTAGACAGGAATTGTATGCGGTTGCCCGAAGTAAAATCACAACCGGGAATCAGGTTAAAATAGAGTTTGATCTTGTTTCGGCTGGAATCCAATGCCCCGACTAAACCGGTGTCCACCCCGGCATCCGTGAAGACAATTTCAGAGATATCCCAACCGGTAAAGCCTCCCGGGAAGGTATTTACGGCAGGAGGCAGCGGGATTAACGGATCTCCCAATGGGTATTCATAAAATGCCGAGGCATTGTCGAGGTCCATACCGTCGGGAATGCCCATAAAGAATTCAACGTCATACATGCATCCGGGACTGGTGCTGGCCAAAAGAATTTCATAAGGGATCGTATCACATAATTCAAATACATTGGTATCAGGGTTGACCACCACCATTTCCAGGTTAGCGGTTTTATAGCGGATGATGAGTTGGGTAAATAATTCTTCACACAAAGCGCTATCTCTTTCAACCGGTATACCCTGGCAGGCCCATCCACAGTAAACATCGATGGTGTCCAGTTCATTTTCAATGCAATCCGTGTATTCCGCCAACACTTTAATATCCCGGCAAGCATTGATGGCGATCAGGCCCACATCCGCCATGACAAACCGATTACCCGGACCATAAGTGCTGAAGGGGATCGAAACGCCGGTATTGGCGTCCTGTACATCCGTAATGGTGATATTGGGAACCTGTGGTTCGAAGGCTAACCATGTATTAAAGGCAGCGCCGATGCCTTCGGTAGAATCCGGGAAATTACATTTTGTCACGATCCATTCCGTTGTTCGTTTAAATCCATCCTGTATGGCATTGCCCGGGTCGATATCGAGGCTGGGTTTTCGTTTGAAAATACCATACCGCTGAAAGGAAGTTATACTGTCATAGGTGCAAACAGTATCCGTGGTGTAATCGTTGACTCTCCAACCCCATTTCACCTCATGAAGAAAGACATTAGGGCCGTCCAAAGCCAAACAGGTTTTCGGGACAATATCGAATTCAAAGATCTGTGAACTGCTGATGTGTTCATCACTTACCGGCCAGTCGTGGGTCCAGATCAGGCATGTGGTATCCGGGTGGCATGGAACCTGTACAGGATCAGGAATGGTCGGAAAAGTTACAATGGTTTGTGAAGTGCCGTTGTGAAAATTATAAACCGATGATCCGGGAATATATTGGTAATTGGAAGGGATGGAAATTTCAAGTGTTGGCAACCATTTGATATGATGCCGGAATTCATTGGGAAAGTCTTCCTGGCCGATACCTGAAAAACCCCCTCTGGTAACCGTTTGATAACGTGTTGAGAGCGTATCGCAAGATCCGACCTTATTGGTAAATGCGTGCCTGGTAAAAGGTTCCAGGATATTAAACCGGTTCCCCCAGCTTTCACAGAAAATGGAGGAATCCGGCGTTATGATGAAGTATTCCGCCCGGAACTGGCCCAGCTCGAAAAAGCCCGGCGTCATTTCGGGGGAGTCTTTGATCACGAAATTGGCATAAAGATCGATGGCATCTCCATTGTTAAAGGTGCCGACACAGGCCCCCGGCACTAAGAAATCGAGGAAATAAGTTGTCGGACTACCGGATGTGGTGATGGTTACATCTGCCGGTGTGATCGGGCAAACAATAGGTCCGCCACCACCTGACGGGAAGATCTCGAACCGCCCATCCAGGAAAGGGATCAGGTTATCCGATCCGATGACGGTGTATTTGATCAATACATGCAAGTTATTGTAAGGCCCCCCGGATAGTATCCGGCCGGGCACATATGCCTGAATGGTATCCCAGGCCCAGCCACCATTTAACCGGACGCCGGGCGTATTGCGGTTAACCCTGGTTGTCCGGGTTTCATCAGTCCAGCCGAAAGTGGTGCGTTCCACTTCAAATGTATCGGTTGCAATAGGACATGGGCCGGGGCAGTGGGCGAATACATCCAAGCTGTCACATCCAAGTCTCATCACACAATCGCAATTATCTTCACAGTAATAATCCATTTCCCAACTAACGGTCAGCGCTCCACCGGTTTGGTTGCTACAATCCAGTTGTAAGTCCAACAAATAACAACCGCCTTCCAATATCCCGGTATCGATCACCACCTGGTTGCCAACCTGTGTTGCTTCCAACTTGATGGTATCGAATGGAAATTTATTGGGGACAAAACAAACTGTATCCGGGTTGGTCGGTAATGCCAATCCCGGGGGAACATCTATTACCATGGCAACAGAATCAGCAGAACAGCTCAGCAGATCATCCGTTGAGAATTTAACGACCCTTCTGAACTGGCAAAAGATAAATTGGGAGATCTGATTGTCGACCATGTCGGTAGGCCCAAAACTGGAATGCCCTTCCGGGAAATTTTGAAAGACAATGTCTGGTCGTGGCAGTAAGGCAAATTCCTGCCGACACTGGTTATTAAATATGGAATTAACAGCCAGGTAGGTATGGCCGAAGGATGTCGGGCAAACGGCGAAGGAGGTATCACACCTTAAAATAATATCGAAATCGATCACGATGGAATCACCAACCTCCAGGTCATCATAAAAACCATCATTATCCAGATCTGACAAATTACCTGGGCCATCAAGATCGATCGTATTCCCGCCCAGGTCGACGTAATAGGAATTGGTCCCTAACCCGTCATTGGGCATTAAGGTAACCAGCGGATCGACATTCATACCGTTGATCGAAAAATTCTCCAGCCTGGAATAAGGAAATTCGAAAGAAAAACCGGACGCTATTCGCAAAATGATATCCATGGCCCTGCCTCCACCCGGATCTGTTTCGGTTCCGGTATTGTAATAGGTAAGCCTGATCATCCCAACTGTATCCGAACAAAAATTGGGCATATCCAGCACTTCCCTGCTCCAGGTCAGCGCCGGTATACCGCTGGAAATGCTGACATTAGCATTGGAAATGGCATTAAAATCCCCTTCATTACAGATCTTATCGTTGCATCCCCATTGAGCAATGTACTCGGAGCCACCGGAGCCGCAGGTATCCATCACCACGCATTCAATGATCTCAACAGTAGTATCTGTTGCCAGAAAATTACCGGGTCCGGTGATCGAAATACAGGTGGTATCGTTTGCCGTTGAAAAAGACAGGCTAAGCTGCGGATTGGAAACGGATGCGGTAATAAACCGCACTTCCGGTTCATGGGCGATCTTGAGCTGGAAGCTATCGAGGGACCCCAATCCACCGTTGGTGATCCTGATCGTCCGGTAAATGGTGTCGCCGATATTAGCTTTTACATTTCCTGGCGTTACCGACGGGATAAACAGGTCTGCAAAAATGATATTGTAGGATAAAGATCCACCGGTTTCCAGGGAAAAATAGGGTGTTCCCCCGATCTCAAAATCCACGCGGGTGTTGTTGTTTACGGGATTCCCGCTGCCTGGGTCGGTTAAGAGGGGAATGATATCACAGTCTGCCCGGGCAAAGAACATGACAACGATGCTGTCGCCTGCTGCCAGAGATGCGGCATCGAACAAAGGTTCATTGGGATCGGAAATGTCGAACTCGGTCATTCCGGTCACAGAACCCGGCACATAAATCATCCCTTCGGGCATCATGGGATTCAGCAGAAGATCGGTTACCAAAGCGGCGGAGGTATTCTTAATGGTAACAGTGAATTTGGCCGAATCGCCGCACACCGTCATGGTATCGGGAACATCTGTGCTGATGTCGAGGGTATCGCTTTGGGATTGAGCAAAAGATGTGATCGTGGTGAAGAGGGCCAGGTGCAATAAAATGTTTCTCATGGCAACGTTTTAGCAGATTTTTCAGTCTTTATTTATATGAAGAAATTCATATGACCGAAAGTATGCAGGTTCGCCTGGATTCTAAAATGGCCTGTAAATTTTATATACTTTATAAAATATGTTTATAATTACACCGTATTTAATAATGAATAACAATCGTTTAATTTGGAAAAATCGATTTATGGTGACGGAAATATATGCCCCCGATGTTTGTCCAATAATTATATAAAAAACGGTATCGTCAACGGAAAGCAGCGATATCGATGCAAATGCTGTAATTATCATTTTACCGTATTCAAGTTGGGGAAGCGCATCGAATCCTTTTATATCATCAAAGCCATCCAACTGTATATGGAAGGGTTGAGCTACCGGTCGATCGAGAAGCTCCTGGGGATCAGCCATTCCACGATAAGGAATTGGGTAACTGCGTATGGCGCCAGCCTGAAACCACTTTTAACAGGGATAGAGCATGCTTACCTGGAAGAAGTAGATATGCCTGAGGGCGAGGTAAAGCCGGGTGCTGCCGATGATTATAATCTGTACCTGGTACTGACCGGCCGAAAGAAAAAATTCCGGATCAAAAAAGGGAAGGAAAAGGATTGATGGCCTGATTTTTTCAGGGCTATATTAATTGTACAATATTTTAAAAAAACATACCGGGAGATACTAAACACCCCTGTATTGCAGTTATAAGCAGGCAAGAAGT
>JANQFB010000397.1 GCA_028278085.1 Chitinophagales bacterium
TGGCACAGGTGGAACAGGAATTGGCAGCAGCCACAAAAGCGGCGACCGAGGATCATTTCGATTACCTCAATTGGTCGTATAACCGGTTGATCGATCATATCCTGGAAACCCATCATGCTTATGTTAAAAAAACTATTCCGGCATTGGATCAATACCTGACAAAGGTGGAAAAGGTGCATGGGAGCTATCACCCGGAATTATCGGAGATCTTACACCTGTTCGAAAGCCTGTCGGCTGAACTTCAGGCACATATGCATAAAGAGGAGATGGTTTTATTTCCTTATATCCGCGACCTGGAGATCCGCAAACAGGCAGGTACTTCATTATCCGAACCGCCATTCGGATCCATCCAAAACCCGATCAGGATGATGGAAAGTGAACATTCGAGCGCCGGGGATGCCTTGAAAACCCTGCAAACGCTTACCGGTAACTACCGGCCTCCTGAGCACGCCTGCAACACTTTTATCGTGTCGTACAAGCTATTGGAGGAATTTGAAGGAGATCTTCATAAACACATTCACCTGGAAAACAATATTCTATTCCCCGGAGCTATCGCTTTGGAAAAAGAAATATTTTTGGAAACATGAAAGAACTGGACCCTACTACAGTCGAAAGCAGTGAATTGGTTGAACAAACCTTTGAATTCTGGTTTAGAGAAAAAGATCATATCCGGTCACCTTTCCCGGAATACATCAGGCCGGCCTTAAAAGAGGAATCGGTGGCCAGGTTTTTCGAATGGGCACATAGCCTGGATCCCAAAGCCAGTGAAGAGGTCAATGATACCATTATCGGCGAAAAGTTCGAGGAGATCATTTTTGAAACTGCCCTCGGGCTCGTGCTGACGGAAGATGAAAAAATCACCATCAATTATCCGTTCATGCCCAGGATCGGCGATGAGATCAACAACAAGCAAATGGATGATAAGGAGAAAAGTTTCATCACCGACCGGTCTATCATGAAAGACGGCGACCAATTATTCCTGAAACTAAAGCTGGAAAAACAGGATTCCAAGGAAGTGTGGGAGACCACCTTTGAACTACCGGTCTGATCAACCCATCGATCATCCGGAACCTCCGGAAATATTTTTTACCCTACTCCTGTTTACTTTTTAGTAGCTCCACCACTATATCATTCCTGTATACCAGGTGCTCTTCTATTTCACCTTCGGCATTCCAACGGATAAAGGTTCCGTTCAACCGGTCCTTTTCATAATTACCTTCCGTTAGCTTGCGGCCATATTTATCCCAGGTGATCCAGGTGCCGTTTCGCTTGCCGTGGATAAAGGTTCCCTGCATTTTCTTTTGACCGTTATCATAATACCAGGTCCATTTACCGTGGTTTTTTCCATTGGAAAACCCTCCTGTTTTTTTGACTTGCCCGTTGTCATAGATCTTCGGCGCTTCACTTTCACCGGCGAAATGCCAGATCGCCCAGATCACAACGATACTCGCGGTAATGATCTTATGATAACTGTTGTAACTGAACTGGAACATTGGTTTATGTTTTCGGAACAAACCCGCCGATCGTCTAATACTCCTGCATCATTTGTTCCAATTCCCTGTCTAAAAAATCCTGGCACCTGGTGTTGAGCTCTTTAAAAAAAGCTATGGCTTCCTGCCCTTCCCTGGTAAGCTTCGTGCCTCCGCCGCCTTTCCCTCCCGTACTTCGATGCACCAAAGGTTTGTCGGCCATTTCATTCATCGCGTTGATCAGTTTCCAGGCTTTCAGATAAGACATATTCATGGCCTGGGCTGCACCCGAGATCGATCCCTGCCTACCCACTTCTTCCAATAGGTCGATCCGGCCTTCTCCCAGGAAGGTGCCGCTTTGACCCACCAGCCATAACCGGCTTTTCACCCGTAATGATGGAATATCCATTTGGCCGTTGTATTATGAAATATATTACGGTCAAAGGTACGACCGATGAACCTGTTAAATTATGATTTGTATCAGGATCAACCAAAATAATCCCTGGCTATTATTGGGTAACGGGTTCAAAATGGGCGGTAAAATGCCTTAGCAGCGGCGCCTCCTTGGTGATCCGGTAGCCCGGCACTTGCTGCTTTTCTGCTAACAAGGCTTCGAAAACCTCTATCACATATTCAATATGGCTTTGGGTATATACCCTTCGTGGGATGGCTAATCGCACCAGTTCCATTGAAGCGGGTATGAGCTTACCGGAGTGATCATATTTCCCGAACATCACCGATCCTGTTTCCACGCTTCTGATCCCTCCTTTCAGATACAGCTCACATACCAGCGATTGGCCGGGATATTGTTCGACCGGAATATGCGGATAGAACGCCCGTGCATCGATATAAACTGCATGTCCGCCGATCGGGTATACGACCGGGATGTTCATCCGGTGAAGCCTTTCTCCCAGGAAGGAGGTGCTTTTGATCCGGTATTCCAGGTAATCCGCTTCAAACACTTCTTCCAATCCTACGGCAATGGCTTCCATATCCCTGCCCGACAGTCCGCCGTAGGTGGTATAGCCTTCCGTGATGATCAACAGGTTCTTACAGGTTTCGGCGATCTTTTTGTCGCTAACGGCCAGGAAGCCTCCCATATTGACAAGCCCGTCTTTTTTGGCGCTCATCACCGCACCATCGGCAAGGGAAAACATTTTTTTTGCAATTTCCTTATAACCGGTGTTCCGGTATGCTTTTTCGCGATGTTTAATAAAATAGCTGTTTTCCGCAATCCTGCAGCAATCCAGTATAAAAATGACCTGGTGCTTCCGGCAGATCCGGCTGACTGCTTCGGCATTCTCCATGCTCACCGGCTGACCTCCGCTGCTGTTGTTGGTTACCGTTAAGATGACCGCGCCAATGTTTTCCGGTTTTTTTTCAAGGATGATCTTTTCCAGTCTATCCACATCCAGGTTGCCCTTAAAAGGATGTGTTGAAGTCGGTTCCACCCCTTCTTTGATAGGAGCATCGATGGCTTCGGCGCCCGTAAATTCTATATTGGCCCTGGTGGTATCAAAGTGGGTATTGCTGATAAAAGTCTTCCCTTTTCCACCTAACAGCCCGTAGATGATCCGTTCGGCGGCCCTTCCCTGGTGAGTGGGTAAAACAAAGGTAAATCCCGTCAGATCCTTGATCACCGATTCCATCCGTTTCCAGGAATTGGAACCGGCATAAGCTTCGTCGCCCTCCATGATGGCCGCCCATTGCCTGGAACTCATAGCTGAGGTACCGCTGTCGGTCAGCAGATCGATCATCACCTGGTCGGATTGTAACCGGAAAGGATTATAGTTCGCTTTTTCCAGGTATGCCGTTCTTTCTGCCTCCGTACTGATGGCGATCGGTTCGACGCTTTTGATCTTAAAGGGTTCGATGATGGTTTTGAAGGGCATAGCTGCAGAAGCTCCTGTTTCCGGCGGTGCTCATTCCGGAGGATCTTACCGGATCCCAGATCATTGATCAGTTGCGTCCGGAGATTTATAGATAGTTGTGAAATTGCTCATTAATTGATCTAAGAACAAGGAACACCGATTAACGATTTTTGAAGTATATTTCTGATAATCAACTTCTTAATTCTTCAATCGTTAATCCTTGTTCGATATTCTTCACAGCATTTTCGAATATAATATTTCAAATAGGAACCCCAAGATTATTGATAAACGTTTAATTCAGATATTGTTTGAGGATTCCCTTTTTATTTTAACCGAACACTAATGATCTTTAATCACTCAATATTAAGCAAAGCCTGTTTCAAAAAGTATGAGGATTATCATACAGCCGTAATAATTGCTGATTAAGCGGTATTAGTTGGTAAATCCTGGCAAGTTACCGGAACTTTGGATGCATGAAATGTGTGATCATCGGAGGTGGGATCGGAGGTTTGACGACCGCTATCGCTTTGCAGCAAAAGGGCGTGGAGGTGAAAGTAAGAGAAGCGGCGCCCGAGATCAAGGCCATTGGTGCGGGCATTTGGATGGCCACCAATGCCATGCAGATCTTCGACAGGCTCGGGCTTGCGCAAAGGGTAACGGCGGAAGGCATTTCGCTGGAAAAGGTAAGCATTACCGACCGGCAATTAAGGATCTTATCTGCGATGGATATCCCCGCCATTAAAAAACGATATGGGCATTCGATCGTTGCCATTCACCGGGCAACACTGCAGCAACTATTGATCGGTTCCCTGGCGCCCGGTACCCTCGAAACAGGCAAGCGATGCGAGAGTTTCACGGAGGATGATGCCGGGATCAGGATCCGGTATACGGATCAAAGCGAAGAAGCCGCCGACCTGTTGATCGGCGCCGACGGTATTCATTCGGTGATCAGGGAGCAGATGTTTCCGGAGGCAAAGCTGAGATATGCCGGACAAACCTGTTGGAGAGGCGTTTCCAACCATTCCCTTGAAGACCGGTTTAAACGATCCACCATCGAAGCATGGGGTGGACGATACCGGTTCGGATTTTCCGAAATTGCGGATGACAAGGTTTATTGGTTTGCTGTGCAGGCAACGAGACCGGGCGGAAAGGATAATCCCGGGACCATCAAAGCAGATCTGCTTTCTGCTTATCAAAACTTTGCGCCGACCATTGGCCGGATCATCCATCATACAAGCGGTATTATCCGCAACGATCTGATGGATCTAAGGCCCCTTGGACAATGGTATCTCCGGCGTATTTGCCTGATCGGGGATGCGGCCCACGCCGCCACACCGAATATGGGACAGGGCGGCGCTCAGGCGATCGAGGATGCCTGGGTACTGGCCGATCAGATCTCTCGTTATGATCAGCCAGAGCAGGCATTCAGACGGTATCAGCAAATCCGGATGCCCAAAGCCCGGTTTGTGGTCAGCAATTCCCGCCGGATCGGCAGCATGGCGCACCTTGCCAAGCCGTGGGCACAACTGGTCAGGAATGGGTTGATGAAGCTGATGCCCCGACAATTAGCCGGCTCCCGGCTTCACCGGGTGTGGGCCATCGATTACTGATGCTGCTGAAGAAATGTTGCAAAAGCGGAAGAAAATGCTTAATTTTCGATAGATCCACTGTTAAAGCATTCCTTATGAAAGTATTTTATTCCTTGCTGTTCGGGCTATTTTCCGGCAGCCTTTTCGCTGCCGCCGGAAATACCCCGCAAACCATTTACATCTACCTGTTCCAGGCTGTTTTGCTGCTCTTGCTGATCGTTACCCCACCGCTGTTCAAATGGCTTCGTGCGGAAAGCAAAAGATATTGCTTTTATCTCTTAGCTTGTCGGCATAAGGCAACCGACCACCCGGAAAGGCCGGAATAACTGGCTTCTTCTCCCCTTTTTCCGGGCAGGAAAATCCTGATCGATCCGGCCGTAACTATCCGTTCCGTTTTTCGTATCGGACAATAGATTTTGTCCCATAAAATTTCGTCGATAAATAAGCGTGGTTTGTCTAAAAAAGCTGGTCAGAAAGATTTTTATTTTTAAATTTAAATTGCTAGTTTTACTTAATATAACTGTGATATAGGCATTCTATCTATAACAAAATTATCACTAATGCAAAACCCCTTCTCTATCAAGAAGTTATTTTCCCCGCCTATCTTCCGGACATTTACGTTCGTCTTTTTACTTTCTTTTTTGGTTTTGGATAGCTATGCCGCCTGGTTAACCGGGTACAATTATCGAAAAAAGGTAACCATCGACGTTACCAAAGTAAGCGGCGGGTCGGATTTTACGGATTTTACGGTTTTGGTGAGTGTGATCGATCCTGAGCTGAGGGTAATTTCCAGCGGCGGAAATGTCGAGAATGCCAATGGCTTTGACATTGCCTTCACGAATAGTGACGAGGTTACCTTGTATGACCACCAGGTCGAAAAATATGTGAGCACTACCGG
>JANQFB010000401.1 GCA_028278085.1 Chitinophagales bacterium
CCGCCACCACCCCTTTGGGGCCCGGAGGCTCGGCCCTCTATCTCATCAGAACCGATATTAACGGCGATACCCTTTGGACCCGTACTTACGGAGGAAACTCCTGGGATCATGCCTTTGCTATCGCTCAAACATCCGACGGCGGCTTCATCCTGGGGGGCAGGACCAGGAGCTTTGGCGCCGGCGATTACGATCATTACATGGTCAGGACCGATATGAACGGGGATACTTTGTGGACAAAAACCTATGGATCACAATGGTGGGAAAGGGTTAACGACCTGGCGCTCACCGATGATGATGGTTTTATTATTGCCGGTGAAACCTCGGATACCCTGGCAGGCTTGAGCGGTAGCCACGCTATCCGCCTGGATATGAACGGCCAGGTGGTCTGGTCCAAAGCCTACAATCGGCCCGGAGCTTCGGCAAGTATCTCTTCGGTGGAACAAACAAGCGATGGTGGTTTCATTTTCGGAGGTGGGATCGATGGAGATATGTATCTGCTCAAAACGGATGGTAATGGAGAGACCGCGCCGCTTGATACGGCAGGTTCTCCCGGAGCGCCAACCGCACCCTCTAATCTGGACGTTCAGGTAGTGAATAAATCTGCTGCGAGCCCCACTGTGATGCTCACCTGGGATGATAATTCGGGTGATGAGCAGGGTTTTATCATCGAAATGAGCACAGATAGCCTGACCGGCTATAGCGCTGTGGATACGGCTGCTGCCGATGATGGATCGGCTACGATTGCAGATCTCGACGACAATACGTCCTTGTTTTTCAGGATTGCCGCCTATAATGGCAACGGTAATTCCGGCTATTCCAATGTCGCTTCTGCCACCACATGGATCGCAGGGCTGAAGGCTGCGGAAAAAATAGTTGCCGTTCACGCCTTCCCGAATCCATTTACCCGCAGTACCCTGATCCATTTGACAGGGATAAGCTCCGGCCAAATGCAGCACACCCTTAGCCTGTTCGATATAACCGGCCGGGAAGTGCATCGGGAAGTATTCACTAGCAACCGGATCCGGCTGCAACGTGATCAATTGCCCGGTGGTATGTACCACTATCGCATCGAGGATGGATCGGGCCGGATGGCGAGTGGCAGATTGATCATACAATAATCCAATCTTAAAAATTAATAACCATTAAACATCAAAACATGCGTAAGATGATAACAATGGCGCTTTCCCTGCTGGTAATAGCAGGAATCGCCCTCGAAGGTCAGGCACAGCAACTGGCTGCAGAAAAATCGCTCGATATTTCGGGTAAAGCCAAGCGGGGCTATCTGGGCAATGTAGTAGTCGATGATGCCCGGCAGCAAATAGACCTGGTATATGTAACCAAATCGACTAACCGGAAAGTGAAATTCGAAGCCTATCAATTTGATTACGACCTCAACCTGATCAATCAGATTGCCGATGAGCAGGAGGTGGATAAGGCCAGAACAAAGTATAAATGGTTCAACTTCAGGGGTAAGGATGTCGAAACGATCACCGGTGTAACGGCAGAAGCGGATCTGATGGGAAGAGCCGTGTTTAAGAAGAAGGAGATCACCTACCGGTACAATTGGTTTACCGGCAAATATAAAAAGGACGTTAAAGTGCTCGAAAAGTTAAAGCCCAAAACAGAAGACGGTAAAAAAATGTTTTTCTACGGGGCCTATGATCTTGATGAATCCGGGGAAGTGATGGCGCTGGTCGGCCATAAAGGCAAAGGCGTTAAAGGTATCATGGACCATCAGAAGAAATTTAGTGTTATGCGGGTAAACAACCAACTGGATATCGTAAAAGATGAACCGGTGATCTTTGAGCACATCCAATGGCCTTTGTTCAAGGGACCGTTGCTGGAAGGCGCGATGTCAGAAGATGAAGAACAGGTCGGCGATTGGATCCTGGTATTTGCACCGGTTGGCGGTCAGGGGTTGAAACAGTATGCCGATCCCGATCCGACCAATTATACCTATGTCAGGATAAGCCGCGACGGGTCTGTTAAGGAGAGATTCAACTTTACAACAAAGGTACATACCTGGAAGATCGATGCAGCCTACGAAAAAGACGGTACGGTTTTCCTGTATGGCCCCGGGAAGTCGAAAAAACTTGATAAAACCTACCTGAAAAACGGAGAAAACCCGGCGCTGGTGGAAAAAGGGTTTGAAAACTTCCAGATCATGGGTATCAAAGGCGGTAAAGCCATGTTTTTGAATGCCCCTGCCATGGAAGAGTTTGAAGCCAAAGCTGCCAAACCGGATAATCAAAAGAAACCCGTGCTGTATAAAGGCGGGAAGATCGTGATCGGCGGTTTGAGCATTGCTTCGAGCGGTGATATTTTCATCAATGCCCAGGAATGGAAATATGACGCCGTAGGTGATTACCGGGGTAATATCTACAAAGACTTCCTAATGTTCCATTTCAATAAAAATGGTGAACTGGTGAAAAGCTATGGCATCGATAATCCCCAGAAAGGGGGGTTGAAAGGTCTGGCAGATGCCCGCACGGATCCGAGGTATTATCCGACCAATGCCACCATATTCGAAGGAACCGATAATCAGTCGGTATTCTGGATGTCGTTGTTCGTATCTAAGATCGATAAGAAATCGAGCTCCGAAACCATTGGCAATACCACTTATACCACCACCTGGTACACACCCAAATTACAGCCCAGGATCGGGAAAGTGGATATTGGCAGCGGAAAGATCCACGATTTTATCACCTATGGCGGCGACGATCATTTTCTCTATGACAAACACCCTTTTGTTCAGATCAACGGGGGCAAGCAAACCATTTTCCTGGGTGAATCCGGCAATGGTAAGAACCTTTGGCTTGGAAAATTCGATCCCTCAGCCTTGTAAAGTGTTTTTTCGCAGGATGAGGGTATCTCAAAACGTAGGAGACCATTCAATTGACAGAAATCTGACACCTAAATTCCCTTCCGGAGGAAGGGTGTAGGGTTGCTTACGCTCCATAGCTTTAGCAACGGAGCGATGGGTTAATAAACACATCTGTCAGATTTTTGTCAATTCACCAACTTTTGAGACACCCTGAATCTTTTAATTCCTTCAAAACAATGAAGAAGATGAGAGTATTGGCATTATGCTTTATGACCCTGGTAACTCAGCTACTTTATGCACAGGAGCTCGAATTTACCGATGAGCCGGAGAATCTCGGCCCCCAAATAAACTCTCCCTACTCCGATATTAATCCGATCATTTCCCCGGATGGCAAGACCCTGTACTTCGACCGCAAAAATCATCCGGGCAATACAGCCGGGGTTTCCGATGGCGACGATATTTGGTATGCCGTGCTGCAGTCTGACGGTAGTTGGTCGCAAGCGGTCAACATGGGGAGCCCGTTGAACAATAAGGGTAATAATTTCATGCAGGCCATTGCTCCCGACGGCAATACGATCCTCCTGGCCAATGTCTACAATTACTTCGACGGAAGCATGAGCCAGGGTGTATCAGTCAGCTACCGGTCGAAGGGTGGCTGGACCTTCCCCAAAAAACAAGTGATCGACAAATACGAAAATAAAAGTGATTATGTATCCTATTACCTGTCGAATGACGGAAAGTCGATGCTGATGTCCATTGAAAAGAAAAAAGGTTTTGGCGGCAGGGATATCTGGGTGAGCTTCAGAGAAAAAGACCATGAATGGAGCCGTCCTAAGAACCTGGGGGCACAGATCAACTCCGCAAAAGATGATGGCGCGCCTTTTCTGGCTGCTGATGGCGTAACCCTTTATTATTCGACGGCCGGTAAAGGTGGATTCGGGAGTAATGATATTTTCAAGTCAAAGCGTTTGGATGATAGCTGGGAAAATTGGTCGGCGCCTGTAAATATGGGGCCGAAGATCAATTCGAAAGATTGGGATTCCTATTTCACCATACCGGCATCCGGTGAGTATGCTTACTTCGTATCGGGGCAAAGCGGTCATGGAAAAGAAGATATTTTCCGGATCAAATTACCGGTAGCTGCCAAACCCGATCCTGTGGTGCTCATATCCGGTAAGGTGCTGGACGCCAAAAGCGGAAAACCGGTGAGTACGGCTATTGTCTACGAGTTTTTGCCAGGCGGGGCTCAGGCAGGAATAGCCCGCTCCGAGCCGGAAAAGGGGCATTATAAGATCGTGTTACCTTACGGTAAGGAATATGCCTTCCGGGCCAAGAAAGACGGCTATTATGCGGTCAACGATTATATGGACCTGACGAATATTGCCACCTACCGGGAGATCACCAAAGATCTGTACCTGGCGCCCATCGAGAAAGGACAAGTGGTACGCCTCAACAATGTCTTTTTTGAATTCGGCAAAGCTACCTTGAAAGAGGCTTCTTTTCCCGAGTTGGACCGCGTAGCTCGGCTGATGAACGAGAATACGGATATGAACATTGAACTGGCCGGCCATACGGATAATGTTGGTGCGGAAGATAAGAATTTGAGCCTCTCACAAGCCCGGGCACAAGCCGTTGTTCAATACCTCATTGACAAAGGGGTATCCAAAAAACGCCTGGTAGCAAAAGGTTACGGAGAAAACAAGCCCGTAGCCACCAATGATACCGACGAAGGCCGGGCCCTGAACCGCCGCGTAGAATTTGCCATCCTTAATTAACCCTAATCTCTCTACTCTCCACCCTCAAACTTCACGACCCAGTTGTTGGTCTGACCCAGTTGTTGGTCTCCTGACCAACAACCCCTCTCCTGACCAACAACATAGGGCACGGAGAAGCCCCCTTACCGCAAAAAAAATCCCAAAAATCCTAAAATCCGTTACAAAATATTTTCTAATAAACATTTGACTAAGAGTTGCTTATGATTTCGTGCTAATCATTGGTTAGAAAATAATTTCCCCAAAAACCCCAATTTAAGGCCTAATTTGTCCTTTTTTTATTAATATAAGTCAGCTAATTTGCACCCTATCATGTTGATCAGACCCGGAAACAACACTTAACCATCCGCGCTGTAAGTTTTCTGATGTCGGTGCAACCATAACGGATCATTGATCATCAATTACCATAGCAGGATCAACACACACATTGCATAGATAAAAATCACATAGAGATGCTACGAAAATTATACCTCGGCTTTTTCATTACGCTATTAGCGCTGACCGACGCCCACGCCAGTCACATCATGGGCGGTTCAGTATGTTACCAGTTTTTGAGCTATAATTCTCAGACGAACATGTACCGCTACAAGTTTTTCGCGGAGATCTACCGTGATCCGACGGGAATAGCGTTGCCGACGAGTTATACGTTTTCGATCTATAACAACAACCCGCCGGCTTATGACCTGGAGACAACGGTAACGTTAAACGAGGTAAACGTGAATTTGCTGACGTTCAACAACTTCGTAGGTCCAAACTGTACGCTTCAATTGCCCTTTCCTGTGGAAACGGAAGTGCATAAATACGAAGGCGAGGTAGATCTGCCACCGACACTATTGGGCTACCACGTGATGGAAGACGACTGCTGCCGTAACCCGACGATCGATAATTTGACGCCCTCTGAAGGCTTTACGTTCTACTCTTTTGTGCCGGCGAGTTTTTATGAGAACAACTCCCCGTGCTTTGTAGACGACCCGATCTTGTTTGTGTGCAAGGGCGTACCTTGGACGATCAGCAACCGTGCGGTAGATCCTGACGGAGACTTG
>JANQFB010000415.1 GCA_028278085.1 Chitinophagales bacterium
TGACAGGGGGGATGGGCCGAGCCCGGGAACCTCCCATCAGGTATATGATAATTTCAGCGGTTGGATCAGCAGTACGGATGTCAGGGATCACGATGGCGGAACTTCCGGATACGATTGTATCTCCACTTACGGGATCGCCAAGAATATTCTGACCGTGGGAGCGGTTGATGCCATACCTTCGGGATACAGTAGTCCTTCCGATGTGGTGATGAGCTCTTTTAGCGGTTGGGGGCCGACAGATGACGGCCGGATCAAGCCGGACATTGTGGGTAATGGCGTTGGTGTTTATTCTGCCCTGGGTAACGGTAACTCCAGTTATGCCAGTTGGAACGGTACCTCCATGGCTTCTCCGAATGTCAGTGGTTCGTTGATGCTGCTGCAACAGCATCATCAGCAAACCCATGGCTCATTGATGAAGGCCGCAACCCTGAAAGCCCTGGTGATCCACACGGCACACGAAGCCGGTCCCGCCGATGGACCTGATTATATGCATGGATGGGGACTATTGAATATGGTAGGTGCAGCGGATGTGATCAGTGATGATGCGGCCAACCTCATTAGTGAAGAAACCCTATCCGATGGCGGTACTTATAGTACCCAGATATCCGTTAGCGGGGCAGATCCGCTCATCGCCACCATCTGCTGGACAGATCCTGCCGGTATACCTCCGCCGGCAAGCCTCGATCCGACTACCAAAATGCTGGTCAACGATTTGGATATCCGGATCACCGATGGTACCGATACCTGGTATCCCTGGGTGCTCGACCTGGCGAATCCGGCCAATGCCGCAACAACCGGAGATAATGATGTCGACAATGTCGAAAACATAATCATCGAAAATCCTGCCGCCGGCAATTATACCATTACGGTCGATCACAAAGGCAGCTTATCCGGTGGTAGTCAGGATTTCTCCATCATCATCAGCGGGATCGGCGCCCAGATACCCGGTGCGGAATTCACTGCGGATGTTACCAGCGGGTGTACCGGTCTCTCGGTCGATTTTACCAATATGGCCAGCGGCGCACCGACGACTTATAGCTGGAATTTTCCGGGGGCTACTCCCTCGACTTCCGCCGATCCGGATCCTTCGGGTATCGTATATAACTCCAATGGGAATTTTGACGTAACCCTGGTGGTTTCGAATGGCAATGGTTCCGATACCATGACGAAACCGGGCTATATTACCATTGCGGCAGCCACAGCGCCGCTGGTGGAAGATTTCGATGCCTTTACGACCGGTGACGGTCTTGCCGGGGGAGATCCCGGAGTCCTGTTAAATGGCTGGATCAACGACAATGCCGACGACGTGGAATGGAAAGTACATACCGGATCCACCAATACGGCTAATACCGGTCCTTCCGGCGATGCTACTTCGGGATCGGGCAATTATATGTACATCGAATCGAGTTTTCCCAACACACCCTCCAAATCCGCTAATCTCATCAGTCCTTGCGTCGACCTGGCCGGATTGAGCGATCCTTACCTGGAATTCGGTTATCATATGTACGGAGCGGGCATGGGTGCTTTGCATATCGACATTTACGATTATAATACGGCCTCCTGGAACCTGGATGTGATGCCTGTTCTGAGCGGGCAGCAAGGCATTAACTGGGAATTGGCTACCATGGATCTTTCTGCCTTTACCGGTGTGATCAAAGTCCGGTTCCGTGGCATTACCGGGATCTCCAATACCGGTGATATGGCCATCGATGATTTTCATGTCTTCAATAATCCACCGCCTACACCCAGCGATACCGTGATCATTGGAACGGATGGCACAACGAATCCTGTTACAGCCTATCCCGCCCCTTATGGCAACCAGTACGACGGAGCCAGGCACCAGATCCTGATCCGGGCTTCGGAACTTATTGCCGAAGGTTTGACCAGTGGGGATATCGGAAGTATCGGCTTCGATGTGTTAGCGCTAAATGGCAGCAGCCTGGCAGATTTTGAGGTGAAAATGAAATTGACTTCCAACATGACCGTTTCCGCTTTCGAATCCGGGCTAACCACGGTTTGGGGCCCCGCCGATTATACCGAAGCAAACGGTTGGAATACTCATATCCTAACGGCTCCGTTTACCTGGGATGGCATCTCGAACCTGCTGATCGAAACTTGTTTTAACAATACCGGTTCTTCGGCCAATGCCATGATGTACAACAGTACAACGCCATTTACCAGTGTTATTCATTACCGGGCCAATACCGGCGGGGTGTGTTCGAATAATAGCTCCTCCGGTACCTTTATGGTCAGGCCGAATATCCGCCTGATCAAGGTCCCGCCGGAACCACCGACCGCAGGTTTTACCGCGGATGTTACCGACGGGTGCCCGGGAATGGCGGTCAGTTTTTCGGATGTCTCTACCAATTATCCCTCTCAGTGGGAATGGAGCCTGCCAGGCGCCACGCCCGATACTTCGAATCTCCAGCATCCCCAGGTAACCTACGATAGCGCCGGCGTCTACACGGTTGGCCTGATCGTTACCAACAGCTTCGGTTCGGATACCCTAGTGATGGATCATCTGATCAACACCATCGGGACCATAGCGCCCTACTATGAGGATTTCGACAATTTTGGGAACGGTTCAGGGGTGGCCGGAGGTTTTGCCGGAACTTTCGTAAACGGCTGGCAAAACGATCCTTCGGATGATATGGAATGGCAGGTTTGGAGCGGTTCTACGCCCTCCGGAGCGACCGGACCTTCGGGCGACGCTACCTCGGGTTCCGGTAAATACCTGTATATAGAAGCTAACGCACCGAATAATCCTTCCAAAACCGCACATATCGAAAGTCCTTGTATCAATCTCGACGCCTTGCCTTATCCTGCCATGTCTTATAGCTATCATTTATTCGGAGCGGCTATGGGAGCTTTGCATGTGGATGTATGGGATTACAAAGTCGGGTCATGGGATCTCGATGTGGGTGATGTTCATTCCGGCAATTTGGGTAATCAATGGCGGAAGGATACGGTTTCCCTGAATAGTTACAGCGGAACGGTTAAGGTAAGATTCAGAGGGATTACCGGGGCCGGTGCCACCGGTGATATGGCGATCGATGAATTCGAGATCTTCAATCACCCCATCTTTACCACAACCCCGGATACGGTTACCGTGGGAGATGATACCACTGCCAATAAAGATTTTGTTTATCCCGCGCCCTACGGCAACTGGTTCTGGGGATCCAAACATCAAATGCTTATCCTGGCTTCCGAGCTGCATGCCCTGGGTATGGGGGCCGGCGACCTGACCTCACTCACGTTCGATGTTGATTCCGCTGTCGGTGTTCAATTGGTCGACTTTGCCATCGCTATGAAACAGACCTCAGCCACCAGCGTGACAACGGCCCTGGAAACTGGTTTGACCACGGTTTGGGGTCCGCAGGATTATACCGAAGCGGTTGGCCTGAACACCCATCAATTCAGTATCCCGTTTACCTGGGACGGATCTTCCAACCTGTTGATCGAGACCTGTTTTAACAATACCTCCTATACCAAAAATGCCCGGATGCATTATACGGCTACTCCCTTTCAAAGTGTGGCCTACTACCGCGCCGATATTTCCGGTTTATGTGCCGCATCAAATGCCTCGGCGCTGAGCATTAACCGCCCGAATATGACCTTTACCTATATTCCTGATCCTGCCTATGTACCGGATACCTGTACCCTGGTCAGTATCGGTGATCTGCAAACGGTTTCCGCCGGATCATTGAATGCCTGTACGGATGCTTCCGGTTATGCCGGTGATACCCTTTGTGTCCGGGGCGTTGTCGTTACGGCAGGAGATCTGGCAGTGCTTGACGAAAATTGGGGAAATATCTGGCTGCAAAATGGCACCGGACCTTTTACCGGTTTGGATGTCTTTGAGAATTTTAACCGGGCTTCCAATGGAATGGATACCTTGAAAACGGGAGATTCGGTCGAGATCAAAGGTGTCGTAACGGAGTATTCCGGCCACGATACCCGATTTGTTCCGCTGATCGGCCCGCCGATAACTGTTTTATCCAGGGGGACTCCCGTTCAAAGCCAACTCATCGATCCTGCCGATCTGAATGATAACAGTCAAACCAACCAGTTGCCCTCCGGTGAGCAATGGGAGGGAGCATTTGTGGAAGTCAGGGATGTGGAAGTGGTCAGTCTGAATTACTACGATGGCAATTCCCGTCTTTCTTTCACAGTTGCCGACAATTCGGGTAACTTATTGGAAGTATTTGATGCTTTTAACGTTCAGCAGATCCCGGCTTCGGGGGGTACTTTTGTCGCGCCAGCGATCGGCCAGCGATATTGCTCGCTGAAAGGTGTGATACGCCATGATCCGAACGGTTGTACGTCAGAAAATAATCTGGGATATATCCTGATGCCCTTCGATTCCACCCATTACATCAAAGCAGTGGCTGCCGCACCGGCGATATCCGGTATTACCTGTTATGGCGACGGCGACGGTGAAGTGGATCTGACCGTTTCCGGCGGTGTGAGCCCCTATACTTTCTCCTGGGACCATGGCGCCACTTCCGAGGATCTCAGTAACCTGGGGCCCGGTGACTATGTTGTTCATATTAACGGAAGTATGGGTTGCTTGCTGACGGATACTTTTACCGTGAACGAACCCGATTCCCTGGAGGTAGTATTATCACCGACCGACGGTATCTGCGGACAGCCAAATGGTAGTATAGCCACCACAGTGCTGGGAGGTACCACCCCTTACCAGTATTCCTGGGATAATGGTGAAACCACGGCAAATATATCCGGCTTGCCGGCTGCGAGTTACCAGTTATTGGTTACAGATCTTAATGGTTGTACCGAAACGTCCGCTGAAGTTATTGGAAATTCCGGCGGGCCTGCAATTGTTATCGACGACCAGGAGGATGTGTCCTGCAACGGGGCTAATGACGGCCTGATCGAGATCTCGGTTTCCGGTGGCATCTTGCCTTATAATTATTCCTGGAGCAATGGCCAGACCGTTGATGATATTGCCAATTTAACGGCAGATACTTATACCGTCCAGGTATCCGATAATTCCAGTTGCACCGATACGGCCACTATTATCATCCCCGAGCCTCCGGTGTTAAATCCGGCCATGACGGGTATAGACGTGCTATGCTACGAGGGGAACGACGGTAAAGCCTATGTAACGGTTACCGGTGGTGCGGCTCCCTACAATTATTCCTGGAATAACGCTGCTACGAGTGATACGGCCAAAAACCTGGTTGCCGGAAATTATGCGGTAACCGTCACCGACGACAATGGTTGTGTGGCCTTTAATACGGTAACGTTAAACGAACCCGGCGATCTGTCGTTAACACCTTCATCCGTGGATGCTACTTGTGGTAATTCGGATGGCAGTGCAGGCATTGCTGTTAGCGGCGGAATTGCTCCATATAATTATAGCTGGAATACGGGCGCTACCACGGCAACCCTTTCCAACATTTCTTCCGGGGTTTACGAAGTATTGGTTACGGATGATCACAATTGCCCCGACTCTTCATCCATCGTGATCAGCGATGTCGGGGGTCCGGTTATCCTTATTGCCGATACGGTCCATGTCAGTTGTCATGGGGGAAATGACGGAGCCATAGATATATCGGTTTCCGGCGGTACTTCCCCGTTTACTTATTCCTGGACGAATGGCGGTACCACGGCAGACCTCAATAACCTGAGCGCCGGATCCTATTCCCTGGATCTGACAGATAACAGCGGATGCGGAGCCAATATCACCATCGATATCGAAGAATCCTCACCATTGGCGGTCCAGGTAACGGCAGCGGATGTCAATTGTGCAAGCATTCTTGACGGATTTATTGTAGCCACCGGATCAGGAGGTATTGCTCCTTACAACTATTCCTGGAATACCGGCCAGACAACAGCTACCATCGCTAACCTGGATAGTGGCGCTTATGAGCTAACACTTACGGATCAAAATGCCTGTACCCTGGTGAACACCACTAATATCAGTAAGCCCTTGCCATTGTCCGCTATCACCGCTGCCACAAATACCACCTGCCACGGCGGGGCTGACGGTACGGCAGGAGTGACCGTTTCCGGTGGCCGGGTGCCCTATACTTATTCCTGGTCGACCGGAGGTACAACGGCCAATATCAACAGTTTGGCCGAAGGAACTTTTACCGTTCAGATCAAAGATGATCATGCCTGTGTGCTGGATACGTTTGTGATGGTCGGTGAACCCGCCGAATTGATCCTGCTCATCACAGACACCTCAGCGACCTGCGGATCCGCCAATGGAAGCGCTTCCGTTCAGGTCAGTAATGGCCAGCCGCCATATAGCTATTCCTGGAGCACCGGAGCGACTACGTCGACAGCCGCTAACTTGTCCAGTGGATCCTATACGGTTATGGTTTCCGATAATAACGGGTGCGATGCCACAGGACTCGCCAGTATCAGTAATTTAGGAGGACCTGTTTTATCCCTGGTTGCCACGGATGCGACCTGTTATGGTGGCCAGGATGGACAGGCCGTGGCTACGGCCAGCGGTGGAACAGCGCCTTACCAATTCTCCTGGTCAAATGGTCAGAATCTCCCGATCATTACCAATGTTACTGCAGGCGTTTATCATGTCGAGGTCACCGATGATAATAATTGTACATCGTCCGCTGCGATCACGGTCAACCAACCCGATTCCATGATGATCGTTTCTGCACCCCAGGATCCGTCTTGTGAGGGAGGGAACGATGGAAGCATTGGCTTGTCTGTTTCCGGCGGTGATTCACCTTATACCTATTCCTGGAATACCGGCAGCACGACTGGCAATATAAATGGCGTAAGTGCCGGAATTTATACCGTTGAAGTTACCGATGCCGAGGGATGTGTCAGTGATAAGAATATTCCTTTGGAAGATCCTGATCCGATCGGGGTTGCCGCGGTGGTCAATGATGCGGGTTGTGGTCTGTCCAACGGATCCATGACGATTTTTGCAGCCAACGGCACGCCACCCTATACCTTTTCCTGGATGCATGGGCCAACTACGGCCGCAGTTACCGGACTCAGTGCCGGAACATATACCGTAACGGTTACCGATAATGCGGGTTGTACGGCCACAGATATTTTTGGCGTGAGCAATGCTACTGCCCCTTCACTGGTAACCCAAAGTCAACCGGTGAGCTGCGCCGGCGGACAGGATGGCAGTGCTACGGTATCTGCATCCGGCGGTGTATCTCCTTATTCGTATTCCTGGAATACGGGCCAAACCACGACAAGCATCGGCGGACTGACTGCGGGCAGTTATGCTATAACCGTTACGGATGATAATAACTGCTTGTCGAGCGCTGTTGTAGTGGTGGCTGATGCCGATCCGATCGCCATTACCCTAACGGCAATCGATGTTAGTTGCAATGGTGGGAATGACGGAGAAGCCACAGCCTCGGCCTCCGGCGGTGCCAATCCTTATAGCTATTCCTGGTTTAATGGTCAGACCGGTGATCATGCCGTTGGCCTCTCTTCCGGAACGATGAAAGTGCTGGTAACCGATAACCTCGGATGCACCGATACCGGAACGGTCGTGATCAACGAACCCCAGGGGATGATCCTGAATATCACAGCCTCTGATGCGGATTGTTTCGGGGAAGCCTCAGGCAGCGCCTCGGTGAATATTTCGGGAGGCAGCAGTCCATATACTTATTCCTGGTCCGGAGGGGCCACCACCCAGGGGGCGTCCGGCTTTTCCGCCGGAAATTATGCCCTCGAGGTTTCCGACGACAACGGTTGCCCGGCCACGACCGCTTTTAGTATCGGAGAACCGCTTCCGTTGAGTGTTAACGACAATCTAATTTTACCAACCTGCTTCGACGCCAATGACGGCAGCATCGATATTACGGTAACCGGCGGAACAGCACCCTATCAATACATCTGGAACAACCAGGAAACCGGGGCAACGATCGATAATATCGAAGCCGGTAATTATTGGGTAGCGATATCCGATCAAAATGGCTGTCATGATACCGCCCAATTCCAGCTTAACGAACCTGCCGAGATCCAGCTAACCACAAACAGCACCCCCACGACTTGCGGACAATCTACCGGCACGGCAACTGTTTCGCCATCGAATGGTGTAGCGCCTTATACCTATTTTTGGGACAATGCACAGACCACTGGTACTGCCGTTAACCTGGCTTCCGGATCTTACGGGGTTAGCGTCACGGATAACAACGGTTGTGTGGTCAGCACCTCTGTAGTCGTCAACGATCTGGGTGCACCTGCCATCACAACCAACTTTACGCATGTATCCTGTCATGGCGGCAATGACGGCTCGGCATCCGCTTCGGTAACCGGCGGAACACCACCGTATACATATTTTTGGAGCAACGGACAGGGTAGTCAATCCACGTCGGGTTTGACAGCCGGAACTTATTCCATTGTCGTTACCGACGATAACCAATGCACCGTAGGAGATGTTATCACCATCACCGAACCCGATGCCATCCAGGTCAATGCACTGGTAACGAATTCAAATTGCGGCGCCGCCGACGGGTCGATCGATCTGACCGTTACCGGTGGTTCGGCGCCTTATACCTATAGCTGGTCAACAGGAGATACGACTGCCAACCTGGCAAATATCCCATCCGGCTCCTATATCCTTGAGTTAGTCGATGATAACGGATGCATGGAACAGGTTATTTATGGTATCAGCAATCCCGGTAGCCCGGTCATTACCGTAACGGTTACGGAGGTAAGCTGTAACGGTGACAATGATGGCACGGCCACGGTTAGTGCGAGCGGGGGTATTCCTCCATACCGCTACTATTGGGATCCGACACAGGATACAACGGCCACGGTTTCCGGATTAACCGCCGGAACTTATTCCATTGCCGTAACGGGCAACGATGGTTGTACGGCCACGGATGTTGTTGTTGTGGGGCAGCCGAAGGACATTGTTCTAAGCCTCGTGGGCGGGGATGTGAGCTGTTATAATGGCAACGATGGCTGGGCCTCGGGATCCGTTCTGGGTGGAAGCCCGCCATTCCAATATAACTGGTCCGATGGCCAGACAACCCCGACGGCATCGAGCCTGACAGCAGATACCTATACACTGCAGATCATCGATGATCATGCATGTGAACACAGTGAAATAATCGACATCTTGCAACCGGATGTGCTGAAAGTTTCCACCGACCAGGATGGGCAGGGCAATGCAAGCGCTGAAGCCGACGGTGGCGTGCCGCCTTATAGCTTTTCCTGGAGTGACGGCCAGACCGGCCCCATGGCCAGTGGCTTAACGAGCGGGAATTATACGGTAACCGTTACCGACGACAATGGCTGTCAAAATAACGGAAGCGTAACCATCGATATCGCCGGTATACAGGATCCCGGTGTGAATATGATCTTCGAGGTATTTCCCGTACCGACCGATCAGTGGTTGCACCTGGATATAGCACTTGCCGAACCGGCAACCTATGAAATGGCGCTATACAATGTGGTGGGTGAAGCGATAATGGTCCGGGAAGGATGGGGCGGAGATAGGCACCGACTGGATATGAGCAACTATGGCTCCGGTGTTTATTATGCCCGGCTGAAAGTCGGAGAAAAGATATTTTTACGAAAAGTACTGCTGATCCGTTAACCGGCAGGAACGAATAGGTAAAGGAATGAACAGGATATGATCATCCTCATGTATCAATAGTATAAAAATTGTTAGATTACAAAATTGTGTCAAAATTGAGTCAAATTTACCTTAAAACTTGGTCAAATCTGACACAAATCCATTTATAAATAGAATAATTAGAGATGTTAATGAAGAGTAAACTTGTACCCCTGATATTGCTGGCTATAATGGTACAACCAGGTACCCATACAGAGAAGCTAACGGAAAAAGAAAAATTTAGCGCTTACTTGAAAAATCATCCCTTTAAACAAAGGGAGCATTTATCGGAAGCGGAATTAAAGGCGATCCCCAAAAAGGACCGGCCAGATCTGGCATGGGAGCAGGATTTCTTGCGTACGTTGGATCCTGCCCTGGGATATCCTCCCGTAGAGCGGTTAAATCCGGTCCATCAATATGTGGATCAGCAGTTAGCCAAGGATGGGGCTATTCCGGGTGTGAGCTGGACCGAACGTGGGCCTTCCAATGTGGGGGGCAGAACACGGGCATTGATCTATGATCCCAATGATCAAACCAATAAAAAAGTATGGGCCGGGGGTGTTACCGGAGGATTGTGGTATAATAATGATATCACGAATGCCAACTCATCCTGGAATAAAGTCGACGATTTTTGGGATAATATTGCCATCACACAGATCGCTGTCGATCCGACCAATACGCAGATCTTTTATATCGGCACCGGTGAAGGCTGGAATTCCCAGTCGGGCAGGGGAGAAGGGATCTGGAAATCCACCGACGGGGGAAGTTCCTGGAATCAACTGGCCGCCACCGCTGGCTATTATTATGTAAATGACCTGATCGTCAGGAATGAGTCGGGGAATGGCGTGTTATATGCGGCGGTCGACAGTCGTTATTACCAGGGCGCCTGGCATGGTGACCAGGGTCTTTTCCGTTCCATCAACGGTGGCAGCTCCTTTTCACAGGTATTGCCCGATGTATCGGGATCACCCTATACGCCTTCGGATATCAAACTGGGCGCTGACAACAGAATTTATGTCGGTTCACGCCGGAATCCATTCGGCGACGGAGGCGGAACGATCCTCTATTCGGATAATGGAACTAGTTGGACCACCGTTAACACCTATAGCGGAATTAGCGGGGTTGGCCGTGTTGAACTTGCCTGCGCCCCATCGAATGCCAATGTGGTATATGCCGTTATCGAAGCTAACAGCCAGGTCGAACGTATTGCACGCTCGACGAACAAAGGCGCCAATTGGTCAGACCGTGGCGAACCGGTCGATGCGGATCTCAACATACCTGCCGGCGACTTTTCCCGCGGACAGGGCTGGTATGACCTGGTGATTGCCGTCGATCCGAACAATTCCAATACTGTTATTGCCGGGGCGATCGATGTTTTCCGTAGCACCGATGGTGCCAATAACTGGGCTCAGATCGGCAAATGGTCCAATAACAACAACCTGTTCTTCCTGGATTGCTCCATCGTACATGCCGACCAACACGCGATCATCTTTAAGGATGGATCGTCTTCCGAAGTGATCTTTGGGAATGATGGCGGTGTTTATTGGACGAATAATGTGAGTGCGGCGGAAAATAATGATGTCATAGAAATGCGGAACAATGGCTACAACGTTACCCAATTTTATTCCTGTGCCATTCATCCGACCAACGCAACCGATTACTTCCTGGCCGGTTCACAGGATAACGGCTCCCAGCAGTTCGATTCGCCCGGTATCGATAATACATTTGAAGTAACCGGCGGTGACGGTGGATTTTGTTTTATCAGCAGCCAGAATTCGCAAATACAGATCACCTCCTATACCAATAATAATTTTTACCTGTCGACCGATGGCGGAAATATTTTCAACACCCTGATCGCCGATGACAACGGATCGTTCATCAATCCCGCCGATTATGACGATGTCGAAGATATCCTGTATTCGGGTTATTCCGCCTCTTCCATCTTACGGATCAAAAATGTATCCGGTGCAGCTACCAGTAATGTGATGGTGCTGAACCAGGGTGCAGATGTGTCGCATATCCGGGTATCCCCGCATTCTACAGCCGGAACTTCGACGATATTCGTGGGTACGGAAGATGGTAGCTTGTTCAAAGTTACCAATGCGCATTCCAGCCCGACAGTAACCGATATTACCGGCGGCTCCTTTCCTGCCGGAAGCATTTCCTGCCTGGAGATCGGCGCCACGGATGACGATCTGTTGGTTACTTTTTCCAATTATGGCGTGAATTCGGTATACTACAGCACCAACGGCGGTAATAACTGGTCCAACAAAGATGGTAACCTTCCGGATATGCCTGTCCGGTGGGCGCTTTTCAATCCCAATGCTTTCAACCAGGTGATGCTGGCAACGGAAGTCGGGGTAT
>JANQFB010000285.1 GCA_028278085.1 Chitinophagales bacterium
CTGTTCCTGAATTTCTTCGATATCGCCTGGTACACCACCAAATATAATAACGGCAATATGAATGTACCGGTGGTGAGGCTGGCAGAATTGTATTTAACACGCGCACAATGTAAATTGCAATTGGGTTACGGTGCCGATGAGATCCGTGCCGATTATAATTTGATCCGGGAACGTGCAGGTATTCCGGCAGATCAACATAGCAGCGAAACATCGGTTTTATCTTATATTATCGCCTATGAAAGGAACCTGGAACTGGCTTATGAAGGCGATCGCTTTCACGAATTGAAACGCACCAAGTCTGACTTTAAAACGGATGTGGGAACATTTAAATGGAACGACACACGTTTGGTCTATCCTATTCCCCAACAGGAGGTCGATGAGAATCCCAACATGGTGCAAAATGCAGGCTACTGAGCACCATGATCCGGTTGATTTGTTTCCTGATTATCCTGATGTCCCCGGCAGTATTCACTGCATCCGGACAACCTTTATCGATCGACCGGGTGGATCCCCCCTTCTGGTGGGTTGGGATGGCCGATAACAAGCTCGAGCTGCTGATCAAGGGCGACAGCATTAGCAGCAGCAGGGTCATGGTCAGGTATTCGGGTGTTAAGGTGAACAAGGTCCACACAGTTGAAAACCCGGATTATTATTTCCTGCAATTAGTGATCGATTCGACAGCCATGCCCGGTAAAATACCCTTGATGTTCCGGAACCGAACCCATTCCGTGCGCTATGAATATGAGCTGAAGAAACGAAAAAAACCCGGACAAGTTCAGCAAGGTATATCTTCCGAAGACCTGATCTACCTGATCATGCCCGACCGTTTTTCCAATGGCGATCCGAATAATGATATGATCGATGCCATGAACGAAAAGGAGCTCAACCGGGATTCCATGTTCTACCGCCACGGCGGCGACTTGCAGGGTATCATCGATCACCTGGATTATGTTAAAGACCTGGGCGCTACGGCACTTTGGCTGAACCCGGTGCTGGAAAACGACGAGCCCCTCGAATCTTACCACGGTTATGCCATTACCGATCATTACAAGGTAGATCCCCGCTTTGGCAGCAATGAATTGTACCTGGAATTCGTGTCCAAATGCCATGAGCAAGGATTGAAAGTGATCATGGATGTCGTTTACAATCATGTCGGCGACCGCCATTATTGGATAGAAGATCTTCCCGACCCTTCCTGGCTGCATTTATCCGATACGTTTACCAGGACCAGCTACCGGGCCCCTACCCTCATGGATCCCTATGCTGCCGAAATCGATAAGAACATCATGTTCAAAGGCTGGTTCGATCATCATATGCCGGATATCAACTAGCAGGATCCCTGGCTGGCGGCCTACCTGGTCCGGAACAGCATCTGGTGGATCGAATACAGTGGTATCGACGGTTTCCGGATCGATACCTATGCTTATGCCGACCAGCAATTTATGGCCGACCTGAATGCTGCTATTCTGAAGGAATACCCCGATTTCGGGATCTTTGGAGAAACCTGGGTGCATGGGGTTCCGATCCAATCCTTTTTTACCGAAAGCAAGCCCGGGGAGCCCGGATCCGATTCAAAATTACCCGGGGTAACGGATTTCCAATTGTATTATGCCATCAATGATGCGCTCACCCAACCCTTCGGATGGACGGAAGGTGTAGCCAGACTCTATTATACCCTGGCGAAAGACTATGTGTATAAAGATCCCTTCCAAAACGTCATTTTCCTGGACAACCATGATCTTAGCCGCTTTTATTCGATGGTCAAAGAAGATCCGGACAGGTTTAAAATGGGTATCGCCTTTTTATTGACTACCCGTGGTATTCCGATGATCTATTATGGAACGGAGATCCTCATGAAAAATTTCGCCGATCCGGATGGCAAAGTCAGGAATGATTTTCCCGGGGGATGGCCAACAGATCCGGTAAACAAATTCGAAGCAGCCGGCCGCACGGAGCAGGAACAGGAAGCATTCGAATATATCCGGCAACTGGCCCGTTACCGGCAAAACAACCTGGTATTACAGACCGGACGCCTGATGCAATTCGTTCCGGAAAAGGGTGTCTATGTTTATTTTCGCTACAATGATCAGCAAACCGTCATGGTGGTGATGAACAGCCAGGAAAAAGCCATGACCATACGGACAGACCGTTTCCGGGAAAGAATTCAAGGCGCCAAAACGGCAGAAAATATCATCACCGGGGAATCCCTGGATATCGGTAAAAAGATCACTATCCCTCCCCTCTCTGTTCTCCTGCTGGAGTTCTAAAGCCCTCGGCTAACCGGGTTGATCACTTCTCTCCTGGATAGGCGCCGGGGTAACATTGTTCTTGCCAATCGTGATGTCTTCACAGCCTTGCACATACCATGGACGGTCGGAGCTGAAAGTATTATTGGCAATCGTGGCCTGGTAACACCATTGCAGGAGCATATTATCATCGATCTGACCGGTACACGGGTTCACCTGGGTGGGTAATAATTTGACGGTATTGTCGGTCATCTGGACATTCACGGTATTAAGGATCATAAACGTCCGGCCGCAGCTCTCTTTATCCGTTTCGGTAATGGTATTACCGGTTATACAAAGATTGGTAGCACATTCGTCGCGCGGGGCTTTATTTGTACCGGCCCCGCTGTAATGGTTGGCGGAAAGGATGGCAGCCGAAATCGTGTGAATGCCCCAATTCTCGATGGTATTGTCACAGGCTAATCCGCTATAAGAGCGGCCGATATCATTATTGGTATCCATGATCTTGATAGCGCTCTTACCGATATTGGTCAGCGTGTTATTGGATATCTCCCGGTTGTAACAGGGGATCTTGCTGGTAACCCTGTCGAAAATGGCCGTATCCCCGGTGTCGGTTATCGTGTTGTTAATGATCCGGATATTATTGGCATTCCTGACCCGGCAGAAGGTAATCACCCAATTGGCGGTATTATTGCTGACGGTGATATTTTCTTCCCCCTGGTTGGATATCTCGATGGCATGTAGGAGATTGTTTTTATAAAACAGCGAGGAACAAGGAGTCTTTGCCGGAGGCATGGCCGTATTCCGGAAGGCGTTTAAGAATTGGCAGCTATCAACCACGATCTCGGAGCAACGGGTAAAACAAATACCACCATACAATCCATTGGGGAAATCCGGGTTCTTATCCATTTTTTGCGGTAGCCAACCCACCCCGTTCTTCCAGTTGAACTTACATTTCAGGATACGGATATTGTTACTCCGGGTCAAGGCAATCACCTGATCCGTGGTCGGGGCAGGACCGGTTGGGGTTTTGGAGTCCGTATTCTTTAATTCGCTGGCAGGTACGCCCTGCGCAACGGTATAATTGGCCAATACCAGGTTCTCGAAAATGATATTCGACACAGTGGTGCCGACAAAACCCTGGAACACCTGGCCCGTGAATTTCAGGATAACACTGCCTAATTTGTTGCTATAGAGCTTGATATTACTGTTCAGGTTGATGATATCGCTGATGATATATACACCCTCTTCAAATAAAATATCACCGCCGTTATTGATGGCCTTTTGAATGGCTTGCGTATCATCGGTTGTTCCATCGCCTATCGCACCGAATTGCTTGACGGACTTGGGCGGAGTTAAGGTTTTGGTTGACATGATCAATATTTTAAAGTTTTGGAATTAGTTTTCTTTCTTATGATTTTTTATTTATACCGAACGGTTGACTAAAACTAAGCAATTCATTCGGTTTTCCAACGTTATCAATCCGACCCTTTTTGTAATTTCGAAGCTAATAAAGGAATGATCATGAATGTAAAGCAAGCAAGAAGACTCGGCTACCTCTTATTATCGACTATTATATTTTCCTGTCAGCAACCGGAAGGTAGGCAGCAAAAAGAAAATGAAACCTTGCCGCAACAGGAAGTCTCCGATGCCGGGATCCCGGTTCAGGAAAATACTTCCGAAAATCCGGCAACCGGTTTTTTATTACCGGCGATGGTGGAAAAATACGGTGCGGATTTCTGCGGCATCTGTGCCAATTACCGTTGTATCCAGGCCGGTTCCAGGCATGCCAAAGACGCGCGCGAAGTGATCGGCAATATTTGTACGGGCATTAAATGGTTCAAGGGTTGCCCCAGGTATGCCAGGCTCGATGACGGCAGTATCTGGCAATACCAGGACGATTGTAAGAAATGCCAGTCGGAATAATGCCTCGTTGCAGCTGATCTTATGCTTCCCTGATCCTGAGGCACAGGAAAGCTGCAACGATCATCAAGCCACCGCCGACCATAACCGCCGCCACCCGGTCATCCATGAGGATATGTTCCATCACCCAACCGAAACCCAGGGAAGCGATGATCTCAGGTAAAACGATGAAAAAGTTGAAGATCCCCATATAAATGCCGATCTTCTTCACCGGCAGGCTATTCGCCATCATGGCATAAGGCATGGAAAGAATACTGGCCCAGGCGATCCCGACACCGGTCATCGAGGCAAACAACCAGTATTTATCGCTGATAATGCCGACCGATAATAAACCCAATCCACCCATGATCAAACAAAGCATATGTGTTATCCGCATGCTCCATTTTTTAGCCAGTATAGGTAATGCCAACGCAAATAGAAAGGTAACGAGGTTATAAAAAGCCAGGGTCAATCCTGCAAATTCCACACCTTCCGTATATAAGGTAGTTCCCTCTTCAGCCTTGAACACATTCCGGGCTACGGCAACGGAATAATAAAACCACATCAGGAATAATCCCGGCCAGGTGAAAAACTGTACCAATGACACCTGCTTCATGGTAGTCGGCATATCTCTGATACTGGCAACAATTTCCCGAACGCCGTTCCATAAGCCACCTGATTGGGCATTTTCTTTCCGGAATTGGTCAAGGTCATCAGGGGGATATGGTTTTGTGGTAAATACGGTATATAAAACCGCGCCCAGAAATGCTGCCGCCCCGATATAAAATGAAAATTTAACGGAATCCGGAATGGCGCCATGGGTGGCTTCCCGGCTCACGTCAAACCAATTGCTCATCATCCAGGGTAAGGAGGAGGCAATAACGGAACCCAAACCGATAAAAAAGCTTTGCATGGCAAACCCTTTGCTATGTTGTTCTTTCGGCAGCATGTCAACCACAAAGGCCCGAAAAGGCTCCATAGAGATATTGATCGATGCATCGAGGATCCACAGCAGTCCGGCGGCCATCCACAGGGCCGAGGAATTGGGCATAAATATCAGGGCTATGGTGCTTAATACAGCGCCGACCAGGAAGTAGGGTCTTCTCCGGCCTAATCTTGTCCAGGTCCGGTCGCTCATATATCCGACGATCGGCTGAACGATCAAGCCGGTCAGCGGAGCGGCCAGAAAGAGTATAGGGATGGTATGAGCCTCCGCACCCAGGTATTCATAGATCGGCCCCATATTGGCCATTTGCAGCGCCCATCCGAACTGGATCCCCAAAAACCCAAAGCTCATATTCCAGATCTGCCAGAAATTCAATCGCGGTTTTTCCATACTTCGGGGTTAGGGTTTAGGAAGGTGTTGCTGGTAAAAGCTACAAGGATCGGTGATAAAAACGATTCATCTTATCTTACCAAAACCTTGCGGGTAAATATTTGCTCGTTGTGGGTAATGGTAAAATAATACACCTGGGGCGTGGAAGGAAGCCTGACCTGGTGCAGGTATTGATCCTGTCCGGTGCGGAATTGCACGGATCTTATTTCAGCGCCCAGGATATTATAGATCTTGAGGGTAGTCGGAACTTCCGTATCAAAAAACTGTATGGATAAATTGACGGCTCCCGACGATGGATTGGGAAATACTTCGACAAAAGGCTCCGGCTTAGCTATGGTAGGAACCGATACGGTAAATGAATATCGAAAGGTGCTATCCTTATCCCAAACTTTCAGTCGGTAGTAATATACATCAACATCATAGCTGTATTCCGTATCATAAATGAGGTAATCCACCCGCTGCTGTGCGTGGCCAATGGCTTTAACCGTCTGAATATTGGTATAAGATACCAGGTCGGTACTCCGCTCGACCTCAAAACGGTCCACATTCTCCTCGGTAAGCGTCGTCCAGCGGATAGCTATGCCGACCGGTTCAAAAGCAGCCTGGAAATCGAGCAGATCGATGGGCAGCAGGTTGCCACCCATGTTCGCCAGGGTGAAATCACCAAAGGTCGTGATGGGATTGGATTGAATAGTGCCCTGGTAATTGGCCGTACCACCCGGTCCGCCACTGGCAATATTTTCCCAGGTTCCGCCACCATTATCTTTTACGATCCTCAAGGTAGGCGCATCGGACACGACGTCATTCCGTTCAAAAGCGTCATAAGATAAGGTAATATCGGCATTGTCGACGTTGGCGCCGGCGCCTTTGCTGACGTTCCAGTAATGCTGCTCGGAAATATTGGTGATCACCTCGGGAATGGGTGAAGGTGCAGTGTAGAAGGTCGACCGGTCGTCGATGAAAACTTCTGCGGTGTAAGGTGTAACGGTGGCAGCATCATGATCGATGTCGAGGCTCACATGCCGGTAGTCGGCAATGTCGCTGCCGGAAATATTCCGGGTTTTGCCTATTGGAAATTCCCGGGTCTGGGAGATCGCCAGGGCGTATTCCCAGATCAGCGGTCCATCTACAAAACAGGACGGATCGGTCCCGATATCACTCACCGCACCGGAGAAATCGACTGTGCTCCCGTCTTTTAAGGTTAAATTATGCGCTGTAAAAGGCCCGGATCTTTCTCGGGTTACGAGGTCGCCGACGGTTAATTTCAGTTCACCGGTAATGTTGTAATCGACCGTACCGCCACCATAGGAGATAAAATGAACGTCGGCGCCGTCATTATTATCGCCGGCACCATTGTCATTGGCGATCTCAATGTTATGGAAAGTGGTCGCTGGCCCGGTGGTTTCTGTCGTATTCCCTTTGATATACTGCCTTTTGACCCCATTGAAGATCAGGTCGATCCTACCACCGGACTCTTCCGGATCGAACTCGTCATAATTCTCAAAATCCGCTTTGATCTGTACCCGGCAGGCATTCCCGGCAGATACCGGCTGCAATTTTGAGGAATTCCTGCCGATGAGCAGATCATGGAAGACAAATACACCTGATGCTCCCGAGGTGTTGAAAAAGTAATCATTGTGTTGTCCGATATCGCCCCGGATGCCGACATTCGCATAGCCGGCGCTGCCATCGCCCAGGAGCATGCTACCGTTGTTATCCAGGGTTCCGAACTGCAATTCGAAATTGACCGAATCTACCGACGGCCCCTGCAGGATGTTGCCGGCCGTAACCGTAACATTGGAGAAGCGATAGCGGTCTTTGAAGAGATCCGAGGGTTCCAGTGTAGTGGTACCGTCGAAAATAAAGTCGATGCGGCGGTTGTTCCAATCTCCGGGCTGGGCGACTTCAGGATTCGCATCCAGCCGCCCTTCGTTAAAAACGCTGCCGGCGCTTCCGTTCATGGTGATGGTAGCCAATATAGCGGGACCGATATTATCCGCCGGCAGTAAGGCAGAGCCTTCGGCAATATGAAGGTTATTCCCGATCATTATGCTGCCGTCCACCAACAAACGGTTGGAGATCTCATTATTGTCATAAGCATGGTTGACGGGATCATTGTCATTGTTATCGGCGCTATTATCATTGACCGTTACATCATAGAAAGTGCCACCGTTCAAGTAAAAGCCTCCGGTGCCGGGTGTCGAATTGTCTTCATAATAGGTGAAGCTGATCTGTGAAAAGGGCAAGGTGGAACTACCGTTCGCCGTACTGGTAATGGTATAATAATAGGTCGGATAGCTGGTGCTGGGATCCTGGTTGCAGGCACATTCGGGATTTGCCACCGGAGCCGTATGATAAATGCCATTGGTCGGCGCTCCGTAATCGTATGCTTTGTAACCGAACCAATTGAATTCGGCCGGTCTGCCTGCGCCGGTGATCACGTTCCAGGGAACGGCTATTTCAACTGTATTGGTGCCTCCATTGGTTCCGACCGTAAGGGTATTGGCCGTGTTGGCACCCCAATAGCCGGCGGCATCGTCCAGGCGATACTCGTGGTAACCGTTTTTCATGTACAGTACAAAATCCGCCCGGAAGGGCTGCATCATATGGTTCCGGTCGTAGGTAAAAAAGCCCTGGGTAGAACCGTCGGCATCGGTACCGCCATTGACGGGGATCACCGGGTTATGATCCAGGTAGAATATGCCGGGCTCGTTAAAATTCGACCCGGTATAAGCCAGGTAAAGGTTGGTATTGTCCCAGGTAACATACCATACGGTTGTCGAGGAAGTTTGCTGATTTTGCCCGTCGACATGGCTGCCATATTCTCCGGCAGAGATCACACCGTCCTGAATTGCCGTATTAAACTGGGCAAAGGAAGGTTGGGTCAACCATATGAGGATAAGGATTAGCCAGAAACCCTGACTGATCAGACCTTTGTAGTCAATAGATAGTTGAATACTTGTGGAGTTATGAAAACTGTCTTTCACCAATATCCCTAAAGATAGGTAATTCTTTTCAAAGTGTCAATACGACAATAAGGAAAGTTATGCACATGGCGGGCGCGCAATCACGGTCCGCCAGGCACAGGCTGGGCGAACCGTGCCATGGATCAGCGCATAGTTGTAGCGGGCGTCTGTTCCCCGGGCTGGTTCACCCGGATCAGTTGCAGGATATCGTTGTTGTTCGCCACGAGTATACCTTTAGCGGTTTTGCCCAGCCGGATCGCCGCCAGGGCTTTCACATCTTTATCGGCAAAAAAACCGCTTTCCCGGGCAGGAATTGGTTCAAAGGTTCCATCGGGATTTCCTTTCAGGAAGAGGCCGATCCCGGCGTCGTTCCTGGGCGTTTCTACTTCGGAATGATGCAGGTTGCCGGCCAGTACAATGTCGTTGAGGCCATCCCCGTCAAAATCATCCCAGATGATGCCGTTTGTGCTGGAAACCTGGGCTTTGTTGGGAAGGTCGTTCCGCTCGAATGTGCCGTCTTTATTATTGATGAGGATGGCCGAGGCAAAGGTATAGGCCTGATAATTCAGGGATGCTTTTAGTTTTTCCGGGCCATACACATCGTTGAGGGTGGCGCTTCCGAAGTCGTGGTAGTTGGCAAATTTTTCGGTGATGAAAGGCATCTGCTCCGACAAACACTGGCGGCCTCTTACCGGGAAACAGGATCCCTGGTTGTAATATCCCAGGACGATATCAAAGCTACCGTTGTCATCGAAATCACTGCAAAAGATCTGAAATGGTTCTTCTGCGGAGGCCTTGTATTTGTAGTTCAACCCCAGGTTACCGGCAACATAATCGGGGTAGCCGTCCTGGTTGATATCGGCTTCCTGCAAGCTGAACCACCAACCTTCGGTGCCTTCGAGTGCATTACTGTCTCGTACCAGCGCCTCCCCGGAATTCCTGAAGAGCATCAAAGGCATCCACTCGCCGGTTACCAGCAGGTCTAGTCGATCGTCTTTATCGAAATCCGTCCATAAAGCGGCCGTAACCATGCCACAGCCTGCAATACCGGGCGCAAATTCGCGGGTAATATCCGTAAAGATGCCTTTATCATTCTGCAGGATATACGACCGTGGCGGGAAAGGATATTTCCCCGGGATCGCCCTGCCGCCTACGAACAGATCAGGATCACCGTCCCCGTCAAAATCGCCCGGCACCACGCATGATCCACTGGTAAACATGACCGGTATGGCTTCGTGTTTGAGTTGAAACCTGCCCTGGCCGAGATTTAGGTAGAGTCGGTCTTCCAGCAACGGGGAGTTTTGTTTCACATCATAACCACCGGAAACGACGTAAAGATCCTGGTCACCATCACCATCGCTGTCGAAAATAACCGCCCCCATATCTTCCCGTTCAGCCTCATGTTCCCAGGGCTGCATCGGCGCGGGTTTGAAGGTTTGATCGGCTTGCTGCCAATATAACCTGCCGGCAAATCCTTTAGCGCCGCCGACATAAAAATCGTCCAGGCCATCGCCGTTCACATCGCCCACGGCAATCCCCGGCCCCCAGGTCGACATACGATGGGGTAGCAAAACTTCATCCCTGAAGTCATCGAATTTATTTTCCCGGTGGCGAAAGTCGATCCCCGTAGCACTTGTAGCATCCGTGAACAAAAGTTGGCTTTTGATGACCTCATTTTCAGCATCCCGGGCATCGGCATAATCGATAATGATCCGTCGGCCGCCTTTGATATCCGACAATTGCTGCTCCTTACCATCGGGCCAAACAACCGTGAGTTGTGCTATCTTATCATTGGCTCCCAAACCGAAGTGCAAAATATTACTCACCGAAGATTGATATCCCCGGGTCGGATATTGCTCGACCACCTGCTTGCCCTGCTGTTGGGTTAGCGTGATCCTGGTGCCGACGCCGAATGTATTTTTGGGAGGCCCTTTCAGGCTGACTTGTAGATAATGATATTCTGCCTGGGTCTGGTTTTCATAGATAAAGGCGGCATGATCGACGTTGTTGATGATGAGGTCTAAGTCGCCGTCGTTGTCCAGGTCCGCATAGGCGGCTCCATTGGAATAGGATCCATGGGTCAGGCCCCAGTCTTTCGACGCGTTTTCAAAGGTCAGGTCGCCCTTGTTCCGGAAAATATAGTTGCGGATCTTCTCGGAGGGCATCTGATCCAACAGCTCCAGGATCGCCGTTTTCCGGTCGATGCCCTGGTTGGCCAGGATCTCCGGCAGCCTTTTATTACGGAATTTGTTGAAATCGTTGTTCCGAAAATCTTTCCGCAGCCCGTTGGTGATGAGGAGGTCTTTATAACCGTCATTATCGAAATCCGCCAGCAGCGGCGCCCAACTCCAGTCGGTATTGGAAACACCCGCCAGCTTGCTGATATCGCTAAAGCTGCCGTTGCCATTGTTCAGTTGCAGGGTGTTCATCATGTATTGGTAATGAAAGCCGGCACGGACGGTATTCCAGAATTCCTCGATATTCATGGCCGACATGTTGGTCTTCTGGCGGTAATTGTCCTCTGCCACCATATCCGCCACCACGATATCCACCCAACCGTCGTTGTTGAAATCGGCCATATCCGTCCCCATGGAAAAGTTGGAGGTATGTTTCATGGATCCCTTCAGGGTTTCCCGGAAAGTGCCATCGCCATTGTTAAGGTAGAGGTAATCCCGCTCGAAATAATCGTTGCCGACATAGATATCCGGCCAGCCGTCGTTGTCGACATCTCCGGTCGATACCCCCAGCCCATAGCCGATCGCATTGCTGACGATCCCAGCCGCTTCGGTAACATCCGTAAACTTTTCCCCGTCATTCCGGTAGAGCACATCGCCTGCCAGCGGATGTCTTTGTTCCTTAATTTTAAAAATGTCTTTGCCCGGGATGTTGGTTTGGTTTTCAATGTTGTGGTTAAGCAGGTACATATCCAGGTCACCGTCGCGGTCGTAATCGAAAAAAGCCGCTTGTGTGGCATAGCCGCGATGCGCCAGGCCATAGGCTTCGGCCATTTCGGTGAAGGTATTATCTCGGTTATTGATGAACAATTTATTGGCCCGGTTCTCGTCCGGGTATAAGCCGGAATGGCAGACATAGATGTCCAGCCAGCCGTCGTTGTTCACATCGGCCATCGTTCCGCCGGTCGCCCATTTGAATTTGTAGGACACTCCTGCAGCCTCGGAGATCTCTTCGAATTGCATGTTGCCTTTGTTGAGGTATAACTGGTTGCGGGCCAGGTTTCCGACGAAATAGATATCGGGTAGTCCGTCATTATTGATATCCCCGACGCAAACACCGCCGCCGTTGTAGAAGTATTGGTAGGCGAGGATGTTGATGTCGGGGTTATCGACCAGTTTGTTAACGAATTTGATGTTGGTTTGGGAGGCTGGGAGGCGTTTGAACAGTTTGGGGGGCTGTGGGGAATTCGAATCTGTTGAGGGATTAGTTTGGCAGGCAGAGATGCCTAGGAAGGTAGATAAACAGAGGAGTTGTATGGTTCTTTTTAATTGCATTCTTCCGTGAATCATCGCTGCGGGTTTTGCCATTCGGAGACAAGGTTTCCGTACAACAAATTTAAGGAATTGGGGGGAAAGGGGTGAGGGAGATTAAGTTTGAGAGTGAGAGTGAGGGAAAGAGGTACTGGAGCAGTGAAGTGGGCTATACTTATATATTAAGGCAATTTTAATCTGAATTGTTCGGTAATAAGGATTGGCAAGAATTTGGTTATTTTTTAGCAAAATCCTTTATTGACAGGCGCTTGGAGGGGGTTTGGGGGCTTGCTGCAGGTGCTTTTTGCTGTTTAGATGCTTGGATATGATGTGTATAGAGAAAGTTGGGAAGGATTAAATTATAGTTTTTTACATGCATAATTTATAGTAATAGAAATTTGTGATATGTTTTAGAAATGTGGTAGGTTTGAGGTGATATATGGTGGATAATGGCACTTCCGTTATCCGCATATTAGGGGCGAGGCAGGAGCATTTCAAAATTAGAAAGCAATATGAAAGTTTTAATTTATAAGCGAACGCATAAAGGAGATCCTGATACTGAAGGAGTATTTGGTAATCAAGATTGTATGGGCAGAATCCGTAACTGGGATTATGATGCCGTGATTGGAATTGGAGGAAAAGCACCCTGGAAGGAGGACTCTGACATAAAATATAAAATAAATTGGATTGGATTAGAGCCTAAAAAAGTCAAGGCTCCTGAATTGCGAGGAGATAAAGTTGTATTTGCTCATTTTGAACTGTACGAAGAAAAAGGAGTAAATATAATGGACAAATACCCAAACCTTTTTGAATATATGTATGGAAGTCGGAGAAGATTT
>JANQFB010000461.1 GCA_028278085.1 Chitinophagales bacterium
GAGTAATGTGAAAGTCGGCGTTACCCGGAAAACACAGGTTCCCACCCGGTGGATCGACCAGGGCGCCAGTTCGGCCATCGCCATTATGGAAGCGCCTAATCGCTACCTGGCCGGCATTACCGAAGTTGCTCTCAAAGAACATGTTGCCGACAAAACCAACTGGCGGAAAATGCTTAAAAACGAGATCCCCGAGATCGATCTCATCGCGATGAGGGATGAATTGTCAGCCTATATACCGGAGGAATCCAAAGAATATTTCAAAGCCGACGATAATGCAGTGCTCCAACTTAGCTTTCCGGTGCTACAATACCCGGACAAGATCAAAAGCCTCAACCTGGCTAAAACGCCAGAATACAAAGGGAAATTGAAAGGTATCAAAGGACAGTACCTGATCTTCGAGGATAGCACGGTGTTTAATGTCAGGAATAATGAGGGGACGGTGGTGAGTTTGGAGGTGTAGATTAGTATTTAGATGTTAGATGTTAGATGTTAGATGCTAGATATTAGATGTTAGATGCTAGACTTTTAGACTGGTGTGTCTAAAGTCTGGCATCTATCTAATAGTTTAGTGTCTACATATTTATCATCACTCTTCGATCACAAACCGGTATGTCGATATAGCTGAAGCGCTAAAAAATCCCAAAGCGCCATTACTAATATTGGAAGGTACATTCGCCGGAGGACCATCAAAAGGCCCACCACGCCAATCTGTTTCGAGCATGATCGACTGGAAATATTCGTAAGTCTCTTTTGAAATGGACCACATTTCAACTTTAATGGAATCTCCCGGTTCCGCATCCACATAATCAAACTGCCAGTTGGCAATATAGTTGCCATCGACCAGGTCATCTTCTACGAAAGTTACGTGCTTTAAACTATCTGTTTGCGGCTCCCCATTCCTGTATATATGCCACATATAGTGATCTCCGACACCGGGTTTTTCCTGCACAAACAGGAACAGGTCATAATGTTCATCTCCTGCCTGATTGCGATGAAAACGATGGCTTACCGAATCAATGGGTGGTATAGGGTCCAAATAGGCATCTGCCTCGTAGGTCTGATCCTCAAAATTAATTTCCAGGGTATAGGTCTTACCCGCTTCACCGCTAAAGTTGTCCGGGGTTTGATAAATGCCAGGCAGGGTTTCCAATAATATTATCGTTTGGTCACCATCCGATACGGAAACCTTTGCCCCGGTTGCCGGAGGTACGGGTTCATTGGCAAAATAAGCTGTGGTTTTGGTGAGCCTGATCGTTTGTGGACCCGGCAGATCGGTGATCCAACCATCCACCACCAGCCGCTGATGCTCCTCATTATTTAAATCAAAATCGATCTCTTGTGAACATCCGGCAAGGATAATCGCGAGGGCAAGTATTGTGAGTTTCATGATCAATGTTTAAGTAGTCTTAGAATTTAAAATTGTAGGTGACGGCAGGTAAAATGGGAAACAGATAGGTCATTTCCGCATAGGTTTCATTGGGATTTTCTTTTCTTTGCCGGAAATTGATGCTGTAAGGATTTTTCCTGTAATAGGCATTATAAACGGAAAAGACCCAATCACCCCTAAGGCGCTTTTTCTTGTTAGGATTGGCCTTTAGTGTGGCGGAAAGATCAAGCCGGTGGTAGGCCGGCATCCGCGCACCATTTCTATCCGAATAGACCGGAACAACCGTGTTTGCATATACCAGCCTTCCTGTTGGTACGGTTATAGCCGCCCCTGTGGTATAGATCCAGTTCATGCCTAAAAGCCATCTGGTACTCAATCGATAGGATAACACCAGGGAAATATCATGGGTCTTATCATATTTTGCCGGATAAGGATTGCCCTGGTTGATCTCCGGAATGATCTTTTCTGTACGGGAAAGTGTATAGCTAACCCAACCGGTCAGTTTTCCTTCCTGCTTTCTTACTAAAAATTCCATTCCATAGGCTTTGCCTTTGCCGAAGCGCAGTTCTCCTTCCAGGTGGGGATTGAGCAATAGTTCGGCGTGATCTTTGAAATCGACAGCATTGTCAATTTTTTTGTAATAAGCTTCTATGGAGGTTTCGATCATATTATTTTTAAAATTTCTAAAATAACCCAGGGCAACCTGGTCGGCAATCTGAGGTTTTACATTCGGACTTGAAGGAAACCAAATATCCAATGGTGAAGAAGAAGTGGAATTAGAGGCCAGATGAATGTACTGCCGCATACGATTGTAGCTTAATTTAACCGAACTGCTTTCGGATAAACTGTATTTCAGGCCTAACCTGGGCTCCAGACCGGCATATGTATTATAGATCTCTCCTTTTTCATAGTAGGTACTATCGGCCACATCATAATTGGCCTCAAATTCATCTACCGTAGCCTCGCCAATATTCTGAAATGCCGAGAACCTTAAGCCATATAGGGCCGTAACCCTTTCCCAAAGCTTTTGTTCATTGCTTAAATAGATCGCATGCTCCAGACTGTTTAAGGACTGTAAGGTAATTTGATTAAAAATCGTTTCGGGGCCAACGCCTTTGGCTTTTCCGGGATTGAAAATGTGGTAAGTAGATTGTAAACCAAATTGGATGGAATTACCGGGATTCAGGAAATAATTATAGTCCAGTTTAGCACTGACATTTTGTATATCAGATTCCCAAATAAAAGCTTCCACACCTTCCGGAACCCCTAAGGAATAATCGAACTTGCTATACAAAAGCGTCAAATTGGAAAACAATTTTTTATTGTAAACATGATTCCATCTTACGGTTCCCGTAGCATTGCCCCAACTCGATTCAAATTCACTTCCAAATCCCATAACATCTCTGCCAAAATAACCGGAAAGGTATATCCTGTTCTGCTCGTTCAATTTATAGTTGATCTTGGTATTGAGGTCATAAAAGAAAAGCTTGGTTTTGTTTAGATTGGTATCCGGCAGTGCTTTAAAAAAGACATCCATGTAGGTCCGCCTGCCGGATATGATGAAAGAACTTTTGTCCTTTTTCAAAGGCCCTTCCACCGTTGCCCTGCTGGATACGGAACCGATGCCTCCCGACCCTGTAAACTTTTTGGAGTTACCTTCCTTCAGCCTGATATCCAGGACGGAGGATAAACGCCCTCCATAGGATGCCGGAATACCCCCTTTGTAGAGTTGCAATCCTTTTATGGCATCCTGGTTGAACACCGAAAAGAAACCCAGCAGGTGTGATGCATTATAAACCGGGGCTTCATCCAGTAAGATCATATTCTGATCTACACCCCCTCCCCGTACATAGAAGCCGGAACTGCCTTCTCCCACGGTTTGCACGCCAGGCAAGAGCTGAATCGCTTTTATGACATCCACTTCGCCCATCAACGCCGGTATTTCCTTAATGGTGTTCATTTGAAGATTTACGGCACTCATCTCCACCGATTCCACATTTTTATTAGCCGCCTCACCGGTGACGACAATCTCTTTTAGCGCTGTTTGAGCGGATGACAATTCGATGTTAATTTCAAGGTCCGAGTTTAATTCAATTTCCCTGGTGATGGATCCGAATCCGATATAAGAGTAGACCAGGGTATAATGTCCGGCCGGGATGGTCAGGGAATAAAAGCCATAGAGATTAGTGGTTGTTCCGTTGGATAGTTCTTTGATCAGAATGGTAGCGCCAATCAACTCTTCACCGGTTGCAGCGTCTTTCAAATAACCACTGATCGTATTTTTCTCTCCTGCGATAGATTGCGAACAAATCCATGCAAAGATCATGGCTAAAAAACAGGTTTTCATGTTAAACATTTTCAATAAAGGTTGTTGCTGATGCACGTTAATTTAAATGCCTATATTAAACAGACAATCATAATGGCATTCACCCTTATCGGCCCGGGCAATTTTTTTAATTTAATCCAATTCAATCCCTAATACCCCCACCAATCGACGGGTGAAATCAGTCGGTAAGTGTGATCGGGTTAGAAAGTAACTATGGGATCGAAATATGGGATATGGGGTAGATCATCGGAAATATCCCCCATGAAGAGCACATCAAACCTTACATCGGGCTCAGACACATGAACTTAAAATCATATTCCCGCGTCAGGAGTATCTTTCCAGGCTTGGTATGGGTGAGGTTGTGAAAAAAGATGGTATGCCCGCTTAACCGGATGTCGCTTATCGCCTTCAGCGGGATCCAGTTTTCTCTGTTGTCGGAATTCAATCGTATTGCCCAGAGCACCCTGTCAGCTTCGTTCAATTTTATCAATACCGGTGTAAGGGTGTCACGCATATGGATAAAACCGAATTTGCCACCCGGAAAGTCTACAAATTCCTCTATCTGAACCACCGACCGATCGATCGCAATCCTTTCCCCGGCATACGGACCGACTTCAAAGCCGCAATCATCCTGGCTATCGACCAAATGCGAGAGCGGCCGCTTTACCCACCAAAGATTGGTGGCCACCAGGAATATGATCATCCCGGCACTGATCAATGCCCAGGTTAGGTATTTCTTGTTCATCCCTGCAAATATTTAAAAAACGTGGACAATTTCATTTTATAAGTATCATGCTTTTACCTGATTACCGTCATGTTTACTATTGGAATTCATTACGAAATACAGCAATCCTTGGAGCAAGAGCACAGCTAGCGAATGAATTATGTGTCAATATTGACGTAATATTAACATAAAATTAAGTCGAAATTGCGTCAATTCTGTGTTTGAATGATTTTTCAAGTTATTTGCCAAGGTTTTGAGAATTTACGCAGGGAGAAAGCCTGAATTATTATATATTTAGGGTTCAAAACAATTCCCTGATCACCTTGCTTTTCCGGTAAAAATTTTAATCCCATGAGTGAGTTTTTTGCGAAAGAATTCTATGGTAACACCATCCTTTCCTGGACCATAGCCCTGCTCATTATCCTGGGCAGCATTCTGCTAGGAAAAATACTGTACTGGTTTTTCACCAAGATCATGCGAAGACTGACGTCCAAAACCAAAACCCGGCTGGATGATATCATCGTCGATATGATCGAGGAACCCATTGTTGTGGTGGTAACGGTATTCGGATTCGGATACGCTATTAATTCTTTGAGTTTCACGCCTGAAATCGAACAATGGTTGAAACACGCCTTTAACGCGGCTATCACCCTGACGGTTACCTGGCTGGTGGCAAGGTTGTTGGAATCCTTGATCGAAGAATACCTGGTGCCCCTGGCCGAACAATCGGAATCCGACCTGGACGATCAACTGCTGCCGATAGCCAAAAGCGGGCTAAGAACCATCATTTGGTGCATCGGTATTATCGTCGCCCTCAACAACGCCGGTTTCGACGTCGGCGCTTTGATCGCCGGTCTCGGCATCGGCGGCCTGGCGCTGGCCATGGCTGCAAAAGATTTTGTTGCCAATATCTTCGGAGGTTTCACCATCTTTTCGGACAAACCCTTTATGATCAATGAACGGATACAGATCAATGGTTTTGACGGGACGGTTACGGAGATCGGTATCCGCAGCACCCGGTTGAAGACCCTCGCCGGCCGGGAAGTGTCGATCCCGAATTCCAAATTTATGGAGAGTATCGTCGAAAATATCAGCCGGGAACCTTCGCGCAAAATAACGCTGAACCTGGGCATGACCTACGATACCACCGGGCCGCAACTGGAACAGGCCATGCAACTGCTGAAAGATATCGCCGCCAAGCATCAAAGCCTGGAAGAAAATGTGCTGGTCGGATTCAACAACTTTGGCGACTTTGCCCTTGGGATCTTATTTGTTTATTACATCAAAAAGGGCGAAGATATCCTGGCCACCCAAACCGAGATCAATCTTGAGATCCTCAAACAATTTAATGCCAACGGCCTTGAATTTGCCTTCCCCTCTCAAACCATTTACCAGAAACAGGTTGATTGATGAAGGAGGAAGATAGAATGATGAATGATGAAGACGCAATGGTGAATGGTTAACGCTGAATGATGAAGGGAGAATGATGATGAGGGCATTACCCGTAATTATTTTATTGATCGGTGCTTCTTATCTTTTGCTATGGGATCTGGATGGGAGTTATTTGTGGCAGGATGAGGCCGAAAGCGCTTTGGTCAGCGAAACGATCCTTAAATACGGGATCCCCAAAGGCTATGATGGCTTTAATTATTTCTCCCAGCAAGGCGGGGGTGAGCTGGGATCGAACCATGAATGGAAACTGCACGGATGGCTGCATTTTTACTGGCAGGCCTTGTTTTTCTGGCTCTTCGGATCTTCAACTTTCACCGCCCGCTTGCCTTTTGCCCTATTAGGGATCGCCACGGTGATGATGCTTTATGTGTTAGCCCGGCAGATCTGGCAAAACCCTAAAACCGCGCTGCTTTGTGCGCTGTGCCTGGCGCTTTCCGTACCTTTTCTGCTCCTGGCCCGGCAATCCCGGTACTATAGTATGGCTATGTTCTTCACCGTTTATGCCTTGCTTTCCTATTACCGGCTGATCGGCCATAAAAAACAAGCCCGCTGGCATATGGTGTTGAGCCTGTTCGGCCTGTTTCACAGCCATTATTTATATAGTTTGGTGTTGCTCCTGTGCTTCTCCGGCCACCTCCTGGTTTTCCACCGTTCCCAATGGCGGAAAATGGCCTGGATCGCGGGGATCATGCTTTTGCTTACCCTGCCCTTCCTGTGGTGGCTGTCAGATACCCCTTATGCGCGGAAATATAGCAGCCAGCTACTGGATCTCACCCGGATCGGGGCATTTGCCCTGACCTACCTCCGTAAAATAGGGGAATATGTTTTTTTACCGGGGTTGCTGGTGATCCCGGTAGTATCCGTCCTCTGGCAATACCGGTCGGCCAGATCCTTTCCCTTCCGGGAAAAATTGCATAACCCGCATTTGTGGCTGATGATAGCGGTAATCCTTGTAAACCTTGTGGCCCTGGCAGCTAGCACTGTGGAATTTTACTTCCGCTATACCGCCCCATTGTTACCGGTATTTGCTTTGCTCACCGGTCGGTTGCTGCGGGAAATGGCTATATTCCAAAAATATCTTCCCTGGCTGGGGCTGGCGGTATGGCTTTTCCTAAGCCCTATGAAAAAATACATCGAGTCGCTCCACCGGGATTTCAGGGGGCCGATCGGCGGAATTGTCTCCTTATTGAAGGAGCATGCCCATAAGGATGATCTCATCGCGATATCCTACGGGGATCTGCCCTTAAAATTCTACCTCGATAATAAAATTTACGGTGGATTGACCGGTGAGTCAGTGAAAAATGTTGCCTTCGACTGGATCATTTTCCGGAAATATACCCTGACCCCCTACGACCTGGAAGTCAAACAAACGATCGCGGAACAAACGGACTGGAGCCAATACCAGCAGCTCTCCATCAATTTCCCGGACACTCCTTTCGAAAACCGGGAAAGCCCTTATGAACACTATTATCAAACGGTGAAGGGTGAGGATCCGGTGAAGGTATTCCGTCGGATCAAATGAGGGGAACCGGAATTAACGGTGGGAGGTCATCAAAAGGTGTCAAATTTTTGTCTAAAGAACTCAATCGATCTTGATAGGATCGTAAGGTATGAATTGCGGCATATCGACCGATTCCACCAGGCGCTGGTAAACCTCCCATTGGGTCGCAAAAAAATCGTTGATCTTAACCAATGCTTCTTCCACGGCTTTTTTGGCATGTTCCAGGTAGGTCTCCGCATTGTTGCCCGGCGCTTCATTGGAGGAATAGATATAGGACCCGGCGCCATACAAATAGGAGTTGATCCGTTGGGTAACATGATCATAACCGTTGAAATCCTTGGGCTGTAAAAACAACTCCATCAGGAGGGTTAAACTATCCGTTATGTTTTTGCCCTTATCCACGACCTGCTTCTTTACGGAATCGACCTTTACGCCTTCGGCCTGCTTGTCGATCATTTTGATCGTTTTTTTGGCTTCTTTCAGGCGGTTAAAGGCTGTAGTGGCCGCCTTGACAATGGCCCGGTGCTCAGCCAGCATCTTTTCCCGTGCGTCCGTATCCCCGGCATCAGCCTGGGAGATCCGCTGATCGGCAAGCACCCGGACGGAAGTGGAGTCCGTATATTCTTTATAGCTGACATGGATCGTGTATCGGCCCGGATTTACAGAGCCCCCTGATGGAAGGTCGCTATCGGGTTTCGGATCACTGTAGGAAGGATATCGTTCTCCATTGCGATTCAGCATCCAATGGATCCTGTTCAGGCCGGTATCCGGTTTTACGGTGAAAACCCTCACTGTATCCCTACTGCTATCGAGGATGGTTATCGACACTTTTTTGCTGTGCTTTTTCGCGGACTTTTTTGGTTCCTCTTTTCCTTCATCCGGCTTATCCTCCTTTTCTTTTTCGGTCTGCTTACTCCAGAAGGAGATCATGGCCCCATATTGCCGGTTATCGCCTTTGAAAGCGGCATGAGCGGCAAAACGAACCCCCTGGAAAGAGGCATATTCCGCCAAAACCGCGTCGGGGGGATCAAAAACATGGAAGGGCTTATTCAACAAGCCGGTCCCTTCCCGGGCAATGGCTCTCAACGGCCGGATGTCGTCCAATATCCACGCCGAACGGCCGAAGGTTCCGATGATCAGGTCATCTTCCCGCGGGTGGATCTTTAGGTCGGTGGTTGAAACGGAGGGATAGTCTGCATCCCATTTGGTCCAGTTGGTTCCACCGTCGATGGTGACATACAAACCATTTTCTGTGCCCAGAAAGAGCAAGTTAGCCGCTTTCGGGTCCTGAACCACGGAAAGGGTATGTCCGTCGACCTGTTCTTCACTGACGATACTGGTCCAGGATCTGCCATAATCCCTGGTGTGAAAGAGATAGGGCTTCCAATCGTTGCGCCGGTAATTATTGATCACCACGATGGCTTCTCCGGCCTGATGTTGTGACACCTCGATCTGTGCGATCCAGCTACCTGCCGGCACCCCCCTGATATTCCCGGTCACATTGGTCCAGCTATCGCCGCCATCTTCGGTGACTTGCAGGTTTCCGTCGTCGGTACCCACCCAGATCACCTTGTCATTAAGGGGACTGGGCGCAATCGCCAGGATGGTCGTAAAATTTTCCGCCCGGGTGGCATCGATGGTCAATCCGCCGGATTGCGCTTGTTTCTGCCGGGTGGTATCGTTGGTCGTGAGATCCGGTGAGATGATCGTCCAGCTACTACCGCAATCCATGCTCTTATGCACATACTGGCTCCCGAAATAAACGCCGCAGGGGTTGAACGGATCCTGGGCAACAGCCGCATTCCAGTTGAACCGGAGGGTTTTGTTTTCCGGGTGTACCGGCTGGATGAACTTGGTGTAACCGGTTAAATTATCATAATAAATAACATTCCCGCCCTGCGACATGGCATAACCGAAGCGGCTATCCCCGTTTTTAGGTACGACATCGAAGCCATCGCCAAAATAAAGCTCTTGCCAATCACTGTTGGTGATGCTGCCATATTTCCAAACATAGCCCGGCCCTTTCCAGGAACCATTATCCTGCATACCGCCATAAACGTTGTAAGGCGTTGCCATGTCGATATTGATATGATAGAACTGGGCGATCGGTAAGTTCTCTACAAAGCGCCAGCTTTTGCCCCTGTCGCGGGAAATATTCAGCCCTCCGTCGTTACCATCGATGATGAACTCGGGATTGTCGGGATGGATCCAAAAGGCATGATGATCGGGATGAACGGCCGACCAGGGGATAAAAGTGCTGAAGGTTTTGCCCCCATCTTCACTTTTGGAAACGACGGAATACAAATTGTAGATCCTGTTCTCATTTTTGGGATCCACATAGATATCGGCGTAATAGAAAGGCCGGTTGCCAACGTTTTTGTCGGTAACTTTTTTCCATTGATAGCCCCCATCCGTCGACTTATACAAGGCTGTTTTTTTGGCCTCGATCAATGCATAAACGATATTGGGTTTGGAAGGTGCGATAGCTAATCCGATCCTTCCCAAATCCCCCTTGGGCAAGCCATGTTTATCGGTTCTTTTGTTCCAGGTATTTCCTCCGTCCACCGTCAGGTAGACCCCGGAACCTTCGCCCCCGGAATTGAAGAACCAGGGTTTTCGGCCGTATTCCCACATGGCGGCGATCAATTTGCCCGGATGATGGGGATCGACCACCAGGTCGGCGCATCCGGTCTCATCGTTGACATACAATATCTTTTCCCAGGATCCGCCGCCGTCGGTGGTTTTATAAACACCTCTTTCGGCATTTGGCCCCCAGGCCGATCCAAGCGCAGCAACATATACCACGTCAGGATCATCCCGGTGGATAATGATCCGATGGATCGTCTTGGTTTTTTCCAATCCCATCAGCGTCCAGGATCTCCCACCGTTCAGCGACCGGTATATGCCTGCGCCGCTGGTTTGTGAATTCCGGGGATTCCCCTCCCCTGTTCCGGCCCAGACGATATTGGGATTGCTTTGCTGGATAGCCACCGCACCGACAGACTGTACGGGTTGACCATCAAATACCGGTTCCCAATCGATCCCGCCGCTTTCACTTTTCCATAATCCACCGGAAGCTGTACCGGCATAGATGATCTCCGGATTGGCATGCACCGCATCGATGGCGGTTACTCGTCCGCTCATACCGGCAGGGCCGATATTTCTCATTTTCATACCTTTCAACTTTGACAGATCGATCGGCTGGGCGAAGAGCAAGGAAACGAAACAGCATCCGCAACAAACGAGTGCTATATAATGCTTCATAGGATAGGTCGGATGATTTGGGAGTACAAGTATAAAGAATTTATGCCACAATACCAGCAAACCGCACCCGGAATGATTCCCGGAGCTTCACGACCGGCCCCGGTATGATATGGTAAATTTTCATACCTTTAATATGGATTGACAAAATTCGTTCGCTGCCCCTCTGATATTGTTGATGTAATTTTTTGGTATTTACGGTTCCCGGCACACACTCCCGTATCGAAGATCACCGGTTCGAGGTACTAAAAAGATGGTCGACACTATTTACATTATTTCGAATTAATTCTAACTTGGGGCTGAAATGAAATACCTCTTACCTTTATTATGGCTGGGTTCCTTTTTTATCACGGAATCCCGGGCGGTCAGCATCAGCGGTGGAAATGATCACACCCTCTATTTGTGTGCGGACAGTAGCGTATGGGCCAGCGGTTCCAATGCCCATAAGGAGTTAGGGATCTGTTGCATTTCCGAGACCTGGAAACCTTTACCGGTTTTAGGACTGCCGGGAAAATTCGTTGCGGTTTCTGCAGGATTGTTTTTCTCCATGGCCCTGGATGAAAACGGAAAAGTATGGACCTGGGGATCGAATCAAAGCGGACAACTGGGCAATTGCAGCACCATCCTGAACGATACCTGCCGGCCACAACAGGTGATCAGCAATATCCAAATGATCGCTACCGGCGATCACCATGCTATGGCCCTGGATAGCAGCGGACAGGTTTATGTTTGGGGGAACAATCAATACGGCCAGGTAGGGAACGGTACCTGGGGCAATATCTCCAACAAACCTTATTTGGTGGATACCTTGCCGCCAGTCAAAGCGATCGCAGGCGGAAGATTTCATTCCCTGGCGGTAACTGCTACCGG
>JANQFB010000502.1 GCA_028278085.1 Chitinophagales bacterium
AACACAGAGGTAGGCGGCAGAAATTCCAGGAAACTCGCTTTTTCCTCGGACTCGAAATGTGTTTGAATATTGGGGATGATGGAGAACCGGGTGACCTTCTTTTCGGATAATTGAGAAACCGGATCAAAAAACCGGATGGACTCCACTTCCTCCCCGAACAATTCGATCCTATAGGGTTTATCATTGCCGAACGAGAATATATCTATGATCCCTCCTCTCACGGAAAACTCTCCGGGCTCATATACAAAATCGACGCGCTGGAAACCGAATTCATTCAAAAACTCCATGACAAACTCCACATCGAGCTGCTCGCCCAGGGATACTTTCAGGATGTTTTTTTTCAGCGCTTTTTGCCGGACTACTTTTTCAAATAGCGCTTCAGGGTAAGTTACCAGGATATTCTGTTTGCCGGGGCCATTGATCAATTTGTCGAGGGCAGCGGTTCGAAGCTGAACCTGGTTGCTGTTCAACTCTTCGAAGGATCCCGGTTTTTTAAAGGAGTCCGGGAAAAAATGGATCTCTTGTTTTTCGAGAAGATTCTTCAGGTCGTTCTCAAAATAGGCGGCATCTTCTTTATCATTGAGGATAAATACATGCACACACCGGGTTTTCCGGATAACGGCCGCTGCCACCACTGCTTCCCCCGATCCGACCAATCCGCTCAGACGAATGTGGGCGTTTTCCTTTTTTTCGATCAAATCCAGGATCCGCTGAACGCTTTCATCCTCCGTATACCTTACCAGTAGAGACTCAACATTCATCATAAGCAAGGCAAAATTAAGGAATAATGAATGGAAGTGCGGTTAGTGGGAGAAGTGGTACTCCTTCAAATCCTAAATCAAAAATCATAAACCATACATCATAAATCAAAGCTCGCAGGAGATTTATGATGTAGGATGTTTGATTTTTGATGTGCTCGATTAGGTGAAAAAAACACCTGTCCTGAACCATCTCAGCAATCGTAGCTGTATCCGTTTTCGTTGGAGGAGGGCGTTGGTTCCGTATACAGCATGGGATCGATTGTGATAATGATGGTTCGGGAACAGGAGTTGAGACAGCATCTTAAAGAACAGGCTAACGTTGATTTCGTCCGTGGGGCTAATAAGAAACGTTTCAAAATTTTAAATTATTGTGCCTCCTGGAAAAAAAATTACCGGAGCGTAACTTTTGGCCGATCCTGCATTAAACAGGTATAAACGAACCCAAAAGCTATCCAAGGTATTCCTCGAATAGGTCGATCTGTTGGGAGCTTGTAAAGATGCAGGTAAATAGGCGCTGTTTTCAGCGCCATCGAAACAGCCCGCCGACATCGAGTTGGCGGGCTGTTTTTTCAGGATCCGGTCAGGCAATTTTTTTCACCCTTGCCGAGGTTGTCAGCTTCATGGTATCGAGGTCCATATTTTCGATCAGGTTAATGCCGGGTTTTTTTCCGGCTTCCAGGCTACCGAGGTCCTGGTCAAAATCAAGCAGTTTCGCACCGTTCAGGGTTGCCCATGACAGGAGATCGTCCATGGGGATCTGTGGAGCATTGGCTTCTATCACTTTCAACTCTTCCAGCACCGATAATTGCCAGTTGGAAGCCAGGCTATCGGTACCCACCACACATTGAGCGGATTCTTCCATGAATTCCGGGAAGTCTGGGAGGGTATTTTCGATGAACAAATTAGCATTCGGGCAAAAACACCAGAAAGCTTCGGGTACATGCGCCTTGGCCCAATCAATGTCGTTACGGGTGGTAAAGGTGTTGTGGATATTGACCACTTTTTTGGTATTCTTGATGTTTTCAAGTGTGGAGGGAAGCGAGTTTTTACCCGTAGGCTGAAACCAGCTATGGTCTAATCCCCATTCATCGAAGAGGTCGGCCCAAATGCCTTTTTTCTCCAGGAATAATTTGTTTTCATCTATATTTTCCTGGTTATGGATGCTGATCATCCCACCATATCTTGCGGTAAACTTATCGACCAACCAATACAGATCAGGGGTACAGGAATAAGGGGCATGGGGGGTCATGCTGGCGGTGGACTGGTTCTCCTGGGGTACTTTTTTGAATACTTTTTTACCGGTTTCAAAAGCTTTCAGGGTGTTTTCAGGACCCAGGTCGAAGACTTCGACAAAAGTATGGTAGCGTAAATTTCCCTGGGATTTCCGGTCGAAAGAGCGGGTATCGTTGGAAATATCGCCGACGGCCACAATACCATTCTCAACCATCTCGCGCTCAGCGGATTCGATAGCATTTTGCTGAACTTCTTCGGTAAAATTATCCCGGATGGCAACGACCGTTTTTACAAACTCTTTCAATCCCGTTTTTTCAGGGATCTGCTGCTTCATAAATGACAATTCGAGGTGGCAATGGCTATTGACGAATCCCGGACACAGGACCCCATGAAAACTTTCAACTTCCGCCGGGTCAAATTGTCCATTTTTCTCTACAGAAACTACTTTTTCGTCGTCATCCAACAGAACCACGCCATCTTTGACAGGTGCTCCGGAAATGGGAAAGACAAAATCGCCTTTTAATTTTCTCATTTTTGTGGATAATTTATTTGCGAAATATAAGAATATTCATTAACTTTATTAGTTGATTTAAATTTAATGCTGTGTAAATATAAGTTATTGATTTTTAACAAAAAGATAATCTTAAAAATACAGGAAGAGCGGGAGGGTTAATTAATTTTGTTGGCGACTGATTTATCAACTATTTACAGCACTATTTTTTTTTCTAAGCGCACACGGAAATGAACTCTGAAAAACGTATATGGCTGTTGTTAGTTTTTGCGTTTTTTTCCTATAATAGTTTTTCGCAAATAACTGTATGGGATGAAGATTTCACCTATGCAGACGGGACAACAGCGGGTCCAGCCGGGAAATGGACCAGCTCTTGTGGCGGTTGTTTGGATGCCAATGACTGGTTCGAAGTCAGAAGCAATTGTTTTGCCGCACGGGATGTTAACGACTGGTCAGTCTGGGAATCCGAACTGATCGATATCTCCTCCTATCCTACTGTCGATTTCTCCCTCGATGCCAGCGAAAGCGGTGACCATGAAGGCGCCGGCTGCGGTTGTGGGACAAACATCGATTATTTTGATGTATACTACAGTATCGACGGCGGCCCTTATGTGTTGATCGAAGATTATAACAACATCGGAGCCGCCGGGCATACCTTATCCGGTGACACGCTACCCGGAGGAACTTATGATGATAACGACTTCGGCTCCCAAACCATTACGGAAACCGGATTATCCGGCAGTACGCTCCAGATCAAGGTCGAAATGAGAAATACCGCTGCGAGTGAGAATTTCTGCCTGGATAATGTCCTGGTTACCGCCAGTTGCGGGGAGGCTGATGCCCCTTATATCGTCGGTGGTACCGTAGAGGACACTTCTTCCTACTTGTCGGATAGTACTTTCCGGATAAAACTTTCGGAACCGATCCAATGTAATACGGTCAATACCAATGAGTTTTTGCTGGATTGCAATGGCGTGGTGCCAGGCTACTCCCAAAATCAATGCTTACTGAATTCCGTACTCAGTGTTTCCTGTGATCCCGCCGAAACGGCCAGTTGGTCGGGCGGTGTGGATACCAGCCGTTGGCTGACGGTTGAGATCGCCAACCCGGTACCTCCTCCGATCGCCTATAACAACGATTGGGAATTCGTGATCAACGGATCCGCAACCAACCTGGTCGATACCTGCGATAATGTCGCCGATAGTTCGGCTGCCGCTTCTTCCGGTACCGGAGCCGCCATTATACTCCCGATCGAATTGCTGACCTTTACCGCGGAAGTCTTCAATAAGCTGGAAGTACTGGTCGAATGGATAACAGCCGCTGAAAAAAACAATGACTATTTCACCGTCGAAAGGGCACAAGACGGCAATAATTTCGAAACGATCGGAACCGTTGATGCTGTCGGTAACTCTGTTTCCCCAACGCATTATGAACTACTGGATCCCAATCCCTATGCCGGCATCTCCTATTACCGATTGCGGCAAACGGATATCGACGGACAATTCAAAGTTTCAAAAGTGATATCCGTGAATCTTATCCCGGATGAAGTATTGATACAATCCGTTTATCCCATACCGGCTAATGATAAGCTTTTTGTCAATACGGTCAGCCCGTTGGAATACGATTATCCCATCCATGTCCTGGATATACTGGGAAGGACCATCACCAAATCATCGATCCATCTGAAACAGGGGGCTTACCAGTTTGAAATGGATGTTTCGCAATATGAGCCGGGCATATACTTCCTGAACATCCCTCTGGGTGAGAAAACGATCTATCAGAAGTTCATCGTCGATTAGATTTCCACTTCCGGGCTATTTGCCATTTCCCAAAGCCCAAAACTTAATAGTTGCTTAACATTATCGATTAAGTGCCGTGATGGTATTACCTTTGTCAGCCATGGAAGCTACCAAAACCGATATCCGAAGCCTATCGCTGGATGAGCTAACGAAGCTATTCACAAAAATGGGAGATCAACCCTTCCGCGCCCGGCAGCTTCATCAATGGCTATGGCAGAAAGGCGTCGGCACCTTCGGCGAAATGACGAACCTTTCCAAGCCCGTCAGGGAATACCTGGAAACAAACTTCGTTATCCGGGCTATCGAAACGGATAGCCGGCAGATCAGTAAGGACGGCACGGCCAAGTTCGGTTTCCGACTATACGACGATCACCTGATAGAGGGTGTTATGATCCCGGCTACGGATCGATACACCGCCTGCGTATCTTCTCAGGTGGGTTGCAGCCTTAGCTGTACTTTTTGTGCCACCGGCTTTATGGACCGTATGCGAAACCTTAACCCGGATGAGATCTTCGACCAGGTTGTCCGGATCAACCAATATACACAAGCCACCTATGGACGGAACCTGTCAAATATCGTATTCATGGGCATGGGCGAACCCTTGCTCAATTACAAAAACGTCCTGAAAGGGATTGAAAAAATAACGGCTCCGGAAGGTTGGGGTATGTCTCCCAAACGAATAACGCTTTCTACCGCCGGTATTGCCAAGATGATCAGGAGGCTGGCCGATGACCAGGTCAAATTCAACCTTGCTTTATCCCTGCATGCGGCAATAGATGATAAAAGGGACCGGATCATGCCCATCAACGACCAAAACAACATCGAAGCCCTGATGGATGCCTTACGGTATTTTTATCACCGGACCTATAATAAGATCACTTTCGAATATATTTTGTTTGACAGCTTTAATGACTCCATGGAAGATGCCGCTGCCCTGGTGGGTTTGTGCAAAATGCTACCGGTAATGGTCAATTTGATCGAATACAACCCGGTAGACGGTGTAGAATTCAGGAGGCCGTCGGAAAAAAGCCTTTCGGATTTTGTCAATTACCTGGAAAAGCATGGCGTTACGGTAAAGGTCAGGCGAAGCCGTGGCAAGGATATCGATGCCGCTTGCGGGCAACTGGCCAATAAAAAAGTGCCTCCCGGGGGAGACACCTTTTCACCAGACATGTAGATCTTGATTTCAGGTCGTTCAGCGGGATCACTGAACCATGATCTTTTTGTTGAATTGCTTGTCGCCCTGGGAGATCTGCAAAACATATACACCTTTCCCGAATGAGGTCAGATCAATTTTATGGCTCACTGCTCCGGCGTTATCCGTAGAGATCCTTTCTTTTAGCACCTCCTGGCCTTCCATATCATATACACGCAGGATCGTTTTGCCTTTTTCCCTGAGCTTGAACCGAACCTCGAATTGTCCGTTATTCGGATTCGGAAAGAGCTTCATATTTTCTACCGGCAGGTCGTTTTCAGCCTTTATTTTGGTATTCTTTTCCAGGAGCTCTTCGTCGATATCTTCTATATAAACCATTTTTGCGATCACCACATGCTTTTTAACCACTTTACCTTCCGGCATTTCTATGCCTAATTCCTCCATGATCTTTTCCGCTTCTTCATCGCTTTCGGCGGATATCGACTTGACAATAACCTTGTTCCCGTCCTCTTCAATTTCCAGGCTTTCCAGGATCTTATCAATATCTACCTCGATATCGACTTCTTCCGTTTCATGGCCATTATCGGTTTTGATCATCATTACTTTTTTCCGGACAGTTTGGCCGTCATCTCCATCCGTCGAAACATGCCTTTTGATCTTCACTTTTGTCTGATTGCCATGTTCGTCTGTTTTAATAATAGTGGTATCGATATTGCCATCTCCCAGATCATAGGCTTTGAGGTCGAACGTTTCGATGGTATTATCATCACCGAGGATCATGACCTTGGCATCGCCACTTTTAATAATAACCTCTTCACCATCGTCAGTGATGTATTTGAACTCATGGCTGGCCGAGTCGGTGGAAATGGTTTTAACCATTACCTTTTTGTGGGTTTTTTCTGCATGTTGGGATTGGGCCTGCAACAAATTGCCGGTCACCAACATCAACAACAGCGAAATTTTCGTAAGATCTTTGATTGCTTTCATGGGAACCTCCATTTTTTAAAATTAGTTGATTTTATGTTTGAAACCTAATTAGATCGGATCCGGAACAAAGGTAGTTTGCAAAAACAATTACCGCTGTTAACAAAGCGTTAAAGAATGTTAAGAATTGTTAAATTGAAGCAAGCCGCGGGTTTTTGAATTAATTTTAAGTTCAATGAAGTCCATCGATATCAGACGGATCATCCTATTGATGAGTATTGCCGTTCCCGGTCTGATCCTCATTCAGATCTATTGGGTGAGGAATGCTTTACGGCTGGAGGAACAATTGTTCCGTCAATCTGTTAATAAAGCCCTGGTATCCACAGCCAGGCAACTGGAAAAGAAAAACGCGCTGTTTATCATATCGGATCAGCTCATCAAAAAGGAATGGGATGAAGATGAGTCGGTAGAATCCTATAAGATAAAGATCAATTCCCAAACCCTTTCGGGTGACAAAAGCATCATCGAATCCAAAGAAAAGATCCACTATCCCGGCCTAAACAAAGATTCTACGGTTTTTGAAACAAAGGTTATCGTTCAATTGGGAGATACCCTGGAAAATATTAAAACGATAACGAACCTGGAAAAACGAAAAACGCTTGTAAAAAACTGGGTTGTCGGAGCCGGCCATTCCAAACCCTTTGCAGATATCCTCATGAGCTCGGATGTTACGTCAGGGAATAAGCAACTGCTATTCAATAAGCTGATGCAGGATATTCTGTCGGCCGAAAAACCGTTGGACGAATGGCTGAACCAAAAAGATGTCGAGGATCTGCTGAATGCTACTTTTTCGAACCATAATATCCGCCTGCCTTTCGAGTTTGCGGTATACCAGGCCCCCAAATCCGATAAAAAGTTATTGTCATCCACTGATTTTCCGAAAAACCAAAACGAGAGCATTCATCAAACCCAACTACTGTATACCAATATATTCAACGATGATCCGGGCGTACTGGCCGTTCATTTTCCCGACCAGCAATCCTATTTATTGAAATCGATATGGCTGATCCTGGTGGCCTCTCTTTTATTATTATTGGCGGTTATCTTCGGCTTCACCTATACGATCCAGACCATTTTCCGGCAAAAGAAGCTTTCGGAAATGAAAACGGACTTCATCAATAATATGACGCATGAGCTCAAAACACCTATTTCATCCATAGCCCTGGCAGCAGAGGCATTGCAGGATAATTCCATTCATAAGAATGAAGGCCTTTCCCAACGCTTCCTGAAAGTGATCGAAGCGGAAAATAAGCGACTGGAAGGCCATGTCGAAAATGTGTTGCAGATCGCAAAACTGGACAAAGGTGATATCAAGCTCAATAAAACAAGTGTGGATGTGCATGAAATGATCGGGAAATCGATCCAATCCCTGAGTATCCAGGTGGAAAAGAAAAACGGCAAGATCACTTTTACACCCCATGCGAAGCAACCGGTGATCACGGCCGACAAACGGCATATCACCAATATTATTTACAACTTACTCGATAATGCCAATAAGTATTCACCGAAGGATCCGGATATTACCATTGCAACAGCCGATGAAACCCACGGTTTGCTGATCTCGGTGGAAGACAAAGGTATCGGTATGGATGAGGCCACCCAACGGAAGATCTTCGAGAAATTTTACCGGGTTTCGACAGGTAATGTACATGATGTCAAAGGTTTCGGTTTGGGCTTGAGCTATGTTAAAACCATGGTCAATGCCCATAACGGACATATCGGCGTCAAAAGTTCGCCCGGAAAGGGCAGTAAATTCGAGATTTTCCTGCCCTATGGATAACGCCTTTTCAAATATCCGTCTGTTGTTGGTGGAAGATGACCCCAGCCTCGGTAGCATTCTTAAGGAATACCTGGAATTGAAAGGTTTTACCATTCATTTGGTGGAAGACGGCCACAAGGGTTGGGAAGCCTTCCAGTCATTCCACTTCGATCTTTTGATCCTGGATGTTATGCTCCCGAAAAAAGACGGTTTTACCCTGGCAGTAGATATCCGGGAGGTGAATAGCGAGATCCCGATCATTTTCCTGACGGCAAAATCCATGCCCGAAGACCGGATCAAGGGATTGCAAACCGGCGCCGATGATTACCTGACCAAACCCTTCAGCATGGAAGAATTGCTATTGCGGATCCAGGCCGTGCTGCGCAGAATAAGATCCCCGACACCTTTGGGAGAAACTTTCAGGCTGGGACAAACCCGGTTCGATCCTAATACCCAGGAACTGTCGAATGAGGAAAACTCTCAGAAATTAACCACCAAAGAATCGGAATTGTTGAAATTGCTTTGCCTGCATCAAAATGAAGTGGTTACCCGTGAAAAAGCCCTTCAATCCATTTGGGGGGAGGATGATTATTT
>JANQFB010000516.1 GCA_028278085.1 Chitinophagales bacterium
CAAATTTGCAGACTTATTAACACCCCCCAAACCCCCCATTTTGATAATGGTGGGGGAAAGTGTTATTTAATCACATTAAGAAAGTAAATCTAAAGGTCACTCGCCGATAGGTGAGGACACTGCTGGTATGTGTGGTGTATCATCCTGCGCATATCATCCGGGTCCCCTCCTGGGGTCGGGTGACCCGGATGAAGCGAAGGATGTCGGGTGATGAAGCGATACTAGGATTTGTTGTCGAGGCTGTCCCCGACCAGGGAATCCGTAACCGCTTTGCCGGTTTCCTTCACGGTATCGAATCCTTTACGGACCATCTCCCCCCAACTGCTTTTCCCCATGATCAGATCGAAATTACCCTGGAGGGCATACCATACGGTCAGCGGATGGTAAAAGAAGGGTTCGAAAAGGGCGGTAAAAACCAGTTTCCGGATATGTTCTTTTTTGTTGTATTGATGGTAGGTCAACTCCTCCGCCAGGATGGCGATCATGGAATAGGTAACCGCAAAACTGTAAACCACCCCGAGGAGCGTGAAGAAGAAGGGCCAGTTGGCATAGCCCAATAGGGCCAGCAAAATAAAATAAAGTAGCCCGCTCGCTTCGACGAAAGGCGCCATCCATTCGAAAAAAAGCCAATACGGATAGCTGATCATCCCGATAATACCGAAACGGGGATTGAAGAACATCTTTTTATGGAGCCACAGGGTTTCGGCGGTCCCTCTTGTCCAGCGGTTGCGTTGTCGGCCAAAGATCTTTATGGTTTCGGGCGCTTCGGTCCAGCACAAAGGATCCGGGATATAGGCCACCACGGCTTTTTGGTTGATCTCAGCCATATAACGGCGCATACGCACCACCAGTTCCATATCTTCCCCGACGGTATGGTGATTGTAGCCACCAGCTTTGATCACCACCTCTTTGTCAAACAAACCGAAAGCTCCGGAGATCAGTAAAAGCCCGTTGACCTTGCTCCAGGCGATCCGGCCCAGTAAAAAAGCCCGGATATATTCCATCACCTGTACCCGGGGTAAAAACTTATCCGGAACTTCGACATTGATCATCCGGCCGTCCTGGATCTCACAGGAGTTGGCAATACGGATCACGCCCCCGGTAGCGATCACATCCGGGTTTTCCAGGAAGGGTTTCACCATCTTCAACAAGGCATCCTGTTCCAGCACACAGTCAACGTCAATACAGGCGATCAGCGATTTGGTGGATATATTAATGCCAGCATTCAGCGCATCTGATTTTCCACCGTTCACTTTATCGACTACGATCAGTTTTTTAAAAGCAATATTCCTGGATTTATAAACGCCTTTGATCTCGTTGCAAACGATCCTTTCATTGACGGCGAAATCCACCGGTTCCAACTGGTAGGCCGCGATCAGTTTTCCCATCGAGTCATCCTTGCTACCGTCGTTCACCAGGATCACTTCGTAATTGGCATAATGTACGGATAACAAGGATCTGACGTTGGCCACGATTGTTAATCCTTCATTATAGGCAGGGGCGATGAGACTGATGGATGGGGAGACAGGAGAAGCCAAAATAGCCCGGTAGTCGATGAAGCTGTTCTTCTTCATATAGAATCGCATTTCAACGGCCGAAATGATCGCCAAAGAGAGGTAGCCGGTCATCAGGGCAATGGTATAGATGAGTACCAGCGTATTGATGATCAGCGGCAGCTTGCTAAAAAATTCATCCATGGATCCCGGCTATTCGCTTATCCAAAACGTGATATATGATGCTTTTCAGCTTGAGATCGGCTTGTTGTAATATTTTTTTCAATTCTTGCTTCCCGGCCTCGCCGATCGCCAGCATGATCTTGGCGATATTCATCCGTATTTCATAATCGGGATGCTCCAACTGTTCCTCCAGGAAGGGGATATCTTTCTCGATGGCAAAGGTTTTGAAGCAATCCAGGATGGCCAGCTTAACCCGCTTGTTTTCCTCGACCTTGAATCTTCTCTTCAGGGAACCGATAAAGCTCGCAGCATCCAGTTTGCTCAGGGTCCTGACGGCTGCTTCCCTGACCTCCGGTGCCGTATGCTTCAGCAGCCTGGTAACTTCTTTGACGGTTTCCATCTGGTTAAAATGTGCGATCATCTGGAGGGAAAACACCACCACACTATCGTTTTCCGAGGATAACCATTTTTCAAAGACGGGCAATTCATTCCGGTCGAATTGATCCAGTAATGCCAGGATATTGAGTTGATCCCAGGTGGAGATCCGGTATTTCAACTGATCCAGGAAGGAAAGCGGATCGGTATGGCTGATCTTGATCAGGCCGAGTTGGGCTTCTGTCCGTAGGATGGGATTGGGATGGTTGATAAATTTTGCGATCTGCGGATAGGCTTCCTTGATATTGAGCTGCGCCAACTCCCGGATGCCCTGGACTTTCAGGTGCCAGTTCCTTTTTTTCAGTTTTCGATAGGAATCATCCAGGAAACCCAGGGCGATGTAAAAATCCCGGTATTCCTGGGCCATCTGGCCGATCATATTTTTATGTAAGTATAGGATCAACTCGGCTAATACTTTTCGGCGGAATGGGATATTCAGGAATTCTTTCCGGAGCGATTGGATAACTTCATTTTTCTTGTTTTGACGATAAGCTTCATCGAACATTTTGTATTCCTGTTCGTCGAACATGGCCAGGGTAAAGTAAAAATGGTAGATCCGGTGAAGCTTGGGAATTTTTTGATTTTGTTTGATCTTCAGCGTCCTGCTGATCATGACGATGATGTAGGAAATGATCGTGCTTAACAGCAGGAAGGTGATCACAAAATATAAGAATTTGATGATCGCAGGTAAGGAGAAGAAGTAATCCAGTAAAACAAAGGACTCGGATACCGGCGCTTCCCTGGCCTCGATGGGCACCGGTTTTTGGGTGGGAAGCTCCTTTGTGCCGGAGGCCTGATCTTCCGAACGAGCCGTTTCGTTGGTGTCCTTTTTGGGAGTAGGCGCTTCCGGGGCTGTGGGCTGGGATCGCCGGGTGGTTGGTTTTTCAGGCTTGCTCGGTAATGATGCCGTTTCAGTCGGCCGGATAGCCACTACCAGGCGCTGGCCGGTTTTGATGCTGGACCGGGAGAGGCTGTTCCATTCCAATAATCGGTTGATAGAAATATCGTATTGCCGGGCGATACCATAGAGGTTTTCCTGTTTCTTTACCCGGTGGTAAACCGGTTCATAGCCCGAAGGAACCGTAAAAGGTGTGCGTGCTTGCAGGCGCTTGTCCGGTGCGGTGGTCTTTTGTTTTTGTCCGGTGACCAGTTCATAACCCACAAATAATTGTTGACCGATCCGGATATCATTCGCATCCTCGATCTTGTTCAGCTTCTGCAGGGTGTGAAGCTTCAGTTGATATTGCTGCGCGATGGAAAACAGGCTTTCTCCCGCCTTTACCCGGTGATATTTGGGCGTATAAACCTCTTGGGTTGCCTGCGCCAGGCAAAGGGCTGACCACAAGCTGCAACAAATTATGTATAGGATGGTTTTCACAATCTATAACGCACGCGAATCCGAACGGCCGTAGCGCTGCAATTGTTCCCGGACGCTTTTACACCGGTCGCGGGTAAATTCATTGAGCCCGGGAATAAATGCTCCGGGATCAAGGGTGTCGCCGATAGCGCTTTCGATGTTTATTTCAAATTCTTCGTTGGTGTACATTTTAAGGGTGTCTTCATATACGGCTTCACGGATCAAATCCGACAGCTTACGGACCCGGGCTTCCATCTTTTCCGGGACAAAATGTTTGCTGACCAACTTTTGCATAACCGATAAATACTCCTGCCGGTATACATCATTTTCCAGGATGTTTAACAAGGGGCGCTCCTCGACCGGTTGCTTGGTATAAAAGATATCGAATTGCCGAACCTGCGCAAGGGTAAACTTTGGCGTCCAGGCGCCGAAAGCATAGTTCCCATCATAATTGATCCATTGAAATTTATGCAATACCGGGTCATAATAAAGATAAAAGTTATGCCGGTAATACATATTGTAGGCATCGATATTTACCAATAAATTATTGATAGCCCAGGCTTTGAGGCAGTTTTTGGTATGCAGCACACTGTCCAGATACCTGCTATAAATACTATCGTTCAGGGATACGCTGCTGTCAATAGTTACTCGATTTATCACTGCCAGCAGGTCGATCAATTGATGCCAATTGGTATTTTTACGGGCGCTTTTCGGGGTATAGCTCCGGAAATAATTTTCCGGTTCCCACCCCAGCCAGGTTAAGTGGCCTTTGGGCACTCCCTTGAACAGGCTTCCATTACTGATCCGGAACCTTCTCCTGAGAAAGTGTTTATCGATCTGCTCCACCAGCAGGTAAAGGCCGAAATACTCCTCGTTGATATAGACCCTGGCATAGGTGGCCCTGGGGGCGGGAAGGTCTATGTCCTGGTACAGGTCAAGGTATATCTTTTCACGCAGGAAGGTGGGATCTTTGAAGCAATTCAATAAGTTGATCACGCGATGACCCTGATGTTTGGCTTTACCACCGAATCTTCCGAGGTCCAGCTTCAGGGATTTCTTTTTCCCCGGGTAGAAATCGAATGACGATTCCCCTTTTATGCGGACGCCGGCGCTTTGATAAGTCTGTCCGTCAATGGTTATGGTTGTCTCCATAAAGGTGGTTTCCTGGGTGGAATCGCGGTGTAATTTGTGCCGGATCAGTTGGCCCATATAATCCGCTTCCCCGAAACGGATACGGATGTCATGAATGGTGTTGGAACGGAAAAGGAATTTCTCACAAACTTGTTCCTGTCTCGGCCGCTCCTCACATCCCGTAATGGTCCATAAGATCAAAAAGACAGCCGGCCAAACGTACGATCCCGGCCGGTATTTCCGTTGCCGGCGCTTCCTGATATCGGATAATTTCATCGTGAATTGTTGTCGTACCTTCATTGCTAATTTTGAGATCATTTACCGGGTTAACATCAATGATTTTCCCGGGCTTACTTCAGAATAAAGTCGAAATGCCCACCTTTGCCGACATACGGGCGATATTGTAATGCCTTCTTTCTTCATATTGATAGCCGGCGCCGATCTGAAATACATACCTTGACCGGAGGAGCTTTTGATATTCCAGGCTGATCTTGAGCGCATTATTGAAATTACGTACGGCCTCGGCAAAAAAGTCTTCATCCGGAGAAGCGCCGAGTCCTAATACCAGGCCCAGGTAATCGTCAGCGGTTTGAAAGTATCTTCTGATGATCAGGTTCCCCGAACGGGAAAAACTGGCGGGTTTTGGGGTGATATAGGGGCGGAATGAAAACCAATAACTCTTCCAGTATTTACCTATGGAACCCGTGTAAATGAGGACGGTGGTCGGTACGAAATTCAGGTACCGGAAACCAAAGGAGCTTTCCATGCTCCAGGGCAACTTTTGATGCAACTCTCCGCCGGCGCGGAAAAGCGGGAAGAAGACCGTATCCGGGGCATAGCCCACATTCAGGTAGGCATAGGTGCCGCTGATGATCTTTGGATAGGCGTCGAGCTCGAACTGGATATCATCGGTATTGAACCTGCTGGCATAATTGGTTCTGGCAATGATCGATCCGAACTTCGTTTTCCGTGACAGGTCCAGGGAAACCATATGCCAGGGGTCGAAGATAACGCTGAATTGATCATAGGCGTAATTCAGGGAGGCTTTGTTGACCATACGGGCCAGCTTCAGCTTTTTAGCCAGGTCGCGCCCTTTTTCATGAGATGGGTTGATGTCGAGTAATTGTTTGGCGGTTATGGCAGCGCCTTTGCTATCGCCGACTTTTTCCTGGGCCCTTGCCTTTTTATACAGGTAATCCTCGAAATTAGGGTGATGCCCCAATCCCATATCACTGTAGCGGATCACCGAATCCGGCCGGTCTGACCATGCATAAACGTCGAGCAGGGCATTCAAACCGTCTTTATGACGGGGTTTGGCGGCCAGTACTTTGTGCAGGTTAACTTCGGCCGAATCGTATTGTTTATCCCAGGCATAGGTGCGGGCGAGAAAGATCCTGACATCCTGGTAAGCCGGTTTCATTTTCAGGATAACCCGGCATAAAGATCTTGCGGCTTCGCGATTGCCATGGAAACCCATATCCCGCGCCTGTTTAAACAGCTCCTCGGTATCGGTCTTTTCCTGACCAAGAGCCGGAAATGTTAAAAGGACACTACTAACAAGAATAAAAAATAAGCACCGATCCATTACCGCCTGGCCATCAATCTTTTTATCCGGATGATCAGCTCGTTTGGGCTGAAGGGTTTGGTAATAAAATCATCCGCACCGAGTTCGAAAGCCTCCAGTACGGTATCTTCAAGGCCAACTGCCGAGAGCACAATGATGGGGATATCGAGTTTTAATTCGTTCTTAACCGTATTGATGATCTCCAGCCCGGTAACGAATGGCATCATGATATCCGTTACAATTAGGTCGGGTGGATCTTTTTTGATGTGTTCGAGGGCTTCCTTACCATTTTTTGCCGTTATCACTTCAAAACCATCCTTTTGAAAACGAAATTCTATCGCCTTCAACATCATTTCTTCGTCCTCAGCTAAAAGGATCTTCATAGTATCGATTATCGTTGGGTTAAGGGATGCTGTCTTATTTTCTCCGGATCAACCGCAGTTGTCAAAAGTGTCATACGTTCGCAATCTTTTTTTGATACATTTTGTTTTTTAAGTGTGATCTCATGGATCCAAAGAGATCGAAACCCGTATTTCAGAATTTATGTGATAAGCCGATACCCAGCACTTCCTTAAACTGGGTTCTGGGCGCCAGCCGATCCGTTATTCCGTCTTTATTCTCATCGATAGTAATGTCGATGTCCTGATCATAGATCAGGTGCCCGAATATACTGGCTGTTAAATATTTGTTGATCTTCATGGCGATCAGCGTTTCCCAGTTCACATCGATAGCGATCTCCGGGCTGGTATAGCTTTCGAAAAGGTCGAGGCTGGTGCTGAAATTTACATTTTCCAGGATATCCCGCTGGTAATCCAGGCTAATGAAGGCCCCCAATTCGCTCCTTATCTTTTTGCCGGATGAGATCTTCGAACCTTCCTGAAATACCGCACCCTCCACACCATACATGCCGGCATCAGCCAGCAAAGTATCCAATACAAAGGTATACTTTGCCGTTAAGGGTGACAGGAAAACGGAAAAATGCCCGGAGGGTAAAAAATCCATGCCCAAAGCACCGATCAGGTATCCGGGATTCAGAAAGCCGGAGACCATCCTGCTGGCTCCCGAGGCCTCATCGGCTTCGAATGTCGGTGATAGCTGGCTTAAAAAATTGATATACAAGGAATAATACCAATCCTTAAATGCGGGCAGCCCTGCTTTGGTTGTCAGGTCGAACTGATCGTCGTTTTTTTCAACGGGGTTATCAGCCGTTTTGATCAGGCCATAGTTGAGCTTGAGGTTGTTATTCCAGATAAGCTTAGCCTGCCGGAAATGGGCGAATAGTTCCACCAGCCCCAAGGCGGTAATGGTACTTTCTCCACCGGCTGCCCAGTTGGAGAGGGTTGTTTGCCCAAAATTCAGGTTCCCGAAACCACCGGTGTACCAGCCCTGTTTTTGGCTGGTGGTGTCTGTTTTTTTAACGGTCTTTAAGGCATCTTCCACGGCTTTATTGTCCATATCCTGAGCCAGCACCGCAGATGATCCAAGTGTGATCATGATAATGATCCGGATTATTGATCTTTTCATCTGATGTTGGAGGTTCAAACATTAACAAATGTCGGTGCGAGTTTAAGGAATCTTTTTTAAATAGGCCGGGAAAAGGAGGATTGCCGGGAATCATACAAAAAAAAGAGGCCTCCGTCTTCTGACAGAGGCCTCAGCCTGATTATGATTGAGTTGCTATTGCCTGGTTTATTTGCCGGTTCCAGAATTCAGAACGCCTGTCATAACATTTGCACTTCTGTTCCGGGTTTTGATCGTATCGTAAGAGATCAGATCACCTTGGTGTACTTTCATGATCCTTGCGCGGATGTTGATCACTTTGATCAGTTTGCCGTTCTCGTCAACACCTTTAATAATGGTTCCGGTCGGGTTAACATCTACGACGATGGTTTTGCCTGCTGCAAAAGCGTCAGCATTGATCATCATTAAAGCGGCTGCGAAAATTATAGCGATGTATTTGGTGAAAGTTTTCATGGTCTTCGTTGTTTGGGTTAAATTGGAATCGTTGTTTTTATTTTTCTTCGCAACCATGATGTTCTTTTTAACGGCGGTAGGAACGCCAACGATCGGAATTAGTGATAGAGATCCGCTAGCCTGTGATGAATTCCGGTAAAGTAGGGACTAATTATTGTGGCAGCCCGGGCTGTGGATCTGTCGGATGCCTACAATACTGAAATTCCGCAGGAGGATATTTCGCTCAAACACACGAATGGCGGGAGTGTCGGGCCTATAAACTATCGTAGGGGATTGATTGAACCGCCATCACGTAAAGTGGCAGGAAGTGGTGATAGCAAGTATTTTCTTTAATTCTCGATAAGCTTGAAATCGAGGTCGGTGATCTCTGCCAGTTTGTTACCGGCGTCCAGGATATCTTCATCTTCCGCATCATAATACCAGTTGATCTCGAGCTCCTGTCCGTTTTCAGGGATCTTTTTCAGCAGGTTGAGGATTTGCAGGATACTCTTCAAAGAGGAGGAACTGATATAATCGAGTTTAAAGATAAAGCGGGTAAAGCTCTCCGGGTTTTCCACATACTCCTGCATCCATTTGATGATAGGGGTATAGAATTTCTTTGAATTCTCCGGAAATGAATTACCGGAGATCTCAAAATGGTTGTTCTCGATATCCAGCGACACTAAGGGAGTATAATTTGTCGCATCAATATGTAATCTATTCATGAATCGGCTTGCTTAATAAAAAAACTCCCGAAATTCCTTTTTTCCAAAAAGGCAAATTAAAAAAACAAATTTAAGTAATCGATTTTGAAGAGAGAATGGAGTAAATCTAAAGAATACTTTCCTAAATACCAAAATTGAAATTACCAACCACCCGATCGGTGATCCTTTTAAATATTCCCCGGCGATCCTATTCATTTACCGCAAAAGTGGATTATCTTTATTTCAAGGCTTAATTATGATGCCGGGATCGGGCTTTTACCCCAATTGATGGTAAGGCCCGGCTTCGTCGTTTTATACGGATTTTAAGGATCATCCCGCATCAACAAACACACAAGAACTATGATCGATCTATACCTCGATCCGGATATTCGGAAATCAACCACCTTACCGGCAGCCTTTTATAAGGATCCGGAGATCTTCGAAAGGTCGAAGGAGAAAATATTCCTCCGGAGCTGGCATTTTGCCGGAGATGACAGGGATCTGCAATTCGAAGGGCAGGTTAAACCTCTTACCCTTGGAGAGGGATTGCTGAACGAGCCGGTTCTGATCAGCCGGACTGAAAATGGTCAACTTTACGCATTGTCCAATGTATGCACCCATCGGGGCAATATCCTGGTGGAGCATCCATGCAAGGTTAAGCACCTGAAATGCGCTTACCATGGCAGGCGATTCTCCCTGTCGGGCAAATTTGAATCGATGCCTGAATTCGAAGATGTTCATCAATTCCCGTCAGACGAGGAAGATCTGCCAAAGCTTAAGCTTCAACCGTGGTCGCCCTTCCTGTTCCTGGGTATAAAACCTGCCTTCGAGTTAGCAGGTGTGATCAAAAAAATGGAGGAGCGCGTAGGATGGCTGCCGCTCGATAAATTCCGGTATTCCCCGGAGCGATCCAGGGAATACCTGGTAAATGCCCACTGGGCCTTGTATTGTGACAATTTCCTGGAAGGATTTCATATTCCCTTCGTGCATGCCGGCCTCAACCAGGCCATCGATTTCGGTTCCTATGAAACGCTGTTGTTCGATCATGGGAGTTTGCAGATCGGCTATGGCAGCGGAGGAACCCATGTTTTTGACCTGCCGCCTGATAGCCCGGATCATGGAAAGGATGTTGCCGCTTATTATTATTGGATCTATCCGAACATGATGTTCAATTTTTATCCCTGGGGCCTGTCGATCAATATCGTTCAGCCTTTGGCGAAAGACCGGACAAAAGTGTCGTTCCTCACCTATTTATATGATATTTCCAAAATGGAAAACAGCGCCGGGGCTATGTTGGATAAGGTGGAACGGGAAGACGAATGGGTGGTTGAAAATGTTCAAAAGGGGATCAATTCCGGGCTCTATAAGCGTGGGCGGTTTTCTCCGAACCGGGAACAGGGCGTTCACCACTTCCATTTAATATTGTCCAAAGCGATGACGGAGGATCGAGCCCTGTGATCCACATGTTCTGTGTAATTGTCTCCAAAACCCAAATTGTTTAAGCTGACCGCTCCAGGATCTGGATCTTATCGCCGATCCTGACCACGCCTTCACCTTCATGCAATACATTCTGCCCGAACATCACTTCTCCATTGAAGGTCCGGTAGGTTGCCAATGTTTTTAAGGGCTCTTTGCTTTTTTTACCCGTAGTTTGGTCGATGGTGGTCATTACGCAACGGGCACACAACTTTACCCCGAAAAAGGAATGATCCCCGATCCGGAATGATCTCCAATGGTCTTCCTCGAAGGCTTGCCCACCTGTAAATACGAAGTTGGGGCGGAACTGATCCATCGGAACGGGCTCGGGGAGCCTGGCATTCAGGTCGTCAAGGGAGGCCTGGCCGATCATCAATACGGGAAAGCCATCGGTATAAGCAATTTTATCCAATGCCCTGGCATAAGCACTATCGACCAAGTGTGTCATTTCATCTGTCATATAAATCAGGCGGCATTTGATGTCCAGGACCCGGCTAAACCATTCATTAACCTGCTCGCTGACCACAACCCCTAGGGTATACCCGGTCCAAAGCTTTACCCGCACCACTTCTCCGGTTTCAGGGATCAACGGGATCCTCAGCGGATCGATAGTTTGGGTTTTATGCCGGATCAGCAGGGCATTTGGTTCCAGGGATACCGCCAGTAGCGCCATAGCCGGTAGTTTTCTTTGGGTAATGTACCGGCCCTGGTCATCCACCAGCATCCAACGCCTGTCGAGATGCAATCCTCTCGATTCCATCCGGACCGAATCCAGTGAAATGCCGCCCAATGATTTTACCGGGTAAATGGTAATCCCGCTTAAAGTGATCGTGTTATCCATGATTGTGGTATGAGTTTAGCCGCCGATCCGTATCATGCTACGGCCGGAGTGCAAGGGATCTGCGAGCTGATCCGGAGCATCGATCCCACCGTGTTTATAGGCTTTCTTTCTTAAGGTATCGATGATGAGCGGTTTGATATCTTCGCCAGAGCGGTAAGGGCTTAGCAGATCGGTCTCCTCCTTGGAAAACAGGCAGTTTTTCAATTTACCGTCGGCCGTTAGCCGGAGCCGATTACAGGAATTGCAAAAATGGTGGGTCATAGAGCTGATCACGGCAAAGGTGCCCGCTGCTCCTTTGACCCGGTAAGCTTTGGCGGTTGCATGTCGATGGTCTTTGAGCTTTTCAATGGCAAAGCGGCCACTGATCTGCTCGAGTATCTCGCTGTAGGCGTAAATTTTTTCCCAGGCCCATTGATTCCCGTCGAACGGCATAAATTCAATAAAGCGAATGTGCACGGGAGCCGAATCCGACCAGGCGACAAAATCAAGGATCTCGTCGGTGTTAACGGCTTTGATCACCACTACATTGATCTTAACATGAAAGCCCGCTGCCAGTAAAAGATCGATATTAGACCGGACCCGGTTAAAGTCATCCCTCTTGGCAAGGGTCCTGAATTTATCCCGTTTTAGCGTGTCCAAACTGATATTCAATGAACGGATACCGGCATTTTTAAGCGTATCGATGAATCTATCGACCAAAACAGCATTGGTGGTCAGGGTTAATTCCACCGGTAATTGACTCAGATCATCGAGAATTCCTCCGATATCTTTTCTAACCAGGGGTTCTCCACCGGTGACCCTGATCTTTTTAACTCCCAATCCGGTAAATATGCCGGCCAGTCCATTGATCTCTTCCCGGGTCATCAATTGGGTTTTGTGCGTAAGCGCAACACCCTCTTCCGGCATACAATAGCTGCACCGTAGGTTACATTTTTCCGTGAGAGAGATCCTCAGGTAATCATGCACGCGGTCGAATTGGTCGAACAAACGAATGGTCTTCATACTTCTTGCCGTAAAGTTTTCCTTTTCCGGAGGGATGAGAAAGATAGCCCGGCACTTCTTTCAAACGGTCATAAATATACTATACAATGGACAAATTTGTGATTGAAAAGCTTTATTTTAGATACATTTGAGGGCAAATTCAACCGATTGGATAATATTTATTCCAAATTATCAGCGGCGGTCAGGCAGGGGCTTGCCGGAGCTTTATGTACGATCATTGAAGCGCATGGCTCAACCCCCAGGAAAGCAGGTACCAAAATGTTGGTTTATGAAAATGGCCGTATTTTTGGAACCATCGGAGGGGGATCCTTTGAAAAGCAGGTGATCCAGGATGCGTTGAGCGTTATCCGCGAAAAGGAAAGCAGGATCTTTACCCATGCCCTCGTCCATGATCATGGCATGTGTTGCGGGGGTTCATTGAAGGTGTTTATCGAACCGATCATGACGCAAAAAAGACTATATATTTTCGGCGCAGGCCATATCGGCAAAGCGCTTGCGAAGTTTTCGCATGCCCTGGGCTTCAATGTTACCCTGATCGACGAAAGGGAAGATGCTTTCGATGACTGGCAGCATGAAGGCATCCGGCTGATCCGGAGTAGCCACAGCCTGGCTTTTGAAGAACTGACCTTCGATGAACATACTTTTATTGCCGCGATCACCCATGATCACGCCTATGACCGGGAGATCGTCGCCTATTGTGCCAAACAACCCCACGCCTACCTGGGAATGATCGGCAGCAAACGCAAAATAGCCCTTGCCAAAAAAACCTACCAGGCCGGTAAGATCCTTTCGGAAGCGGACATGAAAGGGATCGACTGGCCGATGGGCATTCCCATACAAGTGCAAACACCGGAAGAAATAGCCATATCCATCCTGGCGAAGATGATCGATACCCGCTCAGGATTGGATCGCCAGTATTGATTTTCCGGTCAAATCAAAATTTCTTAATTTTAAACATGGAAAGTACAGGTATGATATCATTCGTACAGGATGACCGGATCGTTAGGATCGACTTCAACGATCCGCTTTCCATCTCTCCGACGACTACCGTCCTGAATTATTTACGAGGACTTCCGGATCACAAGGGCACCAAAGAAGGATGTGCCGAAGGCGATTGTGGGGCCTGTACGGTTGTTTTGGCTACCTTGGAAGGAGAGCGTCTTAGCTATAGCGCTTATGATTCCTGCCTGATATTTGTTCCCATGCTTCACGGTAAACAATTGATCACGGTGGAGAATGTCGGAAGATCCGATCAATTGCATCCCGTACAGCAGGCGATGGTCGAAACCGATGGCAGCCAATGCGGTTATTGTACGCCGGGGTTTATTATGTCGCTCTTTGCCTTATACAAACAGGAGAAAACCGTCGACCGGGAAGAGATCAACGATGCTTTGACCGGAAATTTATGCCGCTGCACCGGGTATCGCCCGATCGTCGAAGCTGCTGCCAGGGCCTGTGTCCTGGAAAACCCGGATCAATTTTCACAGCAGGAAAGCCAGGTGATCGACCTACTGCAGACGATCCGTCGAGACCACGGAGGCCAGGATATCCAAAGAGATGATCAGCATTATATGCGTCCGGCCAGCCTGGCCGATGCATTGGCCTTGAAAAAGCAATACCCTGACGCGCTGGTCGTGAACGGAGCCACGGATATCGGCTTATTGGTTACCAAACAAAAGAAAAAGCTTGCCCGGATATTGGATATCTCCAATATCGATAGCTTAAAGATCCTGGAAAATCATCCCGACCGGCTGGAGGTTGGCGCCGGCGTTAACCTTGAGGAACTTCGATTAAAAGTCCGTGATAGCTTCCCGGCCTTATATGATATGCTGGCAGTATTTGGTTCCCGGCAGATCAGGAATATGGCGACGCTGGGTGGAAATCTTGCCAATGCCTCTCCAATCGGGGATACACCACCGGTGTTGATGTCTTATTTTGCGGAGATCGTTGTGGAAAGCACCGGTGGCGAACGCCGGATCCCTGCTTTGGATTTTATCACCGGTTACCGGACCAGCCAGCTCAGGGAAGATGAATTAATAACCCGGGTGATCTTGCCTCGTCAACAAAACGGATCCGTTATCCGGTCGTATAAGATCTCCAAACGAAAGGATCTGGATATATCAACGGTAAGTGGCAGTTTCCGGTTGCACCTGGATGAAAATAACAATGTCGATGAGATCTACCTGATCTACGGAGGGATGGCTGCCATGACCAAACGGGCCTCTAAAGCGGAAGCCTTTTTAACCGGGAAACCCTGGTCGAGGGATTCCGTTGAAGCTGCCATGGATCTGGTTACCGAAGAGTTTACACCTATTTCCGATGCCCGTTCCGGCGCCGAAGGCAGGAAGGTGATGGCCCGGAATTTATTATTGAAATTCTGGTCAGACACTGCCAATTAGAAAAACCTGAACGAACTGGATATATATAGCTATTGAATTATTTTAGCAGGCATGAGCAAATCCCAACAAATACATCACGAAAGCGGCCCATTTCACGTAAGCGGTGAAGCCGTTTATGCAGATGATATTTTGGTGAATAGCAGGCTGCTGCATGGCCATGTCGTTTATAGCACTATAGCGCATGGAAGGATCCGATCCTTTGATGCCTCCGAGGCCAGAAAGCTGCCGGGTGTATTTGCCATATTAACTTATCACGACATTCCCGGCCCGAATCAAATGGGCCCGGTTATTCACGACGAACCGGTGCTGGCGGAAGCGCAGGTAAATTTTATCGGGCAGGCCATCGCGCTGATCGCTGCGGATAGTGAGGCAACTGCCTTAGAAGCCGAATCATTGATCGAAATCGATTATGAAGTGCTGGAGCCCATCCTGAGTATCCGGGAAGCCATGCGGAAGGGCAAACTGATCCAGCCTGCGCGTAAGATCGAACGGGGAGACATTGACCTTGGATTTGAAGAATCCGATCATATTATCGAAGGATCGCTGGAGGTCGGGGCCCAGGAACATTGGTATCTCGAAACCCAATGCGCGGTAGCCATACCCGGCGAAGGAGCGGAGATCCAGGTTTATAGCTCGACCCAGCATCCATCCGAAACCCAGGCGCTGATCGCTGAGGTGCTTGATCTGCCGAAGATGGAAGTAGAGGTACAAGTAAGAAGAATGGGTGGTGCATTTGGCGGTAAGGAAACACAGGCCAACCATACCGCTATTTGGACCTGTTTACTGGCCCAGGCTACCCGGCGCCCGGTTAAGATCAGGTTGTTCCGGGACGATGATCAGAAAATAACCGGAAAAAGACATCCCTTTTTGATCAATTATAAGGCCGGTTTCGATAATGATGGTGTGATACGCGCCCTGGATGTAGAAGAAAACTGTGATGCGGGAGCGGCAGTAGACCTGACCATGGCGGTGCTGGAACGGGCGATGATGCATACCGACAACAGTTACTTTTTGCCGAATGTCAGGATCATTGGCAATCCGTGGTTTACCAATTTGCCTTCCAATACGGCTTTTCGCGGCTTTGGTGGCCCCCAGGGCATGGCGGGTATAGAAATGGTGATCGACCGGATCGCCAGACATTTACAGCAAGATGCCACCGATATCCGTTACCGCAATTTCTATGGCAGCCCAAGCCCGCAGAATGGCCGGCAAAATGGCGAGGAAAGGGAATCGACGCCTTACCTGCAAAAGGTTGAGCATAACCGCTTGTATACCATTTGGGACCAACTTATGACTTCTTCCGAATACCGGGACAGAAGACGGGCGATCGACGATTTTAATGCCGCCTATGAGTTCACCAAAAAAGGTATGGCCATCACGCCTGTCAAATTCGGCATTTCATTTACGACCTCATTCCTGAACCAGGCGGGAGCGCTGGTAAATGTATATAAAGACGGGACGATCCTGGTTAACCACGGCGGTACGGAAATGGGGCAGGGATTACATACCAAGATCCGGCAGATCGCTGCGCTTGAATTCGGCGTGAGTCTCGACCGGGTCAAAGTCAACGCTACCAACACTTCCAAAGTGCCTAATACTTCCGCCACGGCGGCATCAGCCGGAACCGACCTGAATGGCGCTGCGGTGAAGAATGCCATTGAAAAGCTGAAAGGCAGGATCAGCCATGAAGTTGCCCGGTACTTCAGCGAGGACGGAGATGATTCCAAACCGGAAGATATCCTATTCGAAGCCGATTGGATCCTGGATCAAACCAGGCCGGAAAGGAAGATGAAATTCGAGGAAGCTGTTTCCAAAGTATATTTCGACCAGGTCAGTCTTAGTGCCACAGGATTCTATAAAACGCCGGACATTTGGTTCGACCGGGAAAAGGGCGAAGGCAGGCCTTATCATTATTTTGCTTTCGGTATGGCCGTAACGGAAGTGATGGTAGATACCCTGACCGGTTATTATAAAAATCTGCGTACGGATATCCTTCATGATGTTGGCGATTCCCTCAATCCGGCGATCGATATCGGCCAGATTGAAGGAGGCTATATCCAGGGTGTGGGATGGTGTACTACGGAGGAATGCAAGTGGGATGATTCCGGAAGGCTCCTCAACCATTCTCCGGATACTTATAAGATCCCGAATGTCCAGGATATTCCGGAAGATTTCAGAACGGAATTATTACAAGGCGTGCCCAATATCAATACGATCCGAAAAAGTAAGGCTGTGGCGGAACCCCCGTTTATGCTGGCCTTTTCTTGTTGGTTGGCCATTAAAGATGCTATTTCCGCTGTTGGAAATCATGCCTTCGAGCCGGAATTCAGGATCCCGGCCACTAATGAAACGATCCTCTTATCCATCGAAAAGATCAAGGACCGGTTGAGGCATGGCCAATCGGTGCCGGGCTAATCCATTTACATGATGCTGTTGAACCAACCCAGATGATGGTTATGCGATTGAAAGTTGTTTTTACCTGGTTCTTTTGCGGGGTTATGATGAACGGGGTTTTTGGCCAAAATCCAGGGATCCAATGGTTGTCTTTTGAAAAAGCCGAGGAGCTTCATCAACAAGAGAAACGGCCCTGGTTGATCGATGTGTACACGAATTGGTGTGGCTGGTGCAAGCGGTTAGACGCCACCACCTTTAAGGATCAGAATATTGTCAACTACCTGAATACTCATTTCTACCCGGTCAAATTCAATGCCGAAACCCGCGACACCATTACTTTCAGGGACAAAACCTATGTGAACACCTCTACCGGCAGAAGAGCCACCCATCAACTGGCCAGGCATCTCCTGGACGGCCGGTTAAGCTATCCCTCGATCGTATATTTTGACCGGGAATTTAATAAATCTGTGGCCGGGGGTTATATGAAAGCCCGGGATATGCAACCTTTGCTGATATATTTTGCAGAATCGCTGAACGGGGTAGTCCCCTTTGAAGATTTCAAAAAATATTTTATGCAGACTTTCCGGCCTGACAGCGCCTACCAGGCCGCGCCAAAAGGTGTGGTTAAATGGCATACGCTTCCTGAGGCCCTGGCGTTGAGTCAACAACAGCCACGCAAAATATTCCTGTATATTTCAGCCGATTGGGTCGTTTCTTCACAAATGATGCCCGTAACTTTCAGCAATCCGCTCATTGCCGAATATATAAATAAATACTATTACCCGGTAAGTTTTAATGCAACCACGAAAGACAGCTTACAGGCATTCGGTCAAACCTTTGTTAACGATCCGAACCGAACCAGTATTCATCAATTCGCCAATGCGATGCTTAACGGAAATCTTAAATTCCCGGGTTTGATCTGGTTGGATGAAGACCACAAGCTCATGAATCGATTGCAGATCTACCTGACTCCCGTGGCATTGGAACCGATCCTATTATACTTCGGTGAAAATGCCTATAAGGAAGCAACCTGGAAAGAGTATAGCGGCAGCTTTAAAAGTGGATTATAAGCCGAATCTCCCTGATAGGACCAGACGAAGCCCGATCATGTCCACGAAAATCTCCCTACTTTTAAAAAATGTGGGGGAAATTTCAAAAATTTTTTTTTCCCCGATAAAAATTGTACCTTTAGGGTTAAGAAAGTGATCTTAAAATGACCATACAGTTCTCAAAAGATCAAGTCATTGATCGGATAAGATTCGAAAACCCCTGGTGGAAATCAGGAAGGATCGATGATTTTTATCGTGGCATGCAGCAGAGAACCTATTTCCAGTTCCTTTATCCCCTAATTAATGATCGCAGTATCAAACGGGCATTGGTGCTGATGGGTCCCAGAAGGGTAGGCAAAACGGTTTTGCTCTATCAATCTATCGGTGAGCTCATCAGGGATGGCGTCAGCCCTTTGGATATTTGCTACTTTTCCATAGAAACGCCCTTGTATAATGGCATTGCCCTGGAAGAGCTGGTGCATTTGTATTTCGACATTCATGATAAGACTTCCTCAGACGTATCTTATATATTCTTCGATGAAATTCAATATTTGAAAGATTGGGAGCTGCACCTGAAATCATTGGTCGATTCCTATCATCATATCAAGTTTATTGTTTCCGGTTCGGCTGCTGCTGCTTTGAAGTTGAAAAGCCAGGAATCAGGCGCCGGCCGTTTTACCGAATTTGTACTCCCCCCCTTAACCTTCCAGGAATTCCTTGCCTTAACCGATTACGACGACATCGTAGAGAATTATTATGTGGCCGAGGGCGAGGATCTCAAAGTCAGGGATATCCATGAATTCAACAATCGGTTCCTGGATTATATCAATTATGGCGGATATCCCGAATTATCGCTCTCCAAGGCCATGCAGTCCGATCCTGGCCGGTATATCCGCAATGATATCATTGATAAAGTATTGATGCGGGATCTGCCCAGTTTGTATGGCATCAATGATATCCAGGAATTGAACTCCCTGTTTACCTATATCGCTTATAATACCGGTCATGAAATGTCGTTGGATGGCCTTTCCAAAAACTCCGGCGTTGCCAAAAACACGATCAAAAAATATATTTCCTATTTGGAAGCGGCTTTTCTCATAAAAGTTATCCACCGGATCGATCAAAACGGAAAAAGATTCAGAAGGGCGAATTTTTTTAAGATATATTTAACCAATCCTTCTATCAGAAGCGCCTTGTTTTCGCCTATTTCGGCAAATGATGAATTTATGGGTAATATGGTAGAAACGGCCATATTCGCTCAATGGCAGCACCACAAAAATCTTCAATTGTATTACGCCAGGTGGAATACGGGTGAAGTTGATATTGTACAATTGGATGCCAGCTTAAAACCCCTGAGGTGTGCGGAAATAAAATGGTCAAACAGATTTGCCAAAAATCCTTCGGCCCTTAAAAATGTTAGATTCTTTTGCGAGCGGCATCAATTGACGGATGCCATCATCACTTCCATAAATGTTCAAGACATGGTCGAGTATAAAGGCATTAGATATCATTTTGTCCCTGCAAGCCAATACTGTTATGGCGTCGGGAAAACGATCGTTGTTGAAAATACTTTACTAAAGTTTTACTAACCGTTTCCCAGACTGATGTTGCTTTTAGTTTTTAGGGCAAAGCAGTAATACCAAAACTTTTGCCGGCTAAGTCTAATAGATTCCTTCTGCCATTCCGTTGCTGAAAATATTGTCATAAATGTCCAGCCCGATAAAATACTCTTGTTTAATTTGTATTTTTATTCAACCTATTGGCTTCATCCTTGCTATAATTGATCACTATGGAAGACTTAATCATTGAAGAAGCACAGAAAACTCCGGCACTTCATTTTAATGCTCAAAACGGCCGACTCCATATAAAAGGCAATTCAATACCGGAATATGCCAGGAAATTCTATGGTCCTGCCATGGAATGGCTGGCGGAGTATGGTAAAAACCCCCGACCCGAGACCAAGCTTACTATTGAGCTCAATTACTTCAATACCTCTTCTTCAGCTTCTTTGCTGGCCATGTTCGAGATCCTGGCCCATTGGCATGAGAATGGTTATACCAAGGTCTCGGTTGAATGGCATTATGATAAGAGTGACCTGGATATCAAAGAAGCCGGGGAGTTCTTTCAAGACCTAGCAGGCATACCATTTGAGCTGATCTTTGAACAAGAATGACCTACTTCCGGTCCGTCCGGAGAACATTTTTTAAGTTGGTTCCGGCGTATGGTCAATTCATTTTTCATCTTTTCGGACCGATTCTATTAATATGCATATTTTTAGTAAATTAGGATTTCAATTAATGCTCCTATGCCTTCTGTAAAATTCACTCAGGCTTTAAAGCGCTTTTATCCCGGATTGGACGAAATGACGGTGGAAGCCACAACGGTTGAAGAGGTATTACAAGCCATCGGGCGAGAATATCCCAAACTTCCGTCTTATATAACGGACGAGCACGGTGTTTTGCGTAAGCATGTGAATATATTTATCGGTAATGCCATGATCCGGGATAAGCAAAAATTATCGGACCCGGTTAAGGAAGGAGATGAAGTATATATAATGCAAGCATTATCCGGAGGCTGATCATCAATTGGAGCAAACCGCAATAATTCCTGAAATCAATAAACCCATCATAAGCTATGCCACCCTCAAAAGATATTTGCCTGGTCAGCACCAGAAAAGGGCTGATCGTTTTTAGAAAAAGTTCTTCCGGCTGGACCATCGACGGCCAGCATTTTCTGGGTATTCCGGTAACCTATGCTACCCATGATCCTCGTACCGGGACCTGGTGGGCTTGCCTGGACCACGGTCATTGGGGATGTAAGCTCCACCGCTCCAAAGATGAAGGAAAAACCTGGGAAGAAGTAACGGCCCCTGCCTATCCCGAAGGAGAAGAAGTAAAGGAAGGGGTAGCAGCCAAGCTGGATTATATCTGGGTGCTGACTGCTGGCGGAGCAGATCAGTCCGATCGATTGTATATGGGTACCGTTCCCGGAGGCCTGTTTCAAAGTGATGACGGCGGCGATACATTTGAATTGGTCAGGGGATTATGGGATCATCCCAGCCGGAAAGAACAATGGTTTGGTGGGGGGATGGATCATCCGGGCATTCATTCTATTTGTGTGGACCCCAACGATAGCGCCCATGTCCTGGTCGGGATCAGTTGCGCCGGAGTTTTTGAAACCACCGACGGCGGACAGCAATGGTCGCCGAGAAACAAAGGCCTTGTAGCCGATTTTCTTCCGGATAAGGAGGCGGAAGTCGGTCAGGATCCTCATTTACTGGTGTGCTCACCGGCCGATTTTAGCGTACAGTGGCAGCAAAACCATTGCGGGATCTTCCGGTCGACCAATGGAGCAGTCCAATGGACAAATATCTCCTCGGACAATGGACCGGCAAATTTCGGTTTTACCATAGCGGTCGACCCTGTCGATACGGAAACTGCCTGGGTCGTTCCGGCGCTCAGTGATGAGGTCAGGGTAGCCGTAGGCGGAGCTTTATGTGTATGTAAAACCGTCGATGGCGGTAAAAGCTGGACAACCATCCAAGAAGGTTTACCTGAAGAAAACAGCTTCGATATTGTATTCAGGCATGGATTGGATATTACCGATCAAACCCTTGCATTCGGCACCACGACAGGCAATTTTTATCTTTCCGAAGATAAAGGGGAAAGCTGGACTTGTATCAGCCACAACCTGCCCCCCGTTTATGCTGTTCGTTTTGCCTGATCCCCGCTAAAACAAACCGCTTGAAAGCAGATCCCGGAAACATTGTCAAACTCGACAAACTCAAACAGCTTATTGGCAACGATGAGGAGGTCCTGGAGCGTTATGTCGGCACTTTTATCCAGCAGAATTCGGAAGATATCGGCCGCCTGAGGGATCAACTGGAAAAGAAGGATTGGAGTTTTCTCAAAGGCATTGCCCACCGGATGCGCTCGGGATTCCAGTTGTTGGAACTGACCGCTGCCGATGATATTTGCCGTGAATTGGAGGAAAATTCAATGAACCAGGCCTTTCATCAGCATATCCCGGAATTGATCGATCAATTGGATGGGATCTTTCAACAGATCATCCAGCAATTGGAGAACAATCGTACACCAAAGGATTAGATCAATCGAGGAAGAAGGTCCGGATTGGACGAAAGTTTGCGGGATCTCAAGCCGATAGCTTATCCGCCAGGCCGGGCGACTGTATTTCCCGGATCAAATGATAGATCCTCTCCTCCGCATGTCCGCCCTTAAACACGTAGGAGTAAGCCTTTTCTTTGAGTGATCGATGGATGACGGAAGCATCATCTTCCTGCCTGGAAAGTATAATGACCTCTATTTCGGGATGCAGGGATTTGACGATCTTTAAGATCTCTACCCCATTTTTTGCCTGTGGATTTACCCCATTCAGATAATAATCGAGTACAATGATATCGGGTTTTGAAATTAAGGCCTGCAAGCAATGTTCACCGGAAGAGAAGGTCCGGAAGATGCAATCTTTGTCACGGGCATTGAGCTGTTCCAACTTTTCTTTTAACAACCATAGATACAGCGGATTGTCATCAACCAGGTAAATTAATGATTCCTTATTCATACTCACATCTTAATATAAATCCAACGAATTGAATACCGGTATAAGGGGTAGGAATCACATTATACGCCAGACGGAACAATTAGTTTCGGTCGGAGCTATATTTCCATCCGTAGGTATGGGCTTCGATATTTCTGCGCTGCTGTTTAGCTTGAAATGGCCTCGATATTGATCTTGGGTATGGGTTCGATAGAAGCTTGTGCCCCGGGAGCATGGGGCTTTTTATACCTGACTTTGGATAAAATGCTTTCCAGCAAGGGCAGCATTTGGTTCAATCCTTTGTTTTTGATAATGAAATTCCACAAGGGTTCGAATTTCTTCCAGCCGCCGGCATAGGCGAAATGTTTGATCATATGTTTCCCGTGATCATGTGCCAAACTGGCTTTCATGATGTTCGACCAGGTATAAAACTGTTCATAAGACCAGTCATAGCCGGCTTTCAAGTCCTCAGGGGTCATGTTTATGGTGCGGTAGACCACCTGCCGGGTATCGTAGAGATCCCATTGCCGGTGGAGGATCCGGCCATCGGCCTCCATTTTTTTAAATAAAGCAGTGCCCGGATAGGGTGTAAGGATATGATAAGTTGCTGTGGTGATACCTTGTTTGACCCCCCAATCGACGGTTCGTTTGAATACATCTTTATCATCATCGTCGAGGCCGAATACGAAGCTCCCGTTGATCATGATACCCAGATCATGCAATCTTTTGATGGCTTTTCGATAATCCTTGCCCAGGTTTTGTTTTTTGTTGCTCGACCGCAGGTTGGCCGGACTCAAGGTTTCGAAGCCGATGAAGATACTTCGCAAACCGGCCTTTGCGGCCTTTTCGATCAGGTTGCCCCGTAATATGGCGTCGACCGTCGAGGCTCCCTGGAATACACGATCCATGCCTCGCATGCCTTCAAACAGGGCGGTGGCGAATTTTTGATGGCCCAATAAGTGATCATCCAGGAAATATAAATGCCGCCCGGGCAGTCGGTCGATCTCAGCTAGCGCATCGTCGACCTGTTGGGTGTAAAAGGTTTTCCCACCCTCAAAGAAGGCATCTTTATAACAAAAATCACAATGATGCGGGCAGCCTCTGGTTACCACGATCGAGTTAGGAACGAGGTAAAGATGCCTTTTGATAAGGTCTCTTCTGATCGGAGGGATCTTCTCCAGGGTCCTGACGGGGGAGAAATACCTTTTTTGAGGCGCCCCCTTCCTATAGTCATTCAGGAATTGCGGAAAGGTTTCTTCACCGGGGCCCATGAAAATGGTATGGGCGTGGACAGAAGCCTCCTCCGGTAAAGCGGTGACATGGAGGCCTCCCAAACAAATATAGGCACCTTTGTTTCGATAATGCCGGGCAAGCTCGTAGGCTCGGTAGGCATTGGTGATATATACCTGGATGACGACGATAACCGGATCATCCGACAGGTCCAGGTTTTCCACATGTTCGTCTTCCAGGATGGCTTCATCAAATGGAGACAGGTAGGCCGCTAATGTCGCCAGCCCCAAGGGCGGAAACAGGGAATATTTGATAGGTCTCCAATAAGGGCTTTTGGCTTCTGTTAAGGCTGGTAAAATGAATTTGATCTTCATATTTTTTCTTTGGTTATGGCAATGAGGTCCTGGTTTGCCGGCCAGGTAGTCCTGGCTAGCAAGAGGAGGAATCAATAAAAAATGAAAGGCTTATCTCATGGAGCGATCATGCTACCGTATTCAAGGGAAGCCGTTGCGCCGGATGTAGGTAAATATGGGAATAAGTATCGTTAATTCTCCCAAAAGGAAGAGCCACCAATTGAACTGGCGGGGTATATAGGATATGGCGTGATCGAAGATAGCTTTTTCTCCCGGCCACATTTCCCCGATCGAATAATGGGTCAGCATAAAGGAGGAATAATCCCAGCAAAATGCGACAATGGTGATCAGGGAACCAATGATCAGGGCCGTCCACTCTATCTTATTCAGACCGGCTTTGAGGCCTGGTTTATTAAAATGAAGTATACTTAGCGCCAACAGGATCATGGTAAGGGATAAGATCACCGGCGCAATAACCGGTCCGGTCCATGTAATCGGGATCAGGAATAAAATGTCCCAGGTCAGTAACGATTCCGGCCAGTCGAGGAGGAGCTTGAGGAATACATAATAAAAAATATCCCAGATTGCAAAGCTGTAGATAAACCAGGCAAATCTTTCCAGGGGCGTCCGGCCGCGGATGATACCAATGCCAACCAGCATGATCAAGGTTGCCGCCTCTCTCAACAATTCCGTCCATAAAATATTTGCCTCGATAGGGACCAAAGGGAATTGAAAGCCATCCGGGTAATACAATGCCCGTAAATAAATGACGACAGCCGTTTCGAGGAAGCCCATGGCAATGCTGAATAAGCTGATCCATAAAAAGCCTTTATAGGTGGATTGATCCCTCATGTCAATGAAATTTTAGACAAAATTTAAACAAAATATGGCGCATAGATCAGTTTTTCCAGTTGATTGATCTTGGCATTGATATAGGTCAAGAGGGCCAGGCCGATAATCCCGAATGAACAATCGATCATTTGCCAGAAAAATGGGATCGACCGGAAATAACCTGCGATCATACTCATCGGTATTACACTGATGCAGGCGATCATTCCAAAATGGATGACCCACCTGTTCCGGACGGGATCGATCAAAGGCCCTATAAAAACCACCGCGATCATGAAATGCCCGAATGCCAGCCAATCGGTTCCATAAGCCACAAAAGGAAATTCGTTGTGGATGATCCGGATGGCATCAAAACATTGTTGCAGCCAGCGGCCCAGGGAATGATCGGCCATCAATCCCATTTGCTCCAGGAAGCTCAATTCTGTTAACAGCGGGATGGCTGACAGGCCGCTGAAAATTAACCCGCCGATAAATATCCCGAGCATTAATTTGATCTTTTTTTCGATGGCTATGATGTGTTCCTGTTCTTTCATGACAAAAATTATTTGCGACCAGGCACACCCTGAGGGGATCAGGGTGACGATTGACCTAACCCTTTCTTAAGTACCGTTGCCTGGTCGCATTTTCTTTTTATTTAAAAGTTCTTTGAATTTCAAAGTAAATAATCAAAAAAATATACTTAACTATCCTTTTCCCGGTCCTTTGATCAATTGCTCCAATGCATTCAAATGTTCTTCGAAAGCCTGCCGCCCCGCCTTGCTGACCTGGTAGGTGGTTTTGGGCTTTTTGCCGACGAATTGCTTTTTTACCCTGATCAATTGATGTTTTTCAAGGGCTGCCAGATGACTGGCCAGGTTTCCGTCCGTTACATTCAGCATTTCTTTCAACGTATTAAATTCCACCCAATCGTTGACCACCAAAACCGACATTACGCCCAATCTTACCCTGCTTTCAAACAACTTATTTAAGTGAGCGATAATGTGCTTCATCGTTCATATTTGAAATACATCAGCGTGCCGTAAACTATATGCAGCACACCGAATCCAAGCGCCCAGAACAACAGCCCATAACCCATAAATAGTGCGCTGATCAGCCCCAGACAAATTTCGCAAAATCCGAGATACCTGATGTCGTTCAAGGTATACTTACTGGCGTTGATCAATGCGATGCCATAAAATACCAGGGTGGCCGGCGCAACCAGACCCAAAATGGCATGATAGAGCAACACCAGGCAAAATAACCCGCCTGTTACCAAAGGGATCATCAAATTGATCAACAACCGTTTGGTGAGATTATCCCAGATCTTCTGGCCGTGTTTTTTGGCGTTCCGGGTCGTAAAGAAAATACCCATGATAATGGCAAACAACAATACGATAATAGCGATCAGGACCATTTCCGTTAAGGTGTTCAGGTTCAGGTCCAGGACATCATATTGTCCGCGGTCGAGATTATTTAACCGGATGTAAGCCCAACCGGCGCCGGCAAGTGCGGAAAGTCCGGCAGTGATCCCTGATAATCCGCTTAAGGAAATAAACCTGGATGATCTTTCCATTAAGGATCTGATCTCTGATAAGTGTTCTAGTTGGGCTTGTTGTTGATCCATACTTTTAACTTTTTAAAAGTACTTTGAATTACAAAGTTACATTATTATATCGAATCTCCTAATGAATTATTGTATATGTGGGTAAATTTTTGGTGATGATACCCGGTTTTTGGTGAAAACACCAAAACCTAGATAAGCGATAAGTTTTTGGTGGGAACGAATTTTTGGTGAGAACAGAACACCAAAAATTGGGTAGGTAGTGAGAGGTGAGAACACCAAAAGTTGGGTAGGTATTATTATATCGAATCTCTTAATGAATTATTGTATATGTGGGTAAGTTTTTGGTGATGATACCCGGTTTTTGGTGAAAACACCAAAACCTAGATAAGCGATAAGTTTTTGGTGGGAACGAATTTTTGGTGAGAACACCAAAAATTGGGCAGGAAGGTGAAGAATCCAAAAATTGGAGGAAATTGGGCAGTGATAGAGAGTCATTCAACTGTTTTCGACAGAAACAATTAAAAATAGATTCCAAGCAGATGTTCTAATTAAATAATAAGATCAGCGCAACAGCACCACACGACCGGTATGGCTGATCTGGCCGGTGGATAAGGTATAAAAGTAGGCCCCGGGTGGTAAGGATTTCCCGCCACGGTCTTTTCCATCCCATCTATATTGA
>JANQFB010000564.1 GCA_028278085.1 Chitinophagales bacterium
TTTCCCCGATCATACCTTTTTGACCCAATTCTTTGATGATCTTTTTACGCAATCGTTCCAGTATTTCCGCAGGCGAAATAAATCCGGGATCGGCATGGATCTCATTGAGGAAAGAGGTTCCCATAATGGTCAGAAAGGCTCCGGGTACACCATGACCGGTACAATCGGCCACTGCAATATACCAATAGTCACCCTTCTCCCGTATCCAGAAAAAATCACCGGAAACAATATCCTTTGGCATAAACAGGATAAAATGCGGGGGTATACTATCTGTCAGTTCGTCGGAATCTTTTAGCAGGGCTTCCTGGATCCGCTTAGCATAGTTGATACTGGAAATGATATCCCTGTTTTTATGCTCCAATGCAGCGTTTTGTTCGTCGATAATGGTTTTCTGTTTTTTGGTGATCTGCAGCCGTTGCCAGATCACAAATGCCATAATGATAACGATCAAACCGAATATGGAGATCGCGATCAGGGTTCTGTTTTTCGACTCGATGCTCAGTTGCTGTAACTCATATTTCTTGCTGAGATCGTAAAATACCTCGTTGATCTCATGCTGCCGCCGGGCCTCTTCCTGCTGAACCTGGTTAAACTCGTTTTTCAAAGTAATAATGGTTTGCAAGGTAGCGATAGCGCTATCTTTTTGGCCGGTCATTTCAAAAAATTGCTGTTTTCGTTGGTTAAACCCCAGCTTAGTTCGCTGGTCGCCATGGAATTTACTACCGGCATAGGCAAATGCCTTGGCGGCTCTGTCCATGTCGCCCTGCTCCAGGACAAAATCGAGCATATTCAACATCAGGTCATTAAATTTCCGGCCCGAGTAATACTTCATCCTGGTCGACAGTACCTGGTCGATCAACAGCAAGGCTTTTTTTTCCTGCCCGGTATGTTTATAACAGGAGAACAGCAGATAATTCAGTTCGGCATCCCGGATATAGTCCATTTGCAGGATCTCGCGGATACATCGGCGCAAATATTTCTCCCCTACCACAGGTTGTTTCAGGCGATATTTAATGTATAGCCCGAATTCCGTTAATTCTCCGAAATAATAATCATAACCGCTTTCAGGTGTGGTGATGAGAAAAAAATCTTCAATGGCTTTCTCCACGGTCGCCAGATCGTAACCCAGGCGTCGAAAGATATACAATTGGTATTCCAGTACTTTCCGGATCTCAGTGGTATCCCCGGATTGTACAACCTCCTGCTTGGCCGTTTCGATCGATTCCACGGCCCGGATCGAATCACCGAGATCGGCATACAACCAGGCCAGCGATCCATGAGATCGCCAGGATTCTTTGGTGAGGCGAGGGGCATAGGTCAACGCCCGTTGGTAGTAGAACACGCTGATGGTCGGATCGACATGTGGCAGGTAATAGACACAATCCGCGAGTTTCCGGTTATAGAAGGCTTTATCAATATTCCGGAGCAAAGGATCATATTGGGTCAGCATATTCACACATAAGATGCGCAATTCATTGTAATACCCATAATGATAATAGATATCATCCGTTAAGATCATGAGCGTATCCAATACGGCATATTTCCGGGGCCTGGAACCGGCCTGGTCCAGCCACTCCTGTAACATATCATACACCCGGTCCACCTTTTCCAGGGGTGTCTTTTGGGGTAAATTCAAGGTGTCATAGTATTTGGAAAGGCTATTGCCTTTAACCGTATGGATGGACAGACAACTCAGCAAAACAACCATCAACGGTACAAGTACAAGCGGTCTGTGTCGACACTGATCGCTTGTAGGGCACATGGTAAAGAAGGGCGGCAACGAAAATTTAAAAGGCATTGACATGCTTGTGCTCGTACGATAAACTGCCCACATTCAAACCCGGACCGATGCAGACGGCTAAAGTTAAGCAATAGTCTCGACACCCATCCTGGTCTGTGTCGACACAGACCAGGATAGGTGTCGACACAGACCACATTGAATGAGATGGGAGGAAATATTTATAGCTATCTTTGCGGCATGGGCCATCGAGCAGGTTTTGTAAACATCATCGGTAAACCGAATGTAGGAAAATCCACCCTGATGAATGTCTTGGTCGGGGAACGCCTCTCGATCATTACCTCCAAAGCCCAGACTACCCGGCACCGCATTTTAGGGATCGTTAACGGAGAAGATTTTCAGATCGTTTATTCCGATACACCGGGGATCGTCAAACCGGCCTATAAGCTGCATGAATCGATGATGAAATTCGTGCGGACTTCCCTGGAAGATGCGGATATCATTCTCTACTTGGTAGAGGTGGGCATGGATGTGGACGAGGATGACGAATTCCTGCGTAAATTATCAAAAGTTAAAGTCCCGGTGTTTGTGCTGATCAATAAGATAGACCTGGAAAAGGAGGAAGATATCAAAGCCAAACAGCAGGCCTGGGAGGCAGCACTTCCGCAGGCCATGGTTCTACCGATTTCCGCCCTAAAATCCATCAACCTTGACAAAGTGATGGAGGGGATCATGGAACAATTGCCCGAATCGCCCCCCTATTACCCCAAAGATGCCCTGACCGACAAACCCGAAAAGTTCTTTGTTACCGAGATCATCCGGGAAAAGATCCTGCTCAACTATAAACAGGAGATCCCATATTCGGTAGAAGTTGTGGTCGAGAATTACCAGGAAGAAGAATCCATTGTCAGGATCAGGGCTTTGATCTTCGTGATCCGGAAATCTCAAAAAAATATCATCATCGGCAAAGGGGGCGCAGCCATTAAAAAAGTAGGCATAGCCGCCCGGAAAGATATCGAGCAATTCCTCGACAAGCAGGTCTATCTCGAACTATTTGTCAAGATCAAAGAAAACTGGCGGGATAATAAGAGCAACCTAAAACAATTTGGATACCAATGACCGCCGATCCTGCGGAATAACGACACCTTATGAGCCAAATAGTCGCCATAGTCGGAAGGCCCAATGTCGGTAAATCTACGTTGTTTAACCGGCTGACCGGTAACCGCAAAGCCATTGTCGATGATGTCAGCGGGGTAACCCGGGATCGCCTGTACGGATCGGTAGAGTGGACGGGAAAGAC
>JANQFB010000571.1 GCA_028278085.1 Chitinophagales bacterium
AAGATGATATTGCTCGACCTCAAGCTGCCTAAGGTGAGCGGGCTCGAAGTGCTAAAGGAGATTAAGAAACATGAATTCACTAAGAATATCCCGGTAATCATCATGACCAGCTCAAAGGAAGATAAAGATGTACAAACCGCCTATGATATTGGCGCCAACAGCTATATCGTAAAACCGGTTGACTTCCACAAGTTTGCCGAGGTGATCAAGGATGTAGGGTTTTACTGGCTGGTGCTAAACCTCGATTCAAACTGATCGTGTTTGCCCATCGTATGCGCTGGCCGCCAAGCATGATCCGGTTGCTGTACCATTGAATTAACAAACAAACTCAATCTTTAAAAATGTATCAGGGAGATTTCGATGATTATAAAAAAGTCCGCTTGCTCCTGTTAGAAGACAATTGGGATGATGTCGGTCTGATAAAAAGAGCCATGAAGGAATTAAATCATATTCCGGAATTTAAAGTGGTAGACGATGAAAACAGTTTCCTGATCGAGATCAAAACTTTTCAGCCCGATCTTATCTTAGCGGACTATGACCTTCCCACCTTTAATGGTTTTGAAGCGCTGGCCATCGCTCAACAAGAGTGTCCTGAAATTCCTTTTGTTTTTGTATCCGGCGCCATTGGTGAGGAGATAGCTGCGGAAACGGTGCTGAACGGAGCTTCCGGGTTAGTGCTTAAATCCAACCTGCAGAAATTGCCTAAAGTGGTGCAGGAAATTATCGATAAACAGGGCTTCTGGCATAGTAAAAAGGCAAGAATTATGAGCAAACGCATCAGTGCAAGGATAGCATCGAACCTTCAGGCGCTTCGGCGCATTCAAAAATTCCTGGAGAGTAAGAAAGATCTGATCAATAACGATCTGCAAGTGGAAGCAAACTCGGCCATTGAAGACCTGGTGCGCATGAGTGAAGATCTGCAGCATAATGACAAATAACACACAAGAAGGATGAAAAAACTTACCACAATAAAATCAACAGGAACAGGGACAAAACCTTCAACGCCTAAAAAGAAAAAACAGGAAAAACTCTACATTGTGGCGATTGGCGCCTCAGCGGGAGGACTGGAGGCCATCAATACTTTTTTTGACAACGTCCCGGATGATAGCGGTCTTAGTTTTGTGTTGATCCAGCATCTTAGCCCGGACTATAAAAGTATGATGCCTGAGTTGCTGGCACGGCATACCAAACTGAAAATTCAAAAGGCAGCACATAATGTAGTGGTCAGGCCAAATTATATCTACACCATTCCTGCCGATAAGAACATGACCGTTTTTGAAGGGAAGCTGCTATTGGAAGAAAGGGAAAGCCCTAAGACACTTAACCTGCCTATTAATTTGTTTCTGAAGTCTTTGGCTGAAGACCAAAAGCAGCGAGCTATCGGAGTCATCCTGTCCGGAACAGGCAGTGACGGAACCTTGGGCATGGAAAGCATTAAGGAGCAAGGAGGTATGGTCATTGCACAGGACCCGAATTCTGCTGCTTTCGATAGCATGCCTAGAAGTACCATTGCAACGGGCCTGGTGGATTTTATCCTGGAACCGCAGGAAATGCCCGAAACGATCATCAATTATGTAAAGCATCCATACACCAAGCAACAGGCTGTAGATACATCCGGTTCCGAACCTGGAAATGATATAGAGAATATCATCTCTCTTCTATACAAGAAAACCAACTTAGATTTCCACAACTATAAGAAATCTACCATTATCCGGAGAATTGAGCGAAGAATGGGTCTCAGGAATATCCTAAGTCATGAACTATATTTCGAATACCTGAATGAGAATACCGAGGAGATCGAATTGCTGAGCGGCGACCTTCTCATTGGGGTTACCGGCTTCTTCAGGGATAACAAAGCATTTGAACTACTGGAATCGGAGGTCATTGCCCCAATGGTGAAGAATACCGATAAGGGTAAGGAGATAAGGGTTTGGGTGGTCGGTTGTTCAACCGGACAGGAAGCCTATTCCATAGCCATCTTGTACAAGGAATGCATGAGAAGGTTTAAAAAGCGAATTCCGCTAAAAATATTTGCCACAGACATCAACGAAAAAGCGGTTGAGCGGGCCGGTAAAGGTGTGTATACGGAAGCGGTTTTTGATGAAGTGCCTAATACCCTGGTGAAGCGCTATTTCAAAAAGATAGAGAACAATAAATACCAGGTCAATAAGGAACTGCGGGAAGTTATCATCTTCGCCAAACATGATGCGGCTAAAGATCCGCCTTTTAATAATATTGATCTCGCTTGTTGCAGGAACCTGCTCATCTACATAGAACCACCCTTGCAGGAGAGGATCATGTCCTATATCCATTTTTCGTTGAACCAGGATGGGGCGCTCTTTCTGGGGGCCAGCGAAGCCCTGGGGAGTTATGCCAGTGTATTTAACGAGATCGACAAGAAATACAAGCTCTTTCGTAACCGGTCGATAGCCCGGATGTCAGATGTGCATAAACTTTTTTCTTTCGACCATCGGCCATCTCAATCTAAAAAGCCATCCAAAACCGATGAGCAAATGACTGTTTATTCGGAAGCAAAGATGATCAATAACTTCAAGGATGCTTTATTGAATGATCTTGTACCGCCAACCCTGATCATCAATGAGAACAACGATGTTGTGCATGTGGCCGGTGAAACGGAAAAATATATTTCATTACCCAAAAAACAATTAACGCTGAATGTGCTGAAAATGATCGACGAACAGCTCTATGTTCCATTAAGTAATATTGTATCGAAAGTGAAAGCTGAGCGAAAGAAGGTCATCTCACCGGTAGTAAGTTTTGAAAATGGTGACCGGTCATTTATGCAAATCGTTGCTAAGCCCTATACCGAACCCGTCAGCCGAAACAACTTCTGCATCATAAGCTTTATACCGGCTTTTCCTCCGGAATCCGGCCCCGATGGTACGGACAAGCTGGATATCGATAAAGAGAAAGATACACACATCAGAAGGCTGGAAGAGGACCTGAAAGAAACCAAAGAATACCTGCAAGCCACTATTGAAGAGTTAGAAACATCAAATGAAGAGTTGCAGGCAACGAATGAGGAACTCGTGGCCGCCAATGAGGAATTGCAAAGCAGCAATGAAGAGTTGCAATCAGTGAACGAAGAGTTATATACGGTAAATAATGAATTCCAGGATAAACTTGGAGAAATGAGCGATCTGAACGATGACCTGAGCAATTTTATCCAAAGCACAAAGATCGCCACCTTGTTCCTCGATATGGAACTCAATATCAGACGTTACACAGATGCTATTATTCCTTTGATCAAGATCACTGAACATGATATTGGGCGCTACATCGGTGATTTTGCCCACGCATTTGCTGAATTCGACCTGGTAGGAACAGCCCGGAAGGTGCTGGATGATCTACAGCCTGTAGAATTAGAGTTAATTACGTCGGATAACGAAGCATTTCTATTGAAGGCCCGTCCGTATCAGACCGCCAAAAAAGATATAAGGGGTGTGGTACTGACAGCAATGGATGTCAATAAACTAAAGCTGGCCGAGCAATTATTAAAAAAGAAAACAGAAGAGCTGGAGCGACTGAATGGAAACCTGGAGCAATTTGCCTACGTATCTTCCCATGACTTACAGGAGCCTTTACGGACGGTGATCAGTTTTGTTGAAATGTTGAGTGAGCGCCTCGATGGCAACCTGGATGACAAGGCGGCTACCTACCTTTCGATCATCAACCAGTCGTCTCAAAGGATGAAAGAGCTCATAGAGGGTTTACTTGAATTCTCCCGGATAGGAAAAGGAAAAGCGCTCGAAAGCATTGATTGCAGGGAAATGATAATGGAAATATTACAGGATATGGATACCTTGATCAAGGAATCGGGTGCAACCGTGGAACTCGGTAAAATGCCGGTTATAGTGGCGTATAAACAGGAGATGAGGCAGTTGTTTCAAAACCTGGTCTCCAATGCGATTAAATTTCGAAAACCGGGCGTAAAGCCGAAGATCCAGATCAAAGCCAGAAAGTTAAGCGACAAGTGGAAATTTTCGATCAATGATAATGGTATCGGTATAGAAGCAGCGTACAAGGATAGGATATTTGTTATCTTTCAAAGGCTTCATACCCGTACGGAATATAAAGGCACCGGGATCGGGCTGGCTCATTGTAAAAAGATAGTTGAGCTACATAACGGAGAGATCTGGTTCAATAGCCAGTTGGGGAAAGGAACTACCTTTTATTTCACTATCATGAACCAGGAAAAACCGACAAACCTTGATTAATAAGAAATACAAGCTGATCGATATTTGGCTGATAGATGATGATTGGCCTACCAACTATTTACACCAAAGGATCATCAATAAATCGGGATTGGCAAAGTCTGTCGTAACGCTTGAAAGTGCAGAAACGGCTTTGGCTCTCTTATCGGAAAAGCAAGATGCAGGTAGTTCATACCCGGACCTGATCTTACTTGACCTCAACATGCCCAAGGTGAACGGCTGGGAGTTCCTGGAACGATTCAGGCAATTCAACAACAAGGATACCTTGATCTATATGCTTTCCACTACGATCAATCCCGATGACCGGGAAAAAGCCAATGGCATTAAAGAAATAGCCGGTTTCAAAAATAAGCCCTTGACCAAAGCGCTACTGGATGAGATCCGGAATACACATTTCACGAAAAGGGCATAATCCTATGGTATCGTTTCTTATTAACATGGAATGCAATTTCATCGGCAACTGGCTGCGCCCCGGCTGATAGGTATCCTGTTACTAAGATCATACAAAACATCTCAGGGAACAAGTACTTCAGCGGCTTATTTATTAATCTTTAATTTTAATAATTTTCCGAACCGACCGGCCGCTGTTGGTAACAGTAATTAGATAATAAACGCCCACAGGCAGGTGCTTAACATTTATCGTGTGTATATAATGATCATTAATAATGGAAACTTCGTCCGCTGCGTGGAGCTGGCCATGACTGTTAAACAGGTACAATCTGGCCACCTGATCAGTAAACCGGTTAAAAACAAGTGATACATTATGCGTGGTCGGGTTTGGGAATACAGTAATACCAGGTTGGATCAGGTCAGAGCCAACAGCGGTACCCGGACAAGTGATTACCTTAACAAACTTGTTTGTGGAATCAGAACATCCAATGCTATCCATAAAAATATAGGTAATGGTATGGGTTCCTGTACCTGATTCAACAGGATCAAACTTGCTGCTGGGGTTACCGTTGACCATAAAGTTTCCTCCCACCGGTGTGGCCTGTAACAATACGGACGAATCTGTAGTGCAATAGATACTATCGAGGCCAATGATTGACAAAGCCTGGGGAGAACTGACCCCAATCTCGATGATGTTGGATACCGCAGGAGACCCCGTAGTGCATGAAGCAGAGGAAGTCAACACACAACTCACCGAATCCTTATCCTGAAGGCTGTTACTGTTATAATTCGGCAGGTTACTGCCCACCACACTGCTATTAACCCTCCACTGGTATATCGGATTAGCCCCTTCACCTACGGGGAAAGCCGTAAAGTAAATGGTATCTCCGGCACAGGCCGGATTCTGGTCGGCCATGATGCTGATGCTTGTCGGTACGAGTGTATCGATCAGTATTACGATATTGTTGGACGTTGCCGGAGAACCCGAGGCACAGGAAGCTGAAGAGGTTACGACACAATTCACCGTATCACCATCCGAAAGACCGCTGCTGCTGAAAGAGGACATGTTGCCACCAACAGCATTGCCATTAACGCTCCACAGGTAGGAGGGATTGCTGCCGGCACCTGTCACGGTAGTTGTAAAGTTGACCGTATCTCCGGCACAGGCTGGGTTCTGGTCGGCCGTAATGCCGATGCTTGTCGGTACGAGGGAATCGATCTGCATAACGATATTGTTTGAGGCTGCGGGAGAACCCGAGGCACAGGATGCCGAAGAGGTTACCACACAACTCACTGTATCACCATTCGAAAGACCATTACTGCTGAAAGAGGACATGTTGCCACCAACAGCGTTGTCATTAACCGCCCACAGGTAGGAGGGATTGCTGCCTGCACCGGTCACGGAAGCTGTAAAGTTGACCGTATCTCCGGTACATGCCGGGTTCTGGTCGGCCGTAATGCTGATGCTTGTCGGTACGAGTGTATCGATCTGCATAATGATATCGTTTGAGGTTGCGGGAGAACCCGAGGCACAGGAAGCCGAGGAGGTTACGACACAACTCACCGTATCACCATCCGTAAGACCACTGCTGTTGAAAGAGGACAGGTTGCCACCAACAGTGTTACTATTAACCGTCCACAGGTAAGATGGATTGCTTCCGGCACCTGTCACGGAAGCTGTAAAGTTGACTGTATCTCCGGCACATGCCGGGTTCTGATCGGCCGAAATGCTGATGCTAGTCGGAACGAGTGTATCGATCTGCATAACGATATCGTTTGAGGTTGCGGGAGAACCCGAGGCACAGGAAGCCGAGGAGGTTACCACACAACTCACCGTATCACCATCCGTAAGACCACTGCTGTTGAAAGAGGACAGGTTGCCACCAACAGTGTTACCATTAACCGTCCACAGGTAAGATGGATTGCTTCCGGCACCTGTCACGGAAGCTGTAAAGTTGACCGTATCTCCTGCACATGCCGGGTTCTGGTCGGCTATAATGCTGATAACTGTCGGAACGAGTGTATCGATCTGCATAACGATATTGTTTGAGGCTGCGGGAGAGCCCGCCGCACAAGATGCCGAAGAGGTTACCACACAACTCACTGTATCACCCTCCGAAAGACCACTGCTGCTGAAAGAGGACAAGTTGCCGCCAACAGCATTGCCATTAACCGTCCACAGGAAAGAAGGATTGCTTCCGGCACCGTTCACGTTAGCAGAAAAGTTGACCGTATCTGCGGCACATGCCGGGTTCTGGTCGGCCGTAATGCTGATGCTTGTGGGTAC
>JANQFB010000017.1 GCA_028278085.1 Chitinophagales bacterium
CTATACCATCAGTCTGTTCATTAACGTTACCCTGCCATCGAGCCTGGGATCGAACGTTACCTGTGGTTATGTAACCACCCGGGATATCCAGGTTAACCATACCTATATCGATATCTCTGCCGACAACCAGGGCGGTTGCCCCGGTGTGACCATTAACTTTACCGATCTATCGGCCAGCAATAGTTCGATCACTTCCTGGCAGTGGGATTTTGGTGATGGATTTGGGGATAATGTGCCCAACCCTTCGCATGCCTATCAATCGGCAGGTACTTATGATGTTACCCTGATCACCAATGACAGTAAGGGTTGTACGGACACCCTGGTTAAATCCGATTTCCTGGTCATCGGAGCCGCGCCGGTCGATTTCGAAGCCGATGATCCTGTTGTTTGCCTCGGAGATACGGTCTATTTTTCTAACGTGGTCAACATCGACACGCTGGATTACCTATGGGATTTCGGAGATGGGAATACCGATACCCTTATGGAACCCTATCATGTTTATCAAACGGCCGATACCTTTACGGTTAGCCTGACCATTTCCAACAAAACCAATTGCGACAGTACCCAGACCCGAACGGATTATGTTATCGTCGGGGGCTTGCCGACTGCGGATTTCGATCCCCAGATCGTGAACGACGATTGCCCGCCCCTGCCGTTACAATTAACCGACAGTTCATCTTCGGATGTGGTGGAATGGCTATGGGATTTCGGGGACGGCCAGTTTTCATCGGTGCAACATCCCATCCATGTGTTCACCACCTCCGGGTCCTTTGACGTTCAGTTGATCGTAACCAATGCAGCCGGCTGTAAAGACACTTTATTCCGCCAAAATTATGTGACCATCAGCGGCCCTTCGGAAGATATCCAGGTAAAAGTCGATTCGGGTTGTGTGCCGCAGCCCGTAACATTTGTGGCCCGTGCTACCAATACCGCTTATTACCTGTGGGATTTCGGCGACGGGAATGTGCTCGATGGGGTTACCCCGATAGAAGGGGGAGATAGTGTGGTGAACACCTACCTGGCCCCGGGAAGTTATGTCCCTAACCTGGTATTGGTGAGCACTACCAATTGTGTGTTGAGTATTCCGGCCCTGGACACGATCTTGGTTGACCAGGTGTCGGCCGGATTTAATTTGACAAATACGGTTTTTTGCTCGCTCGATTCTGTGATGATCACGGATTCCAGTTATAGCTTTTTTACCGCTGACCGGCATTGGCGTTTTGGCGACGGCCAGACGGCTACGGGGATTGTGGATGGACATGCCTACACCACCCCGGGTGACTATACCATCGAACAGCTTGTTGTCAGTACGATCGATGAAAGCTGCCGGGATTCCCTTTCCCAGAACATTACCGTTTTCAAACAACCCGGGATAATCTTCGTAGAAGCCGATTCTTTGAATTGCGTTCCGGCGTTGGCCAGGTTCGTTGCCGGAAATACAACACCGGAAGTTACGGTGGAGCAATGGCGGTGGAATTTTGGTGACGGCGATTCTACCACTGGGGATACGGTTGTGCATTTATACGAGCAGCCCGGCGGCTTTAACCTGACCTTATCCGCCATATACGGCGATGAACAATGCCGGCTGGATACGACTTTACCTGTGGTGGTGATGGGCTATCCAACCGCCGACTTCAGCTTTTCACCCGAATTCCCCACCTTGCAGGATCCGAGTGTCACCTTTACGGATCAATCCGAAGGTGCGGTTCAATGGCTGTGGTTGTTCGATACCGGAGATTCGTCAAGCGAACAACATCCGGTCCATGCATTCCAGGAGTCCGGTTCCTATATGATCACCCTGATCGCTGCCAATGAAGCCAATTGCGCGGATACGGTCACCAAGGAGCTGGTCATGTTCCCGGATATTCTGATCAAAGTGCCCAATGCCTTTACGCCGAATGGTGATGGCGTTAATGATCGATTCTATATTTTCCATGCCGGCATCGAGGAGCTGATCGTATTCCGGATCTTTAACCGTTGGGGTGAGCTGGTTTTCGAAACCTCGGATATCGATGCCGGTTGGGACGGTATCTTCAAAGGTAAGGAACAGGATACCGATACCTATGTCTACTACATCTCGGCCAAAACCTTTTCCGGGGAAGAGGCCACGATCAAAGGAAATTTCACTCTTATTCGCTGATCACGGCTCTCCTTGTATAGGAGTACTGCTTCCGGAAGCTTAATCGATCCGGATCAATTTAGTTACCTGACTGCGGTGGTTATCCGTTATTTTCAGGAAATAGGCACCCTCCGGGAGAGCGGAAAGGCTTTGAGGGTCCAGGTGGGTGATACCCGGACCATATGTTCCGGTTAATAGCAGTTTTCCGCTTACATCGAATAGCTCGACCCTGATGGCCTGGTTGTGTTCGATGCTGAAGCTTGTCCGGAATGGGTTCGGGAAGACTTCAAATCCTTCTTCAAACTTAACGGGAGCTACCGGATTGGTGTTATCAACGGTGATCTTCAGGCTGGTGGAGTCATAGCAGTCCGAAGCATTGGAAGCATATAGCCACACGGTAAATTCGCCGGTTTGGGTAAACTTGTGGATAGGATCGCTGTCAGTCGAAGTTTGCCCGTCGCCGAAATCCCAGAATGATAAGGTCGAGCTGGTGCTTTTGTTGCGGAAGTGTATGGTGTCGGTAATGCCCAGGTCCAATGTTTTGGTTGCTGAGAATTTTGCGTTCGGGCAGGTTTGCAGAAGCGTACCGTTGGCGCCGGTGATATACCCGGTGTGTTCATCGATATATTGGATCCGCTCCAGGTGTACACTCAACCCGGTGTTGATAGTGGTCCAGTTCAGGCCGTCGGAGGTGGTAAGGATCGTGCCGTTATTCCCGGCGATAAAGCAGTTATCGGTTTCCGGGCAATGGATACCCTTCAGCCATTCCGTAACCGGGCTGGATTGGGGTTGCCAGGTTCCGCCGGCATCGGTGGTCCGGAATATGGTACCCTGGTTCCCAACCACATAACCGCTGTCGGGTGCGAAAAAGAAAACATCCGAAAGATAGGCATTGGTGGAAAGGGAATTCAACTTGGTCCAGTTATCCCCGCCATTGGTCGATTTCAATACCGTCCCGCTGCTTCCGGTAATAAAACCGGTCGATTGATCGGGAAAATCAACGGCCGTTAGTAGGTTTACAACGGTGGGTGTTTGCAATACCCAATCATCGCCGCCGTCCACTGTTTGATAAATAACCCCGTTATCCCCAACAAGAAATCCCTTATCGGAATTGGCAAAGTAAACATGGTTGAGATTGATGGTGGTATCGAGCGTTTCCTTCGACCAGTTATTCCCGCCGTTGGTGGTGGATAAGAGCATGCCCTTGTCAGCGGCAATGAAGGCTTTATTGGAGGTGATAAAATGAACGCTGTTGAGGTGCTCCGAGATCCCGGAATTGGGGAAGGTCCAGTTCGAACCGCCGTCTGTTGTTCGTAAGATCAATCCCTGCTCACCGATCACCAATCCATTCATGATGTCGACAAAATGCAGGTCGGTCAGGGTGATGCCGGTATCGGTGGGAATGCTTCCCCATTGCCCGAAGGTGTGGGTTAGCGTTGCGCCGAAAATAATGATATACAAACATAGCTTGCTTAACGGATGTACAGGCGACGTATTTCGCGGATAGTTATGATCTTCTTGATTCCTCATAAAGTAAAAGTATATGGATTTTCCAATAGTTGTATCCAACAATCTCTTATGAACAGCTATTAGTATAAATATAAAAAAATTAATCAAATCCTGATCACAAAGTGTTCTTTGGCCTGTTCTTTTCGGAAGAAGACGAGGCCCATAAAGAAAAGATCGATGCTTACGCTTACTGCGGGATGATCCTTGATTTCCTGCCAGGCTTCTTCCATTTCCGTCGACCAGTGGATGTCGTCGAAGATAAACAGGCTATTGTTATGAGCATATTCCAGGCATTGCCCGAAATAATCCAGGGTAGGTTGCTTTTGGTGATTGCCATCGATGAAAGCCAGGTCCAGCGAACCGAGTTCCTGTAAGGCTTGCGGGAGCGTGCCGGAAAATTCACCCGTGATCAGTTGAATATGATCCGCTTGTAGTGCCGCGAAATTATCGGCAGCTTTTGCGGCGGTTTCCGGGCAGCCTTCCAGCGTGATCATCTGCCCATTCGGCACCGCCAAACCCAGGTAGAGACTGCTGATCCCCAGGGAAGTACCCAGTTCCAGGATCTTTTCGGATTTAAGGTGATGGGCCAGGCGGAATAGCAACTGCCCGTATTTCGGACTTTTGGCGCTGTTGCGGACAATATCCCTGACCTTTTTCAGCTTTTTATTATTGATATGAGAACCGGCGCCGAAGTCTGTAATTTGCAATTGCTCGGTCGACCGCAGCATTTGATGCCGCATTGATTCTATGGATTCGAAGGCATAATAGGTCTTTTTGTCCAGCAGCACATCGCGGTTCAATTGAAAAACAAAAGGGGAGTGTATTCCATGTAATTTCCTGGATTTTAGCAGGAAGTTAAGATAGCGAAAGACCACGCGAATTAATTGCACAAAAACGGATTGAGGTCAGGAGGAAGTGGATATTTTAATTTATATTTAAGACAGATCCTGCATAAAGGGTCAAAGTTAGCAAAAGATGGGATGATTAATTTGACAAAAAAATAAGGCCAATGCACCGACCATTTTTAATCATTGCGTTTCTTTCGATCCTCATGCAAATCACTCATGCCCAATCCAAACAGGATAACATGGAACAAAGCGAAGCCTATGCACTGGTCATCCACGGAGGTGCCGGTACGATCCTCAAAAAAAATATGACCCCTGAGTTGGAAGCCGCCTACCTGGCAAAGTTAACCGAGGCGCTTGAGGCCGGGTATAAGATCTTGCAATCGGGCGGGAGTAGCATGGATGCCGTTGAAAATACCATCAGGGTCATGGAAGATTCCGAACTGTTTAATGCCGGCAAGGGAGCGGTTTTCACCAATGAGGGGAAAAATGAAATGGATGCTTCCATCATGGATGGCAAAACCCTTAATGCCGGAGCGGTAGGAGCGGTAACCATCATTAAAAATCCCATCAGCGCTGCCAGAAAAGTGCTGGAAGAATCACCCCATGTGATGCTGATCGGCGCAGGCGCAGATGATTTTGCCAAAAAGATGCAATTGGAAACCGTTGATCCCAAATATTTTTTTAACGAACGCCGGTGGCAGCAATTGCAAAAGATCAGGAATACCGAAAAGCAGCAACTGGACCACTCCGACGATAAGGGGCTGAATCTCGAAAAGCTGGAAAATAATAAATTCGGTACCGTAGGAGCTGCTGCTTTAGACCAGCATGGGAATCTCGCCGCCGGCACCTCCACCGGGGGGATGACCAACAAAAGATACGGAAGGGTAGGCGACTCCCCGATCATCGGAGCCGGCACCTATGCCGATAACCAAACCTGTGCCATCTCCTGTACCGGCCATGGGGAATTTTTCATTCGCGGAGTGGTTGCCTATGATATAGCTGCCTTAATGGATTATCGATCGATGTCCATCACCCAAGCGGCGAACGAGGTGATCCACGGTAAGCTGAAAAAAATGGGTGGCCAGGGCGGCGCCATCGGTGTCGACAAGTCCGGTAACATTATGATGGACTTCAATACCCCCGGCATGTATCGTGGATTTGTCCGTAGCGACGGTAAGATCGAAGTATTTATCTACCAACAATAGTTATCAGTTTGAGAGTGAGAGTGAGAGTGAGAGTGAGTTTGGAGGAGTCACCTCTTGCTCACACTCACTCTCGCACTCAAACTTCTCTGTGCCATTTCCCCGGCGTTAATCATTCTTCCGAACCTCTACTAATCCAACTCAGCCAAATATTTTTCCCCTCTGATGCAACCATTTCCGTCCTTGCTTCATCTTATTGGTGTTTTTATTCGATAATGTACTGTACTATAAAACGAATAAGCAATGAAGACTATCTACTATTTCCTATTAAGTTTATGGATTGTTTGCCCATCATTTTTAGCCAACGCTCAAAAAGGATTCCATATAGGGGCCGGGATCGGATTTAACAGCGTATGGATCATTAACCAAAACACTTACGGAGGACCCGAACTCGAATATGCCCCGAAGTTCGGATTGAGTTATGACGGAGCGTTCGGTTATAACATTACCTCCAGGATCGGATTTCAAACGGAGATCGGGGTCGCTCACCAGGGACAGAAATATGAAGATATCAACTCAGACGGAGATCCCATTTTAAGAGATATCGATCTCAGGTACATGCATATCCCGATCATGTTCAAATTTATGGGCGGATCATCCGACACCCGGTTTTATATGATGCTGGGGCCTCAACTCAATTATTTGCAATCGGCCTCCATTCATCAAAGTGTGGCTTCCGAAAGCACAGACATACCGGCCAAAAGCTATTTTGAAAATCAGGATATCGGCCTGGCGCTGGGTTTGGGAGCTGACATTATGCTGAATGAGAATTTTTACCTGAATACAGGCCTGAGGTTCTATTACGGCTTTACCGATATCAACAGCGTAACCTACAGGCAACAATACGATACGAATTTCGACGGTGAGATCGACAGGAAGGATAAGCCCTATGAGAAATCAACCAATTTCTATGGCGGGTTCACCATCGGAATACATTACCTCTTCAATCGAAATGAAACTGGGACCGAAACGACAGAATAAGATCAGTTGTCGCTTCTTATGAAGAAAATATAGCCACCCGAGCGGTTATTGTGGGGCAGTGCTGCTTGGGTGTGCTATACTTTATATACCCAGTTGAATTTATCTTCTACTCTCGAAGTTTTAATATCAACCAGCCTTTGTTTAATAGCATTCCCAATATGCCTTTGTTCTATCGGAGGCAGCGTCATATTCGTATCCTTATACCCCAGATCGGAAACATGAGCGATCGTAGCAGCGGTTCCGGTTCCGAATACTTCTTTTAATAAACCTTGTTGATAAGCTTCATAGATTTCGCTGACGGCAACCGGTCGGATCTCGTGTTTGATGTTCATATCTTCCAGTAAGGTGATCACACTCGACCGGGTTACCCCATCCAGGATGGAGCCGTCGAGTTCCGGTGTCAGGACCGTATCACCGATAACAAAAAAGATATTCATGGTTCCCACTTCCTGGATATATTCGAAGTTGTTGGCATTCATCCACAGCACCTGGTCATAGCCTTGGGCACGGGCTTCATTAACCGCCAGCATGGTTGCGGCGTAATTACCCGCAGCTTTGGCTTCTCCGACACCTCCGATCACCGCCCTGACATAATGATCGGCCACCAGCACTTTGACCGGCTTGATATAATAAGGCCCTACCGGACAAGTAATGATCATAAACCTGAAATTATCCGCCGGCTTTACACCGATAAATTCATCGGTGGCAAACATAAACGGACGAATGTATAAAGAACTGCCCGTTACCGTAGGGATCCAATCCATGTCGATATTGATCAGGGATCTGAGGCCATTCATAAAGATCTCTTCCGGTAATTCCGGCATGGCCATCCGCTTGGCAGACTTGTTCAGGCGGGCGGCGTTCCTGTCGGGCCTGAAAATTTGCGCTTTCCCATCGGCTGCTTTAAAAGCCTTCAGGCCTTCGAATATGGATTGTCCGTAATGAATGGCTGAGGTGGCCGGACTTAGGGGCATTTTGTCAAAAGGGATGACCCTGCAATCCTTCCATTTACCGTTGGAATAATCTGCGACAAACATATGATCGGCATAAATCTTTCCAAATCCGATATTCTCAAAATCCATTTCGTGAATCCGTGAACTCGTCGTTGGATTTATTTCAATGGGATAATTCATCTCAATGGCCGGATTTATGTCTACAGGTGAATTCATAGTTGTAATTTTGCGCAAATATAATTAAACAAATTTTTATAAATTAGTTAGCCCTAAAAAGATAATGAAATAATCCAATAAATTCAAAAAATAGCCCCACAATCCCGATAAAAATATTACCAGCAAATGTCGAACACGGAAAAGGCCTGGCTTCAACCCCTGTATAAGGATAAAATATTTACCACCGACCCCAAGGATACGGATCATCAGCTCGGGAAGGCCATCGATGGCATCCGATCGAAAGAAGTGTTGGTCTTATACCGGGACGAGGTTAGTTTCGGCGAAGCGCCCGAAAATGCTCAATTACTGGAAAAGATCCTGAAAGCGGTCGGGCTCCGGATGGATGATGTGGCTATACTAAATTATGCCGATCATCCGGACACAACCTTCAAACAACTTGCCCGACACCTGGATTTTCAAAAACTGATCGCCTTCGGTATCCAGCCGCCCCGGCTGAAAGTGCATGCCCGGGCAGAACCTTATCATATCCTCACCTTAAATGGCCGGCAATTGATCTTTGCGGATAAGTTGACGGTTATAAACGGGGATCAGTCGCAGAAGAAAAATTTGTGGAACGGATTGATAAAAATGTTCGGTATCGATGGCTGATCCGGTTACCGTTGTCTTTGCCACCAATAATCCAAACAAGCTCCGCGAGATCAGGGAGCTGACCGATGAGCAGATCAATATCCTGAGCCTGGCCGATATTAATTGCGAGGAAGAATTACCGGAAACCCATGAAACCCTCCGTGAAAATGCCCTGGAAAAGGCCAGCCATGTATTCGACCGTTACCAGGTCAATTGTTTTGCCGAAGATACCGGCCTGGAGATCCGGGCGCTGAAGGGCGAACCGGGTGTTTATTCGGCCAGGTATGCCGGCTTGCAAAAAAATGCCGAAGATAATATAGCCCTGGTCCTTGAAAAAATGAAAAACATCCGCGACCGGCGCGCACAATTCCGGACAGTGATCGCTTTGATCATGGATGGGAAGGATTATTTTTTCGAAGGTATCGTCGAAGGACGGATCGCGGACCAGCCGAGAGGGAATACAGGCTTCGGATATGATCCCATCTTTATGCCGGAAAACCACCGCCGGACCTTTGCCGAGATGAGCCTGGCCGAAAAGAACAGTATGAGCCACCGGGCCAGGGCAATTGACGGCCTGATAAAAAAATTTTCATCCCTGGATCAGGTAAAATAATCCTTGTAATCATTTGGTTTTATATGATTGTTTTGCTAAATTTAAAAAAATTGAGGGGGGCCATGCAACCAATTTGATAGATATACCATCTTATTGGAAAACTCCTCGTAATGAAGGTGGTTGTGAACAAAGGATTATCTGAAAAAGATATCATTAAAGGCTGTATAAATGGAGATAAAAAATCTCAGGAAGCCTTATACGGTCGGTTTTCCTCCAAAATGATGGGAGTTTGTCTGAGATATGCCAAAGATTACCACAATGCCGAGGATCTTTTGCAGGAGGGATTTATTAAAGTGTTTGTAAACATGCATAAATATCGCGGTGATGGTTCATTTGAAGGTTGGCTTAGAAGGATCTTTGTCAATACGGCTATTGAACATTACCGCAAAAATGTCCATTTATACCCCTTATCCGAGCTGAATAATTTTGAGGTGAAAAGTGAAGAGGTCAGCGCCGATAGCAAGATCGCGGCCGACGACCTTTTAGGGATGCTGCAACAATTATCAGCCGGCTACCGGACTATTTTCAACTTATATGCAATAGAAGGTTATTCGCATAAAGAAATCGCCTCGGAGCTAAATATTAGTGAGGGGACATCGAAATCCCAATTAGCCCGGGCAAGGGCACTGCTCCAAAAAATGGTAAACAGTTACGAAAAAAAAGGTAAAGAAGCTTATGTCTGATCATAACATTGATAATCTGTTTAAAGAGGCTTTTTCCGACTACAAGAAAAAACCTTCCCGCAGAGTTTGGCTGGGTGTATTGGCCGGGCTTCCTGCAGCAAAGCCCCTGCAATTGGTTCATAAATTCCTGATCGGGCTGGCCGCGGTAGTTTTGGTCGGCGTGCTGGGCTATACCGGTATGAACTTATTAGATCAGAAGGAACAGCCGGTGACGGTAAATGATACGGTTGTCACGAATAACAATAGCACCCAACAAAATAGCGGATCCGGGAACACTCCTGCGAATACCGGTGAAACAACCCATACCGGCGAAGCCCAGCCGGAACCACCCCCTGCGGAACCCCTGGAAAGAATTAACACACCTATTGTTAATAAAAATAATACAACTCCGCCGCTTCCCGACACCGAACCTGTTAACTTTGAAGCAATTGAAGAAGAGGCCATCCTCGAGGAATTACAGCAGGAAGCTTCTCCGGAGAGGATACCTTTATATATCAATACTGCGCTCAGCGGGGGCGAATTCGGCGAGATCGGCATCCGGAAACTAGCCCGCTTATCCATCGATACCAAAACCAAAGAAAATATCCGGAACAAATTCTTCAATATCAATGGCATACATTTCGGCCCTTTGTATCGCTATAACAGCACCTTTATTATTAATCAGAATACCTATGGGGAATTTGAATGGAATTCCGAATTAAATTATCAAATGACCTATGGGAACTCTTATGGCGTCAATTTTGGATACGACTTTTCCACCAATTTCGGCATCCAGGTAGAATGGATCTTCCATAGCCAAAAGGGGCAGAATTATTCGGACCGGATCAACAAAAAGCATATCCGCAGAGAGGTTGACTTTAGCTATACCGAAGTGCCTGTGCTCATCAAATATAAGTTGAGCAGGATGACCAAGAAGAACCCGAATGTAACCAATTTGGTCGTGGGCGTCCAGTACGAATATCTTAAGAATGCCACCATCAAGATCTATGAAAAAGGCGTCAATGTAAGCCGCTTTTATGAACAAACCGGCAACCCCCTGGAACGCTTCAACAGGGATCAGGTGGGTTTGGTTTTTGGATGGGAACAGGATTTCTATTGCTCCAGGAATGTCTTTTTTACCCTTGGTGGCCGTGGAGCGTTTAGTTTATTCGATATCAACCACCGCAACTACTCTATTAATAAATTTAAGGTTGTCGAAAATGAGAACTTCGGACAATCACACAATTTCACGTTTGGCCTGACAGCTAGTATCAATTACATTATTAAATAAAACCTGGAACGCAAACCCCCAAACCTAATAAAAACAACGGACTAATTTAATTGGATTATTAAGGAAACGACATGAAGAAGAATATCAGATATCAAGCAAGCGAGATCAAATCGATTTGTACAAAATTCTTTTATGAAGGAAATCAACTCTGTTTTCAGATCATTGTCAACAGCGCTGACGGCTTGATTTATTATCAAACATTCTATAACTATCAGGAATACCAATTAAAACATAATCAGATAATAGCAGCAATTAACAAGCAGGATACGGAACAGGATAGCTTCCTGAACCTGGATGAAATGGAGGAAAGCCACGCTTATGCTGCCGTTGTCTAAAAATCAAAAACATGACTTTTTCTACAAGGACCAATGCTTACAGCAAAGCAACATCCAAACTATTACTATGTCTCAGGCGCTATGCCGTTGTTCTTTTTCTAGGGTTGAGCCCGGTCGTATTCGGGGCTACCAATATTAGTGGTATCATCAATCAATATACCACCGTTTCCGCCATCAATGTTCCCTTAAACAAAGTTACTGTCGCCTCCACAGCTCCTTTCAGTACCGGCGACAAAGTGCTGCTCATTCAAATGAATGGTGCGGAAATCACCGAAACCGACAATGCCTCCTTCGGAAACATCAGCAACTACAACGATGCCGGGAATTATGAATTCCTGACGGTCTGTGCCGTTGATGCCGGAGCCGGCGAAGTGTCCTTCCAACATCTTATCCAGCGAACCTATGATCCCAGCGACGGGGTGGTGCAGTTGATCACTGTTCCGCAATATACGGATGCCTTTGTTAACGGTATTCTGCGATCCGATCCCTGGAACGGATCAACCGGTGGGGTATTGGTATTTGAGGTTTCGAATCAGCTCGAATTTGGTGCCAATATTGCTGTTGCAGCACGTGGTTTCGATGCCGGTTTATTCGCAAATTCTTCTTTTTCCTGTGCCTGGTGGAATGTTCAAACCGGTTACTACTATACCGTTGCCAGTGGTAAAGGCGGTTATAAAGGATATGGCATAGCCGATCATATTGCTTCCAAAGAGACCGGCCGCGGTGCACAAGCCAATGGCGGCGGTGGTGGTAACGACCACAACGGCGGCGGTGGCGGCGGAGGCAATTATGGCGTTGGAGGCCAGGGCGGTGAAAGAGTACCTCAGTCTACCTTCTATTGTAAATGTACGGCGCCTGGCAAAGGAGGGAAAGCCCTTTCCAGTATGATCGACAATACAGATAATCGTGTATTTATGGGCGGCGGCGGCGGTGCCGGACAAGGCAATAATAATTCCGGATCATCCGGTGGTGACGGTGGCGCCATTGTGATCATCCGGGCCGACGAGATCATCGGTAATAATTATAAGATCAATACACCGGGCGTTAATGCGCCGACAGCCAGTAATGACGGTGCCGGTGGCGGTGGCGCCGGTGGTTCTATCTTATTGGATGTGAATACCTTCACTGGTACGCTCACCGCAAATGCATCCGGCGGACGCGGTGGCCGGGTCAATAACTCCGGTACCAGTAACTGTAACGGACCCGGCGGCGGCGGCGGTGGCGGTGTCGTCTGGTCAAAGAATCCCTTGCCTGGAACCGTCACTACAGATGTAAGCGGCGGACCTTCCGGTTGGATACTTTCTTCCGGCCAGACCGGATGTAATGTCAATGATGTTAATAATGCAACTGCCGGTGCAGCCGGAGCAGTAATTAGTGGATTACTCATTCCTGAGAACAGCAGTCCTTTTGCCGGTTGTGGCGTGCTGCCGATCGAACTGGTCAGCTTCGAAGCGACCGCGGAAAAAGACCGGATCCGGGTGGATTGGGTAACGGCTACAGAGGTTAACAGCGATCATTTTATTATCGAGAGGTCGATGGATGGGAAGTTTTTTGATCCTATCCTTACCGTGGAAGCCGCTAAGAATAGCAATACCATGCAATATTACCAGGCTTATGACAACGAACCGGAAGAAGGCACCATCTATTACCGCCTGTTGCAGGTCGACATGGACGGCGCCCGGAATTATTCCGGTACCCGGTATGCGAAATTCATCCAGGCTGACAGGATCGGTAATATTTATCCCAATCCCGTAACCAGTTTCGAACCCATGAAGCTGGAGCTGGTCGTTAAACACCAAAAAGAGATCAATTTCATGTTGGTCGATATGGTGGGAAGGACCGTCTATGAAGAGAAACGCGACTTTCAAAAAGGTAAGTACCTTCATACCATTCCGGTGCATCATCTGAAGCCCGGCCTTTACTTCCTGAAAGTGATCTTTGATGACAATAAGGTGTCATCCCAAAAGGTCATTTTGGCCAATTGATCTTATAGAGGGGGAAGGCTTCCCCGATCATAAGGTTATTCTGTTATCTTAGCTAAGCTGCGATCCACAGTATAATTATGGCGCAAAGGAGCAGGGTGACCAGGATCAACCAGGCTTTTTGGATCATCAATTGCCTTTTCATAACAATTTTTCTGATGGCATTTTGCAGGAGCAATTCCAGCCGCATATAAGCGCTATCGCTTTTGATCACATAATCGAAAGCGCCATATTTCATCGTTTCCACCGCGATCTCCATTTTTTCCTGGCCTGACAACATAATTACCTCGATTCCCGCCCTGTACTTCTTAATGGCCTTGAGTACCTGGATACCGTCGAAAGCCATGGAGTTATTTTTATCGAGGTTGTAGTCGAGGACCACAATGTCGGGCTTTTGGGTAATATTTTCCAGGCAGGCTTCCCCGGATAGAAAGGTACTGATGATCAGCTTGCTCTCGAATTTCTGTTCCAGGTAGTGCTTCAGCGCCATCAATTGCATTTCTTCGTCTTCGACTAGGAACACTTTGTATTTTTTGGAGGGTCTCACAAGGTATCAGTAGTGGAAAGGATCCCGTTTGATGATCCGGATACGAATCTAATAAATGCCGGCGGTTATGAAAAACAATGCCTCAAAATAAGCGCTTTTATACAGCCCACTATCCGGCAGAGCTTTTTTTAGGGAATATACTTCCGGCGGAGCCCGAATTACCCCGCATTATTTTATCCCTGAAATAGCGGATTTTGTCACAAGCCTTCCGGTTTTGATCACTAATCCCGATCAAATGGTGATTAGGCGCCGTTAAAAAGAGCATAATGGCTGCAAACAAAAATAAAAACAACGTTAACCCAAATTCAACGGAGGACAATAAAATGAGAACTTTCACCAAATTTTTC
>JANQFB010000023.1 GCA_028278085.1 Chitinophagales bacterium
AGAAGCCTATGAAAAAAGTATCATCGAACATTTCCGGCATATGGAGATCGCCAATATCCTGAAAGAGCTGTATAACCTGCAAGGCGGTTGTGAACGGATCAAGAATACGATATTCCCGTATTATTATAATTATTTCACTCGGCTATTCCTGTGGTTATTCATTTTTTGCCTGCCTTTTGCCCTGGTGCCGGAAATGGGCTGGATGACCATTCCTATGTCTGTCGCCATTGCCTTTGTGTTCTCCATCCTGGAAAAAGCGGGCTCCATTACCGAAGAACCTTTTGAAGGGCGGGCTGCCGATACGCCCATCACCACGATTTCCCGGGCCATCGAGATCGATCTCCTGGAAATGCTGGGTGAGAAAGATCCGCCCAAACCCCTGCCGGCGCAAATGGGCCGCTTTGGGGTGGAATATTTCGCGTGACCACAATCGACTTAACCAAAAACATTTTATGGCATTACATCAAGACCTTCGCCTGCTAGCCAACGGCAGCCGGCCGGTCGATCTGAATGAATATGATACCACCTACACCGCCGGGCTGGACAACCGGGAACAGGCCCGGAAACGGCGGAAACTGAATATCAAAGCTCTAAGAAAATTGCAGGAAAAGCTGTATGCCCACAATCAATATGCGGTGTTGATCATTTTTCAGGCGATGGATGCCGCCGGCAAAGACAGCACCATCAAGCATGTGATGTCGGGCATTAACCCCCAGGGTTGCCAGGTCTTTAGCTTTAAACATCCTTCGGCTAATGAATTGGATCATGACTATATGTGGCGGTGCTACAAATCCATGCCCGAACGGGGGCGGATCGGGATCTTTAACCGCTCGTATTATGAAGAAGTGCTGATCACCAAAGTTCACCCGGAGATCATCCTGGGCAATAGATTACCCCATATCAACCGCCTGGAAGATATGGATACCGCCTTCTGGGAAAGCCGCTACCAACAGATCAACCAGTTCGAACAGCATCTCCATCAAAATGGTACGGTGATCATCAAATTCTTCCTGCACCTATCCTACGAAGAGCAGGCCCGGCGCTTCCTCGCCCGGATCCGGGATCCCGAGAAGCACTGGAAATTCTCCTCCCACGACCTGGAAGAACGCAAACATTGGAAGGCCTACCAACAGGCCTATGAAGACTGCATAAACAAAACCGGAACCTCCACCGCCCCCTGGTACATCATCCCCGCCGATCACAAATGGGCCATGCGGACGATCGTCAGTGAAATTATATTGGAACGGATCGGACAGTTGAAGCCCCAATTTCCGACTTTACCAGAGGAGGAACAAGCACTGTTAGGAAAGGCTGAAGCAGCGTTGATGGGGGAAGTGGGGGGGTGAATAGAAGATTAATTCAATTAAAGCCATATCTTTCGATATAGTCTTTATACTTATGCTACATCAACTTGATGTTAAGCGTACATTAATTTCTGCCCTTTCGGTTCCGGTATGGGCCGCTTTAAGGATTTAGCAGTTTCGATCCACTCATCGATAACGACTTCGACATTTTAAGCGCCTCATGATAGGTATTACCGTCCGCAGCGCATCCCGCCAGTTCGGGCACCTCTGCGATATAAGTACTATCTTCCTTACTCCAATAGATGATTATTTCATATTTATATTTCATTTACGATCAATTTTTAATTGTAATCTTATTGTCCGTAGTCTGAAGCACAGTCCCGCATGGGCTGGCGACTACGGACTTTTTATTCACAAAAACTTTATATCCAACAAACCTTTCTCTCCTGCATAATCTCTGGCACTGCTATACAAATAATCTTCCTCCCTAGCTACAATCCCACCCACCACCGGATTTTTATGTATATATGCCATTCTCTGATCTTTCATATATATGCTATTGAGCTCTACAGGATGGTTGTCCTGCCGCCAGAATTGATAAGTGGTATTTCGGCTGTTCTTTTTCCCAGCTTCATGAAAAATACGTAACATCCAATCTTTTCTACTTTCAGACTTATTACCTATTATAGCGTCGATAATTTCCACAGATGTATATTTTTTAAAATCTCTTAATATATTACTTAACGCAAAACCTTCCCTGGCTGAAAGGATGAAATGTACATGATTGGTCATAATGACCCAACAATAGATTTCCAATCCTTTTTCTTTTTGGCAGTAACGTAAACTTTCCAATAAGAGGTCTTTATAAGCTACCCTGGTAAATACGTCTACCCAACCCACCACAGCAAAGGTTATGAAATGAATGGCCTGCTGATCGCGAATTTTATAACCTCCGGATGGCATATCTGTAAATTAACATGAGAACTAAATAGGTCTGTAGTCCCAAACGCTCAATCCTACCCTACAGACACTTGAGAGGTGTTACTGGTGATTTCATTGTATGAAGTTCTTAACAACCAAAAAGTTTACATACCAATACTTAATTATTCTACCTTCTAGATATAGTATCCACTTCCCTTCCAGATATAGTATCATTTCCTTCATTTTCAATTGATTTTCCAAAATAATACCCAATAATTACCCCAATAAATCCAGTATATATATTTGCTATTTTTGAAAAATAAGCCATATAAGATTCAAGAGTAAAGTTAGTCTCAGAATTTAATAGAGGTAATAATGCCAAAACACCTGTAATCAAGAGAAAAAAACAAACTACAATGATTGCAATAATTGAACGTACTTTCTTTGTCGCCATATTTCCAATTTATACTAGTAAATGATAGAGTCAATCTTATTAACTATGTTATTATATTCCGTATTTGTTCATAGTGTCTGCTGTCATTTTTGTATAGCGCACAACAACCAAAAAAAAGCATACGCCTTATAAGCGCCATATCTTGATGCGTATTGGCTAAATATAGAAAGAAAATCCAATTATTTTAAATATTACGATATTTATATAAAGATTCATGAAACGATGACCAACCATCGACCAAACCCAAAACGCAACCATGATGATACCTTATTCAACTCGCCCAATCTTCTGGTTCATTTTCCTCCCCACTGCCAAAATGTCCACTCTTCCCACTCCCCTGACCCTCAACCCCTTATCCAAAAAATCCTAGCAGATTTACCAAATCTCCCATCAAAATCAAAGCTGGCCCATATTTTGTACCTTACAGGGCGCGATGATTGATGACGATCAAATACCGGAATCGATAAAGCTCCGATATAGCCTTTATATTCCGCTGCTGTTTGCGGTGGTGTTGTGGTTGGTGAAGCTGGCGGAATATGTGTTCGGCTTTTCGTTGACGTTTTTGGGGATCTATCCACGGCAATGGTTCGGACTGGTCGGAGTTATCACGAGCCCTTTTATCCACTCGGGGTTCGACCACCTGATCTCCAATACCTTCCCCATAGTGATCCTTTGGGCGGGGACGCTATATTTCTATCGGACGATTGCTTATAAGGTGTTTTTTTGGGTGTATTTGATAAACGGGCTGGGTGTATGGTTATTTGCCAGAAGCTCCTTCCACATTGGGGCCAGCGGATTGATCTATGGATTGGTATGTTTTGTCTTTTTTAGCGGGATCATCCGGCAATCCACGCGTTTGCTGGCCTTGTCGCTATTGGTAACTTTTTTCTATGGCGGGATGATCTGGGGCATATTCCCCCTGGAAGCCGGTGTTTCCTGGGAATCGCATTTATTCGGAGCACTGGCAGGTTTCTTCTGTGCGCTGTGGTTCAGGCATGAAGGGCCTCAACGGCCGGTCTATGATATAGAGTTGGAAGAAGACCCGGAAGATGATGATGACGATGGCATGACACCCCCGCCGCATATTCCGCCGGAGATCCGGTATATCTATCGGCAGAAGAGGCAACGTGATAGTTGAACTCCATAATCCTTACATGGTATTGGCTTCGAATACCTGGGCAAAAATCATAAAACGGGTTTATATGACCCACCGCTCCGTTGCTAAAAGCTTTGAAGCGTAAGCAACCTTCTCCCTCCGGTGGAGGGAATTAGAGGTGTTTTATGATTTTTAATTTACCCGAATTCATTCGCTATTCATACTGCGGGCTCACTTGCATGTGGTAAAACATAAAGGCCCACATGTCGGCGTTCTCTTCGATCTTTTTGGCGGTGGATTTCCCGGCGCCATGGCCAGCATTGGTTTCGATCCGGATCAGGACGGGATTTTCACCATTATGATATTCCTGCAGGGTGGCAATGAACTTAAAGGAATGTGCCGGAACCACACGGTCGTCATGATCGGCGGTGGACACCATCGTTGCGGGATATGCGGTTGCTTTGACATTATGTACCGGCGAATATCCCAGGAGATATTGAAATTCTTCCGGGTTATCACTGGATCCGTAATCGACTACCCACGCCCAGCCGATGGTGAATTTATGGAACCTTAACATATCCAGTACCCCGACTGCCGGAAAGGCGACCTTAAACAGGTCCGGCCGTTGCGTCATCGTTGCGCCGACCAGCAAACCGCCGTTCGACCGGCCATTGATCGCCAGGTAAGGTGTAGACGTATACTTTTCCCGGATCAGGTATTCGGCCGCGCTGATAAAATCATCAAACACATTCTGTTTTTGCAGTTTGGTACCCGATTTGTGCCAATCCACGCCATATTCTCCGCCTCCTCTCAGGTTGGCCACAGCGTAAATACCGCCGTTTTCCAATAAAATAAGATTGGAAATGGAGAACCGCGGCGTGATGCTGATGTTGAAGCCACCATAACCATACAGCAAGGTTGGATTTTTACCATTCCTCTCCAACCCCTTTTTATGGGTAATGAACATCGGAATGGAGGTACCGTCCTTACTTTTATAAAAAACCTGTTGGGTGGTATAGTCATCCGGGTTAAAATCGATCTCCGAGCGAAACAATACTTTCGACTGATTGGTCGAAACATCATATTCATACACCGCACTGGGAAAGGTATAGGAAGCAAAAGAATAATATACTATCGGATCTTCCTTTTTTCCATTCAGGCTTCCCAGCGACCCGATACCGGGCAAAGTCATTTCGGCGGTTTGCTTCCCATCCAGGTCATATACATAGGCCTTGCTATAAGCATCTTTCAGATAAGATGCCAGGATCT
>JANQFB010000093.1 GCA_028278085.1 Chitinophagales bacterium
CGGGACAGCGACGAATTTAGCAGCGCTATGAGCACATTTCTCCGGCAGGCTCCCCAATTTGAAAACAAATGGCAGCGCTTTCTCAGCCTGGAGGTTTTCCGGTTGGCCGATTATGATAAAATACTTTTCCTGGACAGCGATTTGCTATGCCTAGGCGATCTTTCTCCATTGTTGGAGCTGCCATATGCGTTGGCGGCTTGCCCGGATTTAAGCCATTACCAAGGCAAATTCCGGAAGATCGACACCTTCGAAAAAGTAAGCCCCGAGGAAGCCGGCGCCTCTCCTGTATTCGACAAGGTATTCAATGCAGGTCTCCTGGTGATCGGCTCCGCTAATCTTTCAGCGCCAATTCACCGATCCTTACTTGACCACCTGAAGGCAGACATATTCCTCCAGGTTGGATCAGGGCATACGGATCAATTCCTGCTCAACCGGTTTTTCCGGGGAAAAACCCATTTCATCGAAGGGAAATATAATTGCCTGGTCGATCCGAACCAACAATGGCAACATCTCATAACGGTGAGCGATCCGCTGATCTATCATTATGTCCGCCACCCCAAACCCTGGAAGATCCGGCATATCCTGAAACGTCAACTCCAAGGGATCCCATTCCATGATCGCCTGAAGATATGGCATCAGACCTATCATGAATATTGTCGACAAACGGGTGCTAAAGGGGATCAATTGGATTATTGGCTCTCGAGGATCATTTTTCGCTAGGCAATCCTTATTTGAGTAGGCAGTGGTGCAGTAGGCAGTAAGCAGTAGGCAGTCAACTTGCCTACTGCCTACTGCTTACTGCCAACTGCCTACTTCACAAAATGGTACATCCAAGCAACAACCGCTAACATCTCAATAAACCCCCGGAGTCACCCTACTTCCCAAAACTAACCCAATTACTCCCCTTTCTTGGCGAGAAAAACTGATCTGCAGGTGTCTCGCGTTTTTCAATAACCACCACCCAGGGATAGGTATGGATGGCGTAAATATCCCGCTGGAAATGGTTTACATTCGATTGCAGCATCGGTCCGGGGATCCCGTCCATTTGCTGGAGCTTCCGTTGCATGCCGCTAATGTAGTTTAAAAAATTGTTGGCAATCCCATGGATATCTTCACATAAATAAACCCCTCCCGGGCTCATATGGGGCAGCAGTTCTTCCAGGGTTACAATTTGTTGCTCGGTTTGATGCCCGCCATCATCGATCAGGATGTCGATCCTTGGGACTTTTTTCCTGAATGCTTTCCAAAAGGAACGGTCGGCCTGGTCGCCAATATATACCTGGATGCGGTCTTCTTCGAATTGCTTACAATCCGCTTTGTTATCGATACCATAGACCTGGCAGGCGTCACCCAAATATTCTTTCCACATGGCCAAACTTCCACCCTTATATACACCGACTTCCACCACATGAACTTCCTTGCCGATGAATTTTTTAAAATGATCATGGTAGATATCGAAATAGTGATCCCACTTCCAGATCCCTTTGCCGGTTTCATGCGCATTAAAGTATTCCCTCAGAGGATTGGTGGAGGTTTGCCGAGGAGCTTGGGATCCTTTTATCCAGTTGTAGGCAAAATTGAATCCTCTCCGGACAAAGATCTCTTTGTGATGTATCCGGAGCATTCTCGCGGGATCTCCGGCGGCCAGTTTAATGACTTTCCAAAACCTGTTTAAGCGGGTGAACATGGATCAGCGTTAGGCATCCTGAAAGAGACTGGGTTCATTACACCATACCAGTAGCGGCTGAAAAGGTAATCATAAATTTCAAAAGTTTGGGAAGGAACTAATCCATTATTTTCATTAAATTAACAAGCCGTATATGATATTCCGATTGATTTGGCGCAATTTCCCGATGGTTATTCAAGTGATTTACCCTTAACCAGTATCCTATCAGGCTAATGACTGCAAAACCATGGTTTAAGAGCCGGCACCATGACCGGAATAATGACGCTATTGTCGAAAACCTGTTTTATTACACGGCTCCGGCTAACCAAAGGGATGAACTTATCGAGGGATTCCGGCAATACAACCGGGAAACCATTATCAACCCTGTGGATCTCAAGCAGGTGCTGGAGGATTGGCAGTATGAGGTCGGAATATCCATGATCCCTTACCCGGAAATATTGCTTCAAAAACCGCCGGTTATCGCCCATTTCCCCAAAGCCGGAGGCTATGTCATGATCCACGAGATCAGGGATGGCCAGCTTTCCTATATCGACCCCGGGAAAGGATGGATGAATGAGTCTGTAGAAGCATTTACCAAGCATTGGAAAGGTTTGGTTCTCTTGGCCTGGCCTGGCCAAAAAGATCTGCTCGGCCAAATCAACGATAAAAAGCTTGACTTTCAAATGGCTGCAGGAGCCTACCGGAAAGATCTGTACACCCGGGAAAACTTTTTGAGCCCGGAGCAATGTGGTGAGATCATTGAACAGGCCCAAAGATCCCTACGGCCCAGTAAGGTGACCAGCAGCAGCGGAAATGCCCAAAAAGCGGATTTCAGGTCCAGCTTGTCCGCTCCATTATCCACCAAAACCAGCAAAATTGCCCAACAAGTCATTGAAAAGATCGTGCAGGAATTCAAATTACCTTCCCACTTATACCTGGAAACCCTCCAAATTGTGAGCTATGAAACAGGCCAGGAATATGAACCCCATTTTGATTCGATCACCAAAACCGATGGCACGCAGCGGGTCAGATCATGTATCATTTACCTCAATGACGATTTTGAGGGAGGAAGCACTTTTTTCCCGGAGCTGGCCCTCGACGTCAAACCTAAAACCGGCAGTCTATTTTCCTGGGAATTGCTGACCGAAACCAAGCGCATCAACAGGTTCTCCCTGCACGCCGGGCTTCCCGTTGAAGCCGGCGTCAAATACATCTGTATCATATCCATTTTGGACAAAGCCCGGCCGGGGTAGTCGGTTGGAAGAGTGTAGGGTTTTTAGGAAAATATCGGGTAAATCCTACTTGCATAAATATATCCTCAACATAACTTTTATCCATTATTTCAAATTGTGCCGTTAATAACGGCACAATTTCACCTACTTGGGGATAAGCCTCCTAGAATTGCCGCATTTTCTTCAAATTTCTGGCTGAAAACCCTCTTAATCCGGGTAATTCATCTTGCAGGTCAACAGAAATCCTGTCAATTACTTTTGCCCCCCATTTTTCCTGTTCAACTTTTGTCGAAAGACTCTTACCAATCTTATAATACAATATCAGCAATTCACGATTGACCAGTTTCGCCGCGTGATACCTGCTGCTAAGGATCTGCTCCTTCAATTCGGCTATATACTGGCTATAATCTGTTATGTTCATCCTGATTACTCATTGAATAACAACTACAACAAATGTAATACAATTCTTATCAATAAAATTCATCAATATTTTATGAGGACCATTGATCCAATACAAATCTATTGTGTGGGTGGAGATGAGTGTGCATTGAGAGTTGGAGTTGGAGTTGGAGTTGGAGTTGGAGCAAGAGGGGAAGTAAATAACCTCTTGCTCAAACTCTACTCTCACACTTCTTTACCTAAACCTTTATTATCTTTAACCAACCCCGGGAATAAAGTAACTCCACTGTCTTTGAATAACAGCAAAACCATACTCGTCAAGCTTTTCCTGGTGTGCTGGGCCGTCGTCGGTTGTTTATTGTTGCTGGAATTGGGGGCGAAGATCTATATCGAACAGATCGCCGGAACAGTTAAATTCAGACGTTATGCCTCGGTGGAACAGTTCATGGAAAAGGGTTATTCCCGGCTGGCTGAGCCTCATCGGTATGCAGCCTATATCCCCAAGCCCGGTTATCGGAAAGATGACAACCGGCACAATGCTTTGGGATACCGGGGTGAAGCCATTGAATCGCCCAAACCTGATCATGAATTCAGGATCGTTTGCCTGGGAGGCTCTACTACCTATGGCAGTAAAATAAAAGACTATAAACTGTCGTATCCCTACTTGCTGCAAAGCGCCTTGCAGCAACCCGACTTTGCCCAGGTAAGGGTGATCAACGCCGGCATGTCGGGATACACCACCTGGGAATCCTTGGCTAATCTTCAACTCAGAATACTGGATCTGGAACCAGACCTCATCATCATTTATCATGCCTATAATGACGTCCTCGCCAGGATGGTCTGGCCTCCGGATGCCTACCGAGCCGATAATTCCGGCTACCGGGGTCCGGCATACCACGCCGATCCACTTACACAAAAGCCATTCTTATCCTATTTCAACCTGGGCAGGATCTTGCTGAACCACTGGTCCGGCTATAGCGCCGCTGATCTGGGCAAACATTATAATCCGGAGGCCGGAACCGCCTTGCATATGGCCTATCATCGGCAGGTCGCGGAAGGGACATATCCATCCGGGATATTCACGGATCATCCAATTGAAGACATATTAGCCACAAACCATCCTATATATTTCCGGCAAAACCTGGCTAATATGATCCATGTGGCAAAAGCGCACCAAATTCAAGTATTGTTAGCTACATTTGTGTATAATCAGACCGGGTATGCTTCCAATGGGCAGCCGGTCTTCAAAAAAACCGCCATCGACCATGCGTTGGAAGAACATAACCGGGTCGTTCGACAGCTTGCGCACGATCAACAAGTTCATTTATTGGATCTGGCCGGGGTATTTCCGCAGCAATCCGAATATTTCTATGATTATATCCATTTCACCCCATCCGGTAACCGGATCAAGGCAAAGCTTTTTGCGGAAGTTGTCCGGAGCACGAGCCTGCAACGGCAACATCCCGATTCCCTCGACACGGAGATCCCATTGACCGACACCAGCACCCCCTACATATCCTATGACTGACTTCCAGCAAAATAATTATGCCGTTCTCCGGAAAAAGCTCTCTCCGGACCTTATCACAGCCTGCCAACAGTATATCCGCATCCAGCAAGCCAAAAAAGGCTATTTTAATCCGGAAGAAGACCAACTATCCCTCGGTAAATATGGCGATCCGCTGATGGAGAGCTTGCTGCCTATCCTACAGCCCATATTGGAAGAACAAACCGGCCTTACCTTATGGCCTACCTATTCTTATGTCAGAATATACCGAGCAAATGCCCAACTGGTCAAACATAAGGACAGACACGCTTGTGAGATCAGCACCTCCGTGACGATAGACGAAGGGGAAGGTGAAAAATGGCCGATCTTCCTGGAAACCCCGACCGGCACGATGGAAAATCTTTTGCGAACCGGTGATATGCTGATCTACAAAGGTATCGAACAAGCCCATTGGAGACCTCCCTTAAAGCAAGCCTATTGGGTCCAGGCATTTTTTCATTATGTTGATGCCAACGGAAATTATGCCAGTCAAAAATTCGATAAAAGAGCCGCTATCGGAGCAGAATCTTTGAAGGAAAAGATGAAGCGTTTCCACCAAAAAACCTGAACGGACCAACTCACCATGCGTAAATCACCGAAGCCGACTGATCAATAATATGGGTTCACCTGTTCTATCCTTGCGATCGCGCCTCCACAAAATAAACCGACGCTAAACCGGATGATCACCAAAAAAAGTACCTTCCGGATCATATTCGGTTTGCTTTTAGCCTTGGGTACCATGATCCTGGCAGAAGGAGCCATGAGGATCTACAAAAGGGTAGGATTCGACACTAGCCGCGACTTTTATAAACGCTACCGGATCACCCCTGACGAAACCTATTGGACAGAAATCCTGGCGCCGCTGCGCCATGACTCCAAAGTTCCGACCTATATCCGATATGATTCTCTACTGGGTTGGTCGATCAGACCGGAAAGCCGGTCAGCTAATAGTCTTTACCGGTCCAATGCCGCCGGGATCCGGGCCAGCCGCGAATATTCCCAATTACCCGATAGCAGTGTCATCCGGATTGCCGTATTCGGAGATTCCTTTACCCATGGCGACCAGGTAGCCGATCATGAGACCTGGAGCACTTACCTGCAAAAACAATTGACCGCCTTGGGCATCACCAATGAAGTGTTGAATTTCGGCGTACCGGGCTATGGCGTCGACCAGGCTTACCTGCGATGGCTGAATGATGGCAGGGCATTCCGGCCGGATATTGTTATCGCAGGGCTGCAACTGGAGAATTTCTTCCGGAACCTCAACGTTTTCCGCCCGAATTATCAATTATACAGCGGTATCCCACTGACTAAACCCAGGGCATTTGTGGAAAATGATTCTTTGCATTGGTTCAACAGACCGACGATAAAACCGGATCGGCTGGTCGACCTGATCCTTGCAGACAATCATCCGGAAGTGATCTTTGGTAAGGAAAATTATCAGTTCCATGACCTGTTCCATGCTTCGGAAGGGTTATATCGTTTTTATCTCTTTAAGTATATCCGTAAGTTTTGGCACCCATGGCCTTCCTACCAATTGAACATCACCGGAAATAACGAAGGCAAAGTCCTCATGAAAAAATTACTGGAAGAATTCCGCGGATCGGTTGAGAAAAGCGGCGCCAGATTCCTGGTTTTGCACCTTCCCGTTGGCGGAGAGGTCAGGGCCCGGCAGCAACAGCAGCCTCAACCCTATGGTGAATACAGAAAAGAGTTGCTGCAAGGATTTGACCATTGTTCAACCCTAACCGAATTGGCCAGGTATCATAAGAAAGATATCTTTAAGCACCATTATACACCTTTAGGTAACCAAACCATTGCCAGTATTTTAGCGGATTTTTTGATCAACAGTGATCTGTTGCCGGAAAGAAAACCAGGATCAACCGGAATCCACCGAGCCCAATTGACCAAGCGATATGATATTCAACTCCCTTGAATTCTTTGTCTTCCTGTTCCTGGTTTTTTTGGGTTATTGGTTTGTGGCCGGTAAAACAGCATTAATTTTATCCTGCTCATCCACTGATCGTTGACCAAGCTATGACCACCAGCCTAAAAGCCCTTTGAATGACGAACGTTGAAAATTTCCTGGTCAAAACAACGTTAACGGTTGTCGGTATACTCACCGCTTTATGCCTGGCAGAAGTGGGCGCTAAGATCTATGTTGAAAAATTCGCGGCTCCGCATAACTTTGAACGGTTTGCTTCTGCCGCCCAATTAAAAGCGGCCGGGTATTCCGCAGGTGCTAAGGCGCACCGGTATTTAGGCTTTATCCCTGCGCCCGGGTATACCAAAGGACAAAACCGGCACAATCAAATGGGCTTCAGGGGAGCGGATTTTCCCCGGGAAAAGCCGGCGGGGGAATACAGGATCGTTTGCCTGGGTGCATCCACCACCTACGGTACAGGGGTAAACGATTACCGGCATAGCTATCCTTATTTGTTGCAAGAAATATTAGCCAACAATGGCTATGACCAGGTGCGGGTGATCAATGCGGGTGTGATGGCTTATACCTCCTGGGAGATCCTGCTGAACTTTCAACTCCGGGTGATGGAACTGCAACCCGACCTGGTGATCCTTTACCTGGGGATCAACGATGTGGATGCCCGCCTGGTATGGCCTGAAAGCGCCTATAAGGGCGATAATTCGGGCTATTTGCTGGCTCCCGGCATGGCCAGACATACTACCGGCTTGTTTGCCCATTTTAACCTGGGCCGGGTATTCCTGGCCAAATGGTATGGTTATACGTTAAATGACCTGGGCCGGAATTATACCTTGACCTCCGGATCTTACAGGGGAGATGAATTCAAGCGGCAAACTTTCGAGCATACCTACCCGGATGGGTTTTTTCTCCAAATACCGGCTGAAAAAATATTGAAGTCTAATCCGCCGGTTTTTTTTCAAAGAAATATCGATCATTTGACAGGACTGGCCACAAACCAAGGTATCGATGTACTGTTGACCTCACTAGCCCTTTGTCCGGCGAAAATGGACCAACTTGATCCTGAAGGTAAACAGATCATCCTGGACGGACTGCGCGAACACCATCGGATCCTCAAAGCTATATCGGAAGAACGACAGGTTCATTTTTTCGATCTGGCCGCTGTTTTCCCGGCCGAAGAAAAATATTATCGGGATCCCGCTCACCTGAACAAGGATGGCAATTTACGGAAAGCTTCCTTAATGGCCGAATTTCTGATAAGCAGCCGGGTTCTGGATCAATAATTTTCTGTACTCAGATTTTTTTTTGAGGCTTTTCCGCTATAACGTTTTTGTCATTATGGATTTAAATATTAGAAGTATTTAAGCTGGCTCGAAATTGAAATGTTTTCCATAAAATATGCTTTTCCTTTGATAATAAATTAATAAATTAGGCCTTCCTTTAGCGGAGGATCGCTATGAAATAATTTGTAACATTTAGTAACCTTAAAAACGAAAGACTATGGCAAATCCATATTTAGGACAGATCCAGGCATACGGATTTAATTTCCCACCCAGAGGCTGGAACTTATGTAACGGACAATTATTACCCATTGCCTCAAATACGGCATTGTTCTCACTGTTAGGCACTGCTTTTGGCGGGGATGGGAGAACAACTTTTGCTTTACCGGATCTTAGAGGAAGATCCATCGTGCATGTAGGTACAGGTTCAGGCCTGGATACCATTACCTGGGGCGAAAGAGGAGGAAGCTATGAAACGGTCATTACCACTTCACACATGCCCAGTCACAACCATGCCATGCATACCAACCCAAATCCGGCTAATACGGCCAACTCGCTTAATAATTCCTTCGGCGGAGCTTTAAGCTATGTATCCGGAAGTGCCACACAAACCATGAATTCAACATCGGTCGCTAATACGGGTGGCGGACAACCCATAAATATCCGGAATCCGTTCCTGGGTATATATGTCAGTATTGCAATGACAGGTATATTTCCATCAAGAAGCTAATTTTTTCATGAAATACTTTTGTAATTACTGTGCGCGCGCTCTTTTTAGCTTTCGCTCCCGACAGCGGCTTATACGGGTAGCACATACTTCCTTAATTACACCCATAATATCATTAATTATTTAATCACCATAAAAAGAAACTAAAATGGCTGATCCATATTTAGGGCAAATCCAGGCATTTGCATTTAATTTTCCTCCAAGAGGATGGACTCACTGTGACGGGCAATTGTTGCCTATTGCACAGAATACTGCATTATTTTCCTTATTAGGCACCGTTTTTGGCGGAGATGGCCGGACTACTTTTGCTTTACCGGATCTTAGAGGAAGATCCATCGTGCATGTAGGTACCGGTGCAGGATTGGATACCATAACCTGGGGCGAAAGAGGAGGCGATTACGAAACCGTGATCACGATACCTCATATGCCCAGTCACACACACGCCTTAAAAACCAACCCAAATCCTGCTAATACGGCCAACTCGCTTAATAATTCCTTCGGCGGAGCACTAAATTTCGTTTCCGGAAATGCCACACAAAACATGAATACAACATCGATCAGTAATACGGGTGGCGGGCAACCCATAAATATCCGGAATCCGTTCCTGGGCATTTATGTGAGTATAGCCCTTACGGGTATTTACCCATCGAGGAGCTGATCAACAGATCTTAAACCTTAAAAAAAAGCCAGCGATGCTCTAGGATCGCTGGCTTTTTTTGTTATTAATACCTGGTAAAAGCTGAGCCAACAAGGCTTATCAAGGGATCCCAGGGGCTTTTTTAACAGCCATTTATATATAAACATAAAATATCTGAAAAACGGAGAGACCTCATTTTGAAAATTGGATTATTTTGCTACCTTGTGTTATAATTAAAGGGTCATATCTTTTTTCTGAAAAGTGTGATTTGAATCATATTATTCTTAATTATTTTAAAACATTATCGTCATGAGTGATCCATTTATCGGTGAAATCAGAATGTTCGGTTTCAATTATAATCCCAGGTACTGGGCTTATTGTAGCGGAGGGTTATTACCCATCAGCCAGAATCCGACATTGTATTCTTTATTAGGCAACATGTATGGAGGGGACGGCCGAACCACCTTCGCTTTGCCCGACTTAAGAGGCCGGGCGCCCATGAGTAAGGGACGGCATCCCGGCTCCTTATTCGATTACCGGCAGGGGGAATTTGGAGGGGCTGAAACAAACACGCTGACAACTGCCCAAATGCCTGCACATTCGCATGATCTAAACACCAATCCGAACCCGGCCAATACCGCTAATTCAGCCGGAAATTCTTTTGGAGGTCATTTGGCTTGGGTGACTGGAACTGCCACACAAACCATGAACATTTCCTCCATAGGAGAAACCGGAGGCGGGCAGGCCATAGAAAATCGAATGCCCTTCCTGGTGGTTAATTTCTGTTTAGCCTTGCAGGGGATCTACCCGCCCAGGTCTTAAAAATTTAATTGCTTATCAATCAGAAGAAAAATTCCAGGAATATCAGGTGATAAATTACGTATAAGCGCAGTTATTCCTACGATCACGAACCACATGTTATTCCATTTTATCAATAAAAAAATTTACAATCATGAGTGAACCATTTATAGGAGAAATCAGAATGTTTGGTTTTAATTATGCCCCGGAAAATTGGGCGCTTTGTAAAGGCGACCTGATGCCCATTAGTCAAAATCCCGCCCTGTTTGCACTGATCAATACTTACTTTGGCGGTGATGGTTACAATACGATGGGATTACCGGATTTCAGGGGAAGAGTCCCTATCAGTCAGGGGCGACATCCCGGCTCCTTATTCGATTATCAGATGGGAAATTTTGGTGGTTATGAAGTCAACACCTTAGCGGTCGACCAATTACCGCCTCATGACCATGAGTTGAAAACCAATCCTAATCCGGCCAGTACCGCTAATTCGGCCGGGAACTCTTTTGGTGGACATCTGGCATATGTCTCTGGTAATGCTACGCAGGTTATGGACTATTCCAGCGTTGGAACCACCGGTAAAGGCGATCCGATAGAAAATCGAATGCCCTTCCAGGTGCTTAATTTCTGTATAGCCTTGGAAGGAATATTTCCGCCCCGGTCATAAGTTCCGGTGCCTTTCAAAATATCCGAAAACCCCTGTTAACATATGGTTGACAAGGGTTTTTATGGGATATATCCCTTCCGGAAAAAAATAAGATTTCCCTCCCTTACTTTTTGAAAACCGGATTTAATTGATAACTTGTGTGCCCCTAATAATTGAATATTTCTTTTTTCACAAGATTATATTAAACAATATTTTTTATTAACCCTAAAAATAAAACATCATGGCAGAACCTTTTTTAGCAGAAATTATTATGTTCGGTGGCAATTTCGCCCCCAGAGGTTGGGCGCTTTGTGACGGACAATTACTCCCCATCAGCCAGTACTCCGCTTTATTCTCCCTGCTGGGCACAACCTATGGCGGCGATGGCAGAACGACCTTCGCCTTACCCGATCTGAGAGGCCGCGTTGCTATCCATCCCGGCAATGGGGCCGGTTTGTCACCCTATGACTTAGGCGAAAAGGGTGGAGCGGAAACCAATACCATACACGCGAATCAATTACCAGCCCATAACCATCCGATGCAAACTGCTACCGCCCCGGCAGATACTGCAAATTCCCTCGGCAATTCATTTGGCGGCGCTTTAAATTATGTTAACGCGGCTGCGACTCAAAAGATGAATACCTCATCCATCGGGAATAACGCAACCCCAAACGAATCGGTCAACAATAGACAACCCTATCTTTGTGTCAATTTTATTATTGCCATGCAAGGGACCTTCCCCTCCAGGAGCTGATGCCGGGATCAATTTATCCTAAAAACCCGAAGTCATGCTTCGGGTTTTTTTAATTGTTTACCTTTGCTGCTTTGCACATGAAATATCCATACAAATGAGTCTGAAATTAGGTGTGATCCTTCCAAGTTCAAATTATATTCCCCGATTGTCTTTAGGCCTTTCGGAAGCCCTCGAATTGGGCTTGAAAAAAACTGATGTAGATATTGAATTGGTCGTTGAATCAGCAGGATATAATGCTGATAAAAATATCCTCTTAGATAAGATCAACAAGATGGTCATGAAAGACCGGATCGATCTGTTAACAGCACCTGTCAATCCGGGTGTGGTGATGAAGGATGTAGAGGTTTTTAGCTCCCACCAGTTGCCATTCATTATTAACTCATTGGGAGAAGATATCTATAATGAAGGGTTCACTAACGAATATATTTTTATCAATTCCATGAATCTTTGGGAAAGTATGTGGGCAACGGGATACTGGGGGGCAACAGCATATGGGAAAGATGCCTGCACCCTTTGCGCCCTTCACGATGGCGGCTATGGTATAGCCATGGCCTTTGCGATCGGTCTCGAATCAAAAGAGGGTAGCCTTAAACAGGTCATGGTCACTCACCGGGAGTCCAGAACAGAAGATCCTTCCGAAGCCATTAAAACAGCGATGGAAAGCAATCCTTCCTTTATCAACGGTTTGTATTCCGGCAAAGAATCGATTAGTTTTCTAAACGCCTACCGGGATTTGGGCTACCTGGGAAAGGTGCCCCTTACCGGCTGCCCTTTTATGGTCGATGAGCTTTTGCTGGATGAATTGGGAGAGCTGGCTTTAGGCATTCAAACCATCTATTCCTGGGCTACCGATTCGGAAAACCCTGAAAATCGACAATTCATCAAAGCTTTCCGGGAAAAGATGGGCCGCCAACCCGATGCTTACGCATTGCTGGCTTATGAAACGGGTTGCCTGGTGGCCAAGGTCGGGGAACAATTGGGGGATCAAACGCCCAACCCGTCAGTCATACTGGACCAATTAAACAATGTGCAAACCGAAGGTCCCCGGGGTCTGCTTACCTTCGATCCCGAAAGAAGAAGCATCCGCACACCACTTTATCTAAGAGAAGTCACGAAAAATGATGAAGGCAAACTATACCAGCAAACCATCGAGAAAATAGATATACCGGAGGTTTTCCAGGAGCACTTTGCCATGGTCAGCAAAAATTTATACAAACAGGGATGGTTAAATCCTTATTTATGTGCTTAACAAATTGGGAAGTTAGGTGACGAAAAAAGCATTGCCAAATACTACCTGGTGCAATGACAATGCTTTAATACAGTTAATGAAGGATTGTTGCGTTAACTTTGACCCATCTCTTCCTGTCTTTTCTTCAATTCGGCATCCTGTTCTTCCTGGCTGGGCGGAGGAGGCATATGATGGGCCGTTGGATTTTTTTCGAATTCAGGGATCACCGCAGCGTCATCAATATCCGGATTTTCTTTCAATTCAGTTTTGATCGCTTCGGCTTCCTCAGCATCTGTCATTTGTGGGGCAGGCGCCGCATCTGCAATTTGTTTCTCCAAATCTGCTTTAAACTCTTCAGGAAGGTTTTTTAGTATCTCGGCCTCGTTATCTTTCAGGCTCTGTTGAACTGGATTACTCATGGTTTCTTCTTTTTAATATTAAGGAATAAATATCTGATCTCCAAGTTAACAAAAATCGAATATTTATTCCCAAATAACTGTTATTTTTTTAAAAAACCGGGGCAGAAATCGGGTGGCTCAATAATGAATAAGCTCCTTATCTTTGACAGTTCATGGACAAGGCGAATTGGTCTCCGGAATTCAGGCTGCTGGTCAGTTGTATGAAGGCATTCCTGGCCGGTCAAAGGCCTGTCGACCTCCCGGCGGATCCGGCGATCGATTGGGATCGCTTCCATCAACTGCTGATAAGGCACCGCCTGGCCCCGATCATCGAGATCCCGAACAGCAGTATCCCCACTGAGCCGGCGGGTAAATTGGCGGAAACCCTCAAAAAAAGCAAGAAAAGGATGCTGGCTAACCGGGGGGCTTTGGTAAAGATCATAAAGGATCTTGAAGCGGCAAACATTGCTGTAATAGCCCTGAAAGGCTCGGGCTTATCCCAACAGCTTTACGGGGCTCCCGATTACCGTTACTCCATCGATATCGATTTGCTGGTAGCACCCGAAAATGTATATAAAGCCCACCGGATCATTTTGGCAGCAGGATACAACCTGGAATATCCTTTATTCGAACTGACGGAAAAACAGATGGCTTCCTGGTTAAAGCTGGTTACGACCTTTGCCTATGTACATAAAGAAAATAAGATCAGTATCGAGCTGCAATGGCGGCTTTTTAAAAATAAATATTTGCTCCCGGTCGACATCAACGCCACCGATTGGGGCATTTTAAACCTGGAGGGATTTCCATTAAAGACCTTTGAACCGGGCCTGCAATTGATCTATCTATGCCAGCATGGCGCCAAGCACGCCTGGGTGCGGTTGTTCTGGCTGATGGATATTGCTGCTTTCCTGTCCGGGAATTATATCCATGACTGGTCTGCCTTTTTACAGCAAGCCAAACATGCCAATGCTTTTCGGGCAGTATTACAAGCCTGCTCCCTTTGCCATTCCATACTGGATATTGACTTGCCCGATGCCATTACCAAAGAATTAAGCATCCAAACCGGGATCGACCGGTTGACCGACATAGCCATGCATTATATGTTATCGGATCCGAAAGTATATTTCCGGAAAAGCACCCAAAACTATTATCAACAGTTATCTTATAATATGCTGTTGCACAAAAGCTGGCGGGTAAAGTCCGGTTATATCAGTTGGATCTCGATCAAAGACTTCGAGCGGTTTCCCTTACCCGACAGGTACTTTTTCTTATACACACTATTCCGGCCGTTTTTTTGGGCCTGGCGATATATCTTTAAAAGAAATGCCGTTCCAAATGGCTAAATGCAACTATATGTCAAAATTGAGTTAAGATCATGTCAAAATTGACATAAAATTGAGTTAATTTTGACAATCATACCAGGTGCGATCACATCCGGATACTTTCCTAGAGCCCGGCAAATAACCTTCTCACCCACTCCCGCCGTTGCTCTCTTTTATGACCTTTCCGGCAACGCTTTTTGGTTTTATTATGCAGCCTGATCTCCCAGTTCCTGTTCATTTTGTGTTTATGCTCATCGGTTTCCGAGAGGCGGTAATTTTTAACCAGCCCAACGCGCTTTTTCCGCACCTTTACCATTTTATCGATCCTGGATGATACATCGGCAATTTCCTTTTGCTTGTAGGCTTCCCGGTGTTTTTGCTGGAGATCGTCCGATAATTTCCGGGCTCGCTGCGCTCTCCTGCTTTGGATACCGAGGACACGGATCTTCGGATCATTATGGCTGGTATCGGCTTGGCTGACCTTTAACCGGGCATCGCGGGATCTTTCCGGGGCTGATCGTCGATCCTTTTTCCGGGTTTTGCCGGTAAACAGGTGTTGCCGGGGATCCTTATCGGCCTTTCCGGAGGTGATTTTCCGGGGAGTATCATTTTGCTGCGGCTGAACATCATCATCGGGCCGGGATACCGGTGTTATTTTCCGTTTACTCTTTTTTGCCCGTGAGGTATCGGCAGTTGCTAACGGTTCGGGCTTGTTAATTTCTTTTGCCGGTGGGTTAAGCTGCGCCAATACTGGCGGGTCAGAGCCTGATGGTTCTTCCTCGTGCGCTGCCAAAAATCCGGCTTTTTTGTTCCACTTCCGGTAATCCTCCCGTTGATCCGACACTTTCTTCTTCCGTTTTTTCTTGTGGCGGGATTTATGCCCGGCATGTTTTTTTTCGGGATCTTGTTGTTTCCATTCCCCGGTGTTTGCCTGCACATCCTCCGGCTGATCGAGTGCGACAGGCGGGCCGGCAGGTGTCCACTCCACCATGATATGGGCGGGGATAATCCAGTCAATACCCGGGCTACTTTTTCCCTGGCGTTTGGATCGCTCAGTTCTGTCGGCAAGCCGGCTTTTTTCTACCACTGGTTTTTCAGGAACGGCCTGCTTTTTCTTCATGATAGGCGTGGGTTTTTGTTTGATCCGTTCAGCTTTATCGGCAGGCCGGCCTTTTCCTACTACGGGTTTTACAGGAACAGCATGCTTCTTCTCCCTGATCCGGGTGTCTCTTTCCCGTCTTTTGATCCGTTCAGCTTTTTCGGCAATAGGGCTTTTTTCTACCACAGATCTTACAGGAACAGCCAGCCTCGTTTCCAAGGGAGGCTCATATTCTTCTACCGGTGCGGGATCGGATCTATCCTCCGGTTGGGGGGGAATTAATTCCCTGACCTTTGTTGTTCTATGGGCCAGCCCTTCGTTTTTCCGAACTTTCTGTTTACCGGGTCTGTTATTATCCCGTGGGATCTTTGATTTTCGGGACTGATCGGCCATCCGATCATCATCCTTGGCTATCCGAACGGGAGTTGACTCCAGCTTGTCCGGCGTTTTGGGCCTGTGCTTTCGTAGAGCAGGCTGGGTGGTGGAAATTTCAACTTCAGGTTCATTGGAGGGTACCAGAGTTTCGGCTGATCCGGTTTTTGGTAGCCTGTCTTTCTTCCTTTTTACACTCCTGGCAAGCCCAAGGCCGTTGGTATCAATTTCCGGCGCCAGGTCGGGATGCTCCGCGATTTCCTTATTTGGCAAACGATCGGTTGTCCTGGGTTCACGTTCTTTCGCGGCTACCGTTCTCTGTCGGATCTTGTTTTCTCCTGTCCTTATGCGATCCCCTTGCTTCTCCGCGGATCTGCCGGAGGCTTTCGCTATTGGCTCCGTTTTTTCCTTTAAGCGGTCAGGTTCTTCCGTAACCGGTAATGGATCTTTCACCGGAGGCGGGGTATGCCGGGCTTGCAAGGCTTCGATCTGTGGCTCTTCGATCGCGGGCACAGGAGCACTCGATTTACCTTTCGTCTTTTTTTCACGCGGGATTTTGGCTTGTTTTTCCACCGGTTCCCCCATGCTGATCTTTGCGTTTTTTTCTCCGGAATGGTTCGTAGCTATTTCAGGCTTTTCTTCCTGGTGCCGACGGGCAGTCTTCGCGGTCCGTTTTTCCTCCTTTTGGGCCAGCCGTTCATCACGCCTGATCGATCTGACAAATAATTTCTCTTCGGCCAGGTCCGATTTTCTGAGCGCCTTCATCTCCGATCTGTTCAATTTCTCCTGGGCCCTGACAATAGCCATGACCTGCCGGTTCCTGGATCGCTCTGCCGCAGGATCGGTGGCTGTTTTTTGGCCCTCTTCCGGCGTATGCAAAGGCCGGTTTATTTCCAGAGGTGCGGAACCGGGCATTTCAGTTTTAAGGGAAGGATCTGTTCCATTTGCCGCTTCCCGATCGGTCGGGGCCTCCGGAAATTCAGTATTAGGCGGCTTTTCGAAGCGGTGCGCTTCTGCGGGCGGGATCAAGGCATCAACACCATGAAAGTCAGGCTTCCTGTTTTCGTAGCCATTATCCTTTTTTTCGGGTTGAACCGCATCGATCCGGGAAAGCATGGGGTTTGTTTGCTCCCGTTGCCCAGGGCTTTGAGACAACAATGCTTTCTTCCGCTGCCTTTCCTGTTTTCTTTGGGCACGAAAGGCCGCTTCATGATTTTTTAGCCGGGGTGCTCCATCTTTCTGCCGGACCTTTTTCCGGGCACCCGGCCTCACAGCTTTCACCTTTTCTTTCTTAGCCGGTGGGCTAACCGGTAGTTCCCGGAGCTTAGTTTTAGTATCAGCCAGCGCCTTATCGTCCGGCTCAGATCGATGTGCCGGTCGCCTGGCGATACCGGAAGCCTGGTCCTTCTTTTGGCTTGGCTTTTTTCTATCGGCGATTTCGGCCCTTCGCTCTGTCAGCCTTTTATCCGGCCGTTCATCACCGTGCTCTTCCTTTGCCACCCGCGGCGGCTTTTCCGATCGATTCAAAGCATCCTGTTCCAATGCTTTGGCCATGATAGCCCTATTTTCATCTCTTTTTTGCCTGGATAATTGCCGGTCCTTGCGGCGCTTTTCCGGATCTGCTTTTGCCTGTTTGGATGGCTGACCGGGATTATCCCGGATCTTCTGAGACTCGATAGCAGCTTCTTCCGTCTGCCCGGGAGTTTCGGCCGGTAGGTCTTCGCGGGGAGGCTGGTGATCTTTAGCTTGCTTTTTGTGGCGGCGTTTCTCCGCCGGGCTTTTCCGGTCGTCCACACCTTGTTCGGGCGGATTGACATCCTTTGCGAGCTGCGAACGAACCGTTTTAGCGGGCTTTTGTTTGGGGCCGCCCTCAAGCTTTTTGGAAGGCTCCGGATCCTTGTTTTTCCGGGAGGTTCCGGTATTATCTGCCTTTTCGGTTTTCTTGGGCCCCGGGCGCCTGGCCTCCTTGAGTTCTTCGATATTCTGCCGGTCTTGCTGAGCTACCATGGCAAGGATCTCCCGGTTTTCCTGCCTGGCTGCTTTCCGGGCCAACCTTCTGGCTTTTTTATCGGTAGATCCGGGCGAGGGTTTATCAACTTTTTCGTTGGCCTGATCGGATACTTCCCGGTCGGAGATATCCTCTTTCGACCTGTTATCTTCGCGTTCCTGTTGTCGCTGCAAACGCGCAGAATCTTTGGCTGCCTGCCTGATCATCCGGTTTTTAGCCGCATCATCGGCAATAGCCTGTTTTTCCAGGTCTTTGAGCGACTTCAGCTCTTCCCGGTTTAGTTCATCCTGTTGTTTAGCCAGGGTCATGATAGCATCCTTTGCGGCCTTCGCCTTTTCCTGGTCAAGCATTTTTTCCTGACGGGTGATCTTCCGGGCAGATTTCCCGGATGGTGATTTAACCGGTCTTTTTTCTCCCTTGTTTTTGTTCGTTTCGGAGACTTCAGGGATTGCCTGTTTGGATTTTCCGGATCCTTCGGCTTTTGCAATTTCTTGATCACTTGTTTCCCGGTCAGCCGTTTTTGCTGTCCGCCGGGAAGCTTTCTCTTCGGCGGCAGCGGTTTTTTCCGCATCCTTTTCCTGCTGTTTTTCCGCTTTCTTGGCTGCCTGGGCAGAACGTTTTTCTTCCCGTTCTTCCAGGATGGACGTACGTAATTCTTCCCGGTTGATCAGATCCTGGGCTTTTACCTGCTGCATCAACTGCTTGTTTTCAAGTCTCGCTTGATCATTTGCCTGCCTTTCCGCCAGCTTTTTTGCAGTCCGTTCCATTTTTGCTGCTGCTTCGGCGCTGGTCTGCAAAGATCTGGCAGCAGCTTTCTCCCGGCGGATCCGCTCTTTTTCAATCGCAGCAAGCGCGGATAATGCCGCTTTACCGGAAACCTGTTCAGCTTTCTGTAGCTTGTTTTGGGCTCCCGCGGTGACCTTTTCCGATTGTTTCTGCGATTTAAGCGCTGCTTTCTTCTCCTCCCGTGCAGCCTGTTCCATTTCCCGTTGTGCTGCCTCTGCAGCCTCCATCTCTTCCCGGTTGATCCTTTCCTGCTCCCTGACTAATTCCATCAATTCCTTATTTTGTTCTTTTGCCATCGACCTGACCGCTCTGGCCATCTCTTTTTCCGTCTTGGCTGCTTCCGCTTTCCGTTCCTTTTGTACCTGTCTTATGGCTTTTTCTTTTATCCTGGCTTGCAACCGGGGATTCAACCGTTGACGCTCCGTTGATAGCTCGGATCTCTTTTTCATAACTTCGGCGCGGGCCTGCAACCGGGTGTCTTGTAAGGCCTTTACGGAAGATCTGTTGTCATGCCAGGCAGCAACTTTGGCTTTCTGATAGGCTCTTCGGTCACTTTTGATCTTTTCCTTTAAAGCTGATCTTTCTTGCTGTACTGTTTGTGTGCGCTTCCTTTTGTCCTGCCGGGCTTCCCGGATCGACCGGCTGATCATGGCCCGTTTTTTTTTGATCTGCCGATAGCTAAGCTGCTTATTCCCGGAAACCGTCTTCTTTTTTGCGTGGAGTTGTTTACGCAAGGCGTGCATCTGCACCTTTACATCTGCTTTTTTCCGGTGATTGGCCTTTAACACCTGGCTCCGCGACTTTCTGTTTTCGTTTCGTTTCTTCCGGAGCGATTCCGATGTGGTTTTTCTTACCGAACGAACATCGGCCCTCTTTTCCCGGACCTGATCCCTGCCTGTTGCCCGGGCATCGCGGGTCGCTTGTTTTTTAGCTTTTATATTTTCCCTGGCTTGCTTTTTGACGGCAGTTTTGGCGGCTCTTTCTTCCCGCGATTGCTCTTTTTCCAGTTTACGGGCCACTTTGGCAGCCAGGCGTTTCTGTTGCTTCAGCTCTTTTTTGGCCTGTTTTTCGGATCTTTTCCGAGCTTTCTTTTGTCCGCTTTCGTGCCCTTGTTTCTGGCGGTTCTTGAGGAAGGGAAGCTTCACTCTGGAATCCCGGGAGGGCTTTTTTTCAGCTCGCTTGTTTTTTGGCTTGGTTTGCCGGGGAGCTTTGCTCTTTTTTGCAACGTTTTTTTGTTCGAAAATCTTGGAGCGCTTTAGGACCTGCCAGATCTTCGCCTCTTTCTTGCCGGATGTTTTTGAAACGGATTGGGCCAGACTTTCGGTGGTACCGGCCAGTATCAACCCCCAAATGAGAAAGGGAGTAAAGGATAGACGGAAGGCAACAACCATTCCGGGCAGGGCCTTATTAAAAAACCTTGCTTCCTTTCGAACGGAAGTGGTAGCTATAGCGATCGCTCGCCAAAAAGCGGACCGGCTTACCCGCCAGCCTGCTATACCATATACCATGGCTGTTAAAAAGAAGGATCTGAGTCTTCCGTATTGATATGTAAGCAGATGGATTAACATAATTATCGGCAGCCAGGCTATGCTGACTATTCAACCAACTATAATTCGTTTGAGCTATTTGAATATTTTGATAATGAAAAGTTATTTCCGGATTGATCAGGTAGGTTTGATAGAGAAATACCCGGAATTGTACCCAGTCGGTATTGCTGATTTGAAGGTGCTCGCGTAACATTGCCGGCGGATAATAATGGTTATAAACAAAAATAACCTTGAAACCCGCGGATAGCATGGGTTTTAAACCGAAATTATGAGAATAGGCAGAAAACCTAGTGCGCCGTTGCAGAATTAATTACACTATCGTTTCAATATATTGAAAACAAATATTTATAATAGGTATATTCATTCAATTAATTCTGCGATGGCGCACAAGGTACGAGGATCTCACACCTGGAACAGGGCCGGCAACCGCTTACCGAATACCTATAGCAGCGGGCTATCAGATGATCAATTCGAAGGCAAGATCACCCATTTTCTGGCCATTGACCTGTAATTCCAGGCGATGCGTTCCGGGGTAGTATTTTCGGGTCGATATGGGTTTGATGGGATGTTTTTTGGAGAGGTGGATCCGTTCGCCCGGTTTCAATGCTTTTTTGGACAATTTAAAAACTTTCGGCGCGAGCTTTCCGTTGGCCTTCATGAAATGGACCCGGTAATCCAGCATGAGCGCCTGGTTTTTTTTGGCCTCGGAAACCATCACCAATTCAAACTCCAGGTTCTCCCCCAATTTGATCCTATCGGAACGGAGCTCAAATCGTTCCAACTTAACCTTTGGCGGCACCGGGTATCCCAGGATCCTCAAAGCTTGGGGATCTGCCTGTTTAACTAATGACCGCAAACTGTGCCGGATGATCCACTGCGTACCTTCATCGTCAATGGTGGCCCACTGTTTAAGCGTTTGTAAGGCAATACCCGGATTATCTTTGGTGATATCATTGATATTATTCGCTACCGAACGGCGGACGTACAGTTCGGGATCAGTTTTTAATTGTTCCAGCAGGGCGATAACCGGCCGGGGATCTTTCCGGTAGGCCTCCAGGTGCGAAGCCCAGGGTAAGCGGGGGCGGGTTCCTTCCGATACCAGGCGCCTGACATGGACATTTTTATCCTTTGCCCACCCGGACAGTTGTCGGAGGGTCTGTTCGGGATATCGTTGAATGAACGGACGGATCGCCCCTTCTGCGGTAAAGCGTTTGGTGATCTCAAGCAGGGCATTCATCGACAGTTCGAAATGTTCCAGGCCATAACAGGCTACGTAATTGGCGTGCGGAAGGTAATAAAACGGCTCCATCCCGGAAACCTGGTTGGCTTTCAATTCCGGACCGAAGGAAGCCAGCAGGATCTCCAAAGCTTCCCCATAAGATGCCGGCAAATAGCGGTACATCGTTTCCGTGATATGCATGGCTCTTTCCGTGAGACTTTTATGTTCCAGCGCCGGTAAAATCGACTCGACAAATCCCTCCCGGTCAAAGGGTGGCCACGCCCGGCCCAAATCGGCTGCAATGGTTTTGACAAGCTTTTCATTGTAGAACTCTTTCAGCAGGTATCCTTCCTCCATGGTTGCAGAGCATTTTATTCAGACCAATAAACACGAATGATCCTGAAAGATAGGGAATTTTCAGGCAGCCGGAAACCTTATGTGTGCCGTTGTTTCATCGTCGGGAACACTTTCTATGAGAAAGGATCCGTCATGCATGTCGACAATTTTCCGGACGATCGATAATCCCAATCCGATACCCCTTCGTTCCTTCTTTGTCCGGTCGAATTGCATATATCCTCCGATCTTCTCGATCTGCTCAGGGGTCATGCCGGGGCCTTCATTGGTGATCGACAATACGAGCTCCTGCTGCTCCTGCGATAAGCTGACATATATAGCGGTTTTCGGCTTGGCAAATTTGACAGCATTATCCAGCAATTCAACCAATATCTTTTGGAATAGATCCGGCTTGATCCGCATCTTCAGCGCTTCGACATCCTGGTCGATGATGCAATTTTTCTCGCTTCGATATCGATCGATAATTTTTATCACTTCTTTGTCAATATCGATGGAAGGTTCGTTTTTCAGGGATCTTATTTTTTCCTTGTCCGTTCCCCAGATCTCGAGGTCGGTATACCAGATATAGTTTTCAACCAGCTTCAGTAAACGGTTGCCACTGTTATAGATGGCCTCGGCCATTTCCACCCGGCTATCCAGATCGATCTCCAAACTCTTATTTTTGAGTAATTGAGCAAAACCGATCACACCATTGAGTGGGGTTATCATTTCATGCGGGATAGCTGCGCTGATATTTTTCCGCAGTTCCTCCAGTTGGTCGCCGTACACCGGTTTCTTCTGGATCTTCCGTTTTATGGTTTCCAGAAGCTCCTCCGGTGGACAGGGTTTCATTAAATAATCATCCGCCCCCAGGTTCATACTTTTCTGCAAATATTCGATCTCTGTATTACCGCTCAGAAAAATAAAGGGGATACGGAAGGTGGCCGGGACCAACTTCAACTCTTTTAACATATCGTAGCCATCCATTTCAGGCATGGTTACATCGGAGATGATCAGGTCGGGTAGTTCCTTTTTGGCCATACGCAAACCTTCCCTCCCGTGATTGGCCATGATCACCTCATAACCTTCCAGGTTGAGGATGTCTCTCATACCCTCGCGGATAGATGCTTTGTCTTCAACAATAAGGATCTTCTGCATATCTTTTGCATTGCTTGGTACACCCTGCTACCAGGATGAAAATATTCCTCATACGGAGAATTTGCCCATAAGGTTAAAATCCCGGATCAAAAATTATCCGGGAATGTAAAATGACCGGAGGGCATCTTTTTCGACGTTCACTTTCCCCAGCCAAGTGAGAAACAGGTGAAAGAGGCAAACACGCTTAAATTAAGCCCCAGGCTAATATTTCAGCAGATACCCATAGGTAAAATACGTAGCCAAAATAGGTAGAAATGCGGTTTTGAGATTCCGCCATTTTCGATAACTTGCCTTCGCATTTAAGTATTGAATGGTTTTCCGAACGTTTGTACGATTCGGTTCGCTTTAGCCTTCTGAATACGCCGAACCCCAAATGGCGAACACCAAAAAGCAATAAGCTGAGGGGTTAAGCTTCATCCAGCTCAAAAAATCGAAATTCTCTTTGTCTGTGGATCGATGTGAATTTACTTCATATCCATTAGCAGAGCAGGATTTGAAGCTAATTTAACAGCATTAAACTAGCACAAGTTGAGGAGGGCGATTATTGATACCAAGATTCTGCTGGTGGGAAACCGGCGTCGGGGGCATTCCCGTATTATCGACGGCCTGAGTAAGGAAGGATATTCCGTTGACCGGGTAACTACTGGGAAAGCAGCGCTGACCAAGATCAGGCGTGACAACTATGGGCTATGGCTCATAGATGCGGCCATTGAAGATCTGTATCAACCGGAGCTGGCTCAAACCTTACAAAGCCATCAACATGACAAGAATGTCCCATTGATCCTTTTTAACGTCAATGGGAAAAGAAGTGTTCTCTTTAACCAGGATAATCCACAGCCTGCCGTAGACATCATTTCGGGTGAACCGGAACTATCGCACCTGAAATTTAAGGTTAAGTTTTTATTGCAATACCGCCAACAGCAAAATGAACTAATCCGTTTGAGGGCCCTGGTCAATGGAGCCGCACAGATCCAGCCTACCAGATCTACCCTGAACCGGCCACCATCCAACGGTGGATCTTCCCCGGATGCTGAGGCATCTCCCGATGCATCTCCTGATGCCGAAATATCTGCGAAGGCGTCCATAAAAGAATTGATGCTGCTCGACCAGATCAACCGGGCATCCCTGCAGGATATTTCCTTCGAAAATCTTGCCGATACCATCGTTAACGCCTACATGGAATTTTTTGAGACAACTTCCTGCCGGATGTATCTCTATCATAAATCCAGTAACAAACTGGTGATCTACAAACAACTGATTGATCGCGGACTGTTGAAAACCGTTGAAAAACGGCTGGGGGTTAGCGTCGACAACTATGTACCACAGCTCCGTAAACGGGGATATTTTTACCGGGCCTTGAAAACCGGTGAGATATTCATCATCGATGATCAGCATGAAATTGCCCGCTCGATGGCGGAATATTCCGATAGAAATATCTTATTGAGTTTTATCCCCTGGGTCATTAAATTCCTCGATATTCATTCCCTGGCCATTATCCCGATCATCAACAACGGAGAGCCTTTAGGTTTGATTTCCCTGATCCCGGGTAAAAATGCCCTTCCTTTCCAGCCGACAAGCCTGAAACGGTTAACCAATCAGATTGCTTCGATAATCGCTAAAAATCAGGCGGAGCGGCGGCACAAAAAAAGTACCGAACAGCTTAAGGATATTCTTGACAATGTCGATCAGATCATCTACAATATCCAGCTAACCAATATAAATCTGAAAAAGAATCCAGCTTCCTTCCATGGTTTACAGCTAAAAAAGATATTGGGATATCCCAGTAATGCATTCGCCAAAGGCATCCGGGAGTGGTATGACAAGATCCACCCGGAAGATATCGATAAAGTTTTACACTCCACCAAAGAAGCTATCCGGAATAAAACAATTACTACCCTCAGTTACCGGATCAAGCATGGTAAAAGTGATCAATATATCTGGCTGGAAGACCGGATCAAAACTATCCTGGATAAACATGGAAGGGTAAAGCAGGTACTTGGATCGGCGAGGGATATCAGCGACAAAAAAGAAGCGGAACTTGCCCTGGACAGGAGTGAGGAAAAATACAGGGATATTTTCGAACAGGCCTATACCGGGATAATCCTTGCAGATATCCAAACCCAACGGTTGATCAATGTCAACCGCAAGGTATCTGATATTTTCGGCTATGATAATAAGGAATTGCTGTCGATGAGCCCTTCGGAGATCGAACAACAGATCCTGGTGGTTCCTTTCCGGGTCATTTTAAATAAGGTGCAGCAAAGCGGCAGTACCTCTTATGAATGTGCCGTTAAAAATAAACATGACCTGGAGGTGATCTTCCAGGCAAATGCGAAATTAGTGGAGGTCGAAGGCAAATCGATGTTACAGGTATTTGTGAGTGATGTCACCGAAGCCAAAAATGCCGAAGTGGAACTATCTTACTCCTACCGGGAACTCAGGGCATTGGATGGGATACACAATGCTTCCAACAGTACCCGTTCGTGGCAGGAACTGCATACGCTGTTATTCAGATCCTTTGTCAACCATTTCCACGCTTTTTCCTGTCATATGTATCTCTATGATCATGACACCGGTCAATTGATCCTGAAAAACCAGCGTTTCGACGTGCAATTTCCTCCCGAGATCCAGGATGAGTTAAATATCAATACCAGTCGGGACTTCCGTGCCTACCGGGAATGTACCGCCAGTTTCGAAAGCCTTACCCAGGGGAAGATCTATGTAACCCATGATAAAGAGGAGATCTGTCAGAATATCGCGGGCCAGTTGGCCACCAAAAAGTTAAAAACGCCGATAGCCACTGTTGTCGATCAATATAAACTAAGATCCTTGAGCATTATTCCTTTGAATGACAAGGATAACATGATCGGATTTATTGCGGTTACCCTTAAAAATGACGTGAATGACCGGTTACGGATAAGCTTTGAACGATTTGGCAGTTCCATGGCAGCGATCCTTTCAAAATTCAGTGTGCAGGAAGCCCTGCAAAAGAGTGAGGGAATGTACCGTAATATGCTGGAACACGCCCAGGTCGGCATGTTCAGGACCTCTCTGGATGGGAAGGAATTCAAAACCCTGAATAAAAAAATGGCGGAGTATTTCAATACCTCCGTAGCCGAATTGTTAAAGACCCCGGTACCGGATCTGTGGGCCGACAAACGGGCAGGTAAGGAAATGTTCCGGCAATTGAAGCGCAAGGGCGCCATCCTGGAAGATGAGATCCAGGCTAAAACTATGACGGGCGAAACCATTGACATCCTTGTTTCGATGCAGCGCTATGAAAACCAGGGCTACGTCGAAGGGTCGATGCTGGATATATCACAGCGGAAAAAAGCGGAAGAGGCATTGATCAAAAGCGAACAAAGAAACCGGGCGCTGCTGACCGCTATGCCGGATATGATGTTCAGAACCACCATCGACGGCACCTATCTTGGATATCATGTCAAAAATGTCAGTGATCTGCTGATCTCCAAAGAAAATTTCATTGGCGAAAAAATGCAAAACCTACTACCCGACACTATTTACGAACCGGAACTCGACCTCAGTAAAAAAGCGGTCAAGCGGAATACGATGCAGTATTTTGAATATGAATTCAAGGGAAGGTGTTATGAAACCAGGATTGTCAAAAGCGGTCCCGGAGAAGTGCTGAAGATCGTCAGGGATATTACGGACAGAAAAGAGGTTGAGAAAAACCTGAAGGAAAGCGAACGGTTCTTATCGTCTTTGATCGGTAACCTCCCGGGAACGGTGTACCGATGCTCCTTCGACAAACATCGGAGACTTGAATATATCAGTGAAGGCTTTTTCGAGCTTAGCGGTTATAAGCCGGCCAAATTCCTGATCAAGGATCCAAGCCTGTCCAGGATCATCCATCCCGACGACCTGCCCGTGGTTAACCGCCAACTTAAAAAAGCTATCCTCGAGCAGAATGATTTTGAACTGGAATACCGGATCATCACCGCCAGGAATGAGATCAAACAAGTCTGGGAAAAAGGGATCTTCGTTTTTGGGGAAAACCGGAAGCTATTAGCGCTGGAAGGATTTATTACCGATGTTACCGAACGTAAAAGGGCGGAAAAAAAGATCCTGGAACTGGCTTCAGTGGTCGAAAATGCCAACCTGGCTATTTTGAATGTGATCAACAGCCAAATTACCAGTTGGAATAAGGCCGCCGAAAAGATCTTTGGCTACAAGGCTTCGGAGATCATCGGCAAGCCGAGCAGCCTGCTGATCCCGAAAGGCAAACGGGATGAGGTAGCGGATAATCTCATGCAATTATCAAAGGGCATAAGTATCAGCGACCAGGAAACGACCCGGTTAACGAAAGACGGCCGGATCATCCATACCCGGCAGAATGTTTTTCCCATCAAGGATCAAAACGGCAAACACAAGGGTATTTCACTGATCATCAACGATATCACCGAGGAGAAGATCGCCACGGAAGCTTTGCATAAAAGCGAAGCACGCTACCGGAACCTGGTCGAAACGATCAATGACGGTATTCTCCACGTGAACAACCAGGATGTTATTCAATATGTCAATGCCAAACTCTGCCAGATGTCGGGCTACAACCGCAAAGACCTGATGAACAGCCAGGCCATGCAGGTATTCGGCATTAGCGATGCGGATAAAAAAATGATCAAAAAGATCAATCGCCAAAGATTAACCGGATCCGCTCACCAATACGAAGTGCAGGTGAAAACCAAAAAAGGAGAAGTAAAATGGTGGCTGATCAGCGGATCGCCGATGTATGAGGATAAGCAGCGGGTGAAAGGATCGATCGCGATCATTACCGATATTACCAATCGCAAGATCGCCGAGCAACAATTGGAAGAGCAACGGAAGTTTACCGATACCATCCTGAATAATATACCTGCGGATATCACTGTGTTCAATCCCGATCACCGGTATATCTATCTGAATCCGGGCGCCATGCCGAACAAAAGATTAAGGAAGCAGTTTATCGGTAAAGACGATCAGGCATACTGTCGGTACAGGAATATTGACGAAGAAAATATGGCCTTCCGGAAAGTACAGTTCCACCAGGCCATCAAATACCGGCAAGCTACGGAGTGGATCGATGAATTAACCACCCGGAATAATAAAAAAGAATATTACCTCCGGAAACTGTTCCCCTATTTCGAAGCAGACAAGCTCAAATATATGATCGGCTATGGCATGAATATTTCCGAGCTGAAAAAGACGCAGAACACGGCCAAGAATTTGCTGATGGATGTCAAAAAACGGATGCGCGAGCTGAAGTGCCTCTATAATTTTCTTCAGATCACCTCCAGCATCGATATCCCATCGGATCATGTGATCCGGCAATTGGTATCGATCATCCCCCATGCCTGGAGCTATCCGGATATTACCTGTGTCAGGATAAATGTCGATGGATCGACTACCTATTCGGCCAACTACAAAAAGACCAGGTGGAATATGGTGAGCAATATTGTGATCTCCGGTAAAAAAAGAGGCTATGTGGAAGTATCTTATTGCATGAAAACGCCGCTCCTCGATGAAGGGCCTTTTATGAAAGAAGAGCGGGTGCTGATCGATACCCTGGCCAAGGAATTGGGTAAATATTTTGAAAATATCTACGCCAGCCAAAAACTGATAGATTCCTATAAGGAAAGGCAAAAGCTTATCAGGAACCAGAATAAGATGCTCGAAGCTACCGTACAGAAGCGAACCCAGGCGCTGAGCACAACGAATAA
>JANQFB010000108.1 GCA_028278085.1 Chitinophagales bacterium
GGCCAGATGATTGCCATCGATTGGCAAGTGATCAACAACGGACCGGGAGATATCACACAACCCACAACCTGGAGAGATAAAATATTCCTTTCATCTGATATGAATTTCGACCCGCAGACGGATACGGAGCTGGGAAGTTTTGACCTTTCCATAGCCCTGTCGGCCGGAGATGTCGTTAATCGATCTGAACAGGTCATGTTGCCACATGGCATATCGGGCACCTATTACATTTTCGTTCAAACCGATGCTTCGAACAAGATATATGAAGATCAAATGGAGCATAATAATGTAGCGATGAGTAGCGCCATTCAAATCCGTTTGTCGCAGTCTCCTGATTTAATCGTCGATCTAATTACTGTTCAAGGCACCGTAACAGCAGGAGATACGATACAGGTTTCATCGGTCATCCGTAACATAGGTGTAGCAGATATAGCCATCAGTGATTGGCAGGATAAAATATTTATTTCTGCCTTTTCGCCATGGGATCCTGTTTTGGCAACACCTTTGGGACAGATCGATCATTCCTTTGGATCGGTGGCATCCGGCAATAGTTATATCACAGATGCCGACCTGACCATACCTGTTGGTTTATCCGCCGGTACTTATTATATATATGTATGGGCCGATGCTAATGATCACATCTATGAACACCTGGCAGAACAAAACAATATACTTGGACAAGCTGTAAATGTGCAGGCTTATCCGCCAATCGACCTTGCCCTCACCGAGATTAATGCTCCCGGAACCGCATTTTCGGGGTCCCGAATAATTGTCGACTGGATCGTTGATAATGTCGGGCAGGGAGCTACGCTGGCTCCTTCCTGGTACGATGGGATTTACTTGTCAACAGATGTGGTGTTAGATCCAAGCGATACGCTCTTGCTGGAATGGGAACACGACACCACTATGGTGGCCATGGGTCAATACCAGGAGACACGTTCCGTAACCATACCCAATGGCTTTTCCGGTCAGTACTATTTACTCGCACAAACCGATAACCAATTAGAGGTCATGGACGCCAACAGAACCAATAATACCCAGGTGGTTCGGGATGCCGGCGGAGTCCCATTGCCTATTAACATTATCCTTTCGCCATCTCCTGATCTCACTGTAGATGAGCTTAATCTACCGGTTCAGGGGATCGCCGGGCAGCCCCTGGAAATAGATTGGAAAATACGCAACAGGGATGCGGACATTATCAGCACTACTTGGATAGATAATATTTATATATCATCGGATTTTATCCTGGACCCTGATGACATTCTTTTAGGTTCCGTCCAACAATCGGGTGACCTGTATCTCGGGGATTCTTATCGGGATACCTTATCCGTCGTCGTTCCCAGGCAGGTGGCCGGAAACCAGGTGATCATCTTGAAAACGGACTATACGGATGTTTTATATGAACACCAGGCCGAAGCCAATAACCTTTCCACCTCCCCTATATTGATCGTTCAACAACCTCCTGCGGATCTTATTGTTGCTGACGTTTCTTTGTTGGACGATACCGTTCTCATGGGTGACGGTATCGGTGTGTTATGGGATATTTTGAATGTTGGAACGAACAATGCTCACGGTGGCATCACTGAGGCCATTTATTTATCTCACGATACCCTACTCGATCCGGATGATCATATCATGAGCACCTGTCCGCATTATATCCGTAACCTTGGCCAAAACGACACTATTCATCGATATCAGAGCGCTTTGACCGCTAATATTAATCCGGGATCCTACTATGTGATTGTCAAAACAGATATACAGGATAATATTAATGAAAGTGATAATGGAAATAACTACACAGTTTCGGATAGTACACTGTTCCTGGATGTCCGCGAGTTGACCTTAGAAGTAATGGTAACTCCTCGTTATATCCTGCAAGACCAGGAGGAGGTTTTTTATAAGATCATTATCCCTGGAGGGTTGCATGGAGAAACGATGCGGGTAAGCTTCGAATCAGACTCCCTGGATAGCGCCAATGAGTTATACCTGAGATTCGGCGCCCTGGCCAGTGGAACACAACATGATTTTTCGCACCAAGCGGCCTTTTCTCCAAACCAGGAAATTGTGGTGCCTGCATTGGATTCCGGTACTTACTATCTGATGGTGAAAGCCAATCACACCCACCATCAATTTGGTACCCGGTTACTGGCTTCTATTGTACCCTTTGAGATTGCATCCGTTGATGCCAACCAAGGTGGTAATACAGGAGGTGTAACGGCCAAATTAGAAGGTTACAAGTTTACGGCCAATATGGAAATCCGGTTGGAAAATGCCTCTCTCGGCCCACCCATCGTTGCGTATAACACTTATTTCATAGATGCTGCGAATCTATTCGCTTCCTTTAACCTGATCGGAGCTCCTATAGGGGTTTATGATGTTATCGCAGAGAAACCTGGCGGAGAAGCAGATACGCTGTTTGCGGGGTTTGAGATTTTAGCTGGCCCTACCACAGGAGGAGGTATACTCAGCGGGGGTAGTGCCAGTGGGGGATCAGGAGGAGGTCAAACAAGCTCCGGGCAAGTCTGTAATCTTCCGGCTTTTGAAAGTGAAAATGGGTTACAAATAAATATTCAGCATCCAAGTGGATCAACGCCTTGGACGGCCTCTTTCCCAAATGCAATGTACATCCACTATCGGAATATTGGAACTGTGGATATCCCCGTTCCGGAAAAAGTAGTTATCAGCCTAACCGGCGCTCCTATAGCCTTTACACCGAATGGGTTGGATGAAAACAAGTTAGAATTACTTGTTGAGCTTTCAGAATCAGGAGGTCCTCCGGGTATTTTAAGGCCTAATGCAGGAGGAACTTTGTTGCTATATACCCGTGCAGGCCCCTCAACATTAAGATTTGACTTTAGCTTGGAATAATTTGGATTTCTATAACAAACATAAGTATTTTTTTAAATGCGTTGTGATAAATCGTTTGTATTCAATAAGCTTTCATTAGTAAAAGCCCAGGATATAGCGAATTGAAACAAGAACTAAATGCTTTAAACATGAAATTTTTTCACAAATATCATATTACTTGGATCCTAATGAGCTCCATACTTTTCCCTCCATTTGTTTTGGCTCATTCAGTGCAAAGGCCTATGCTTCAGTGCCCACTTGGTATAGAAGTTGACAGCTATACCGGAAATCTAATGTTACAACAAAACAATTTTTACATACCGGACCAAGGGTTATCGCTAGACCTGGTATTTACCTATAACAGTCTTAGCAGATCTGAAGATTGGGGTTTTGGAAATGGTTGGATGTTTAGTTATTTCATGAGTTACGATGATACCATTGACACAACTGGCATTGTCATTTTACGGATGGATGGAGGAAAGGACCTTTTTACGGAAAATGGCCAGCAATATGATCCACCTACCGGAATTTCCGAAGAATTGGAAGAATATCAACCGGGAAAGTTCTCATTAAAGGCTAAAAGTGGTATAACATACTACTTTGAAAATCCAAACCATAAGAAACTCACCAAAATTGAGGAACCAAATGGCTCATTCATCATCTTGAATTATACAAGTTCGGAGCTTGTAAGCCTCAGAGATGTTCATGGTCGGGTAATTTCACTATCCTGGTCAAATGGTCATTTGACTCAACTGACCGATGCCAATGACTCTCCCGTAAGAACATATGCCTTCGAATACGACGGGGATCATAATCTGATTTACACGATTAATCCATTAGGTGATAGCATGAAATATGACTATGGCGATCAAAATAATCTGATTAGTGTAGAGAATGCTGATGGAGGGCAAGCAACTATTAAATATAATGATGGTATGGCAGTACAAAAGATACAAACTTGCTTTACCACACAAACTTTCAAATACAATTTGACACTAGGTACCACATATTTAATTGAAAAGGTCGGCAACCAAGATCAAATAACAACTTACAATTTTGATTCGCAAGGCAGGCTAATGAGTCAAGAAGGCAACTGTTGCGGCAATTCCAGTTTCTTTACCTATGATCAAAATAATAAAGTCACTAAATCCAAAGATGCACATGGCAATGAAACAATATTCACCTACGACAGTCTTGGAAATGTATTGAGGGAAACCAATCCTTTGGGAGAAACGATCATATACACCTATGACCCTGCTTTAAGTAGAGTTACCAGTATTTTAGACAGGAACGGGAATTTAACCAGTTATTCATACGATACAAAAGGCAATGTTTTAAGCGTTGATCTACCCCTTAATATTTCTTTGCATTATACCTATAATAGTTATGGGGATGTGCTCACAGAATTAAATGGAAATGGGGACATGACAAAGTATTTCTATGATCAATATGGCTATATCGAGTCTGTTGAAGATCCATTGAACCAAAGGATTTCTTTCGTACATGACGTGCGGGGTAATATGACCGGTAGAACGGATAAAAACGGAAAAACTTTTCATTATGCTTATGATAAACTTAATCGGGTTACTTCAATCGAAGATCCACTGGGAGGTATGACTTTCTATGAATATGATGCCAGCGGTAATTTGACTAAAATAAAAGACGTCAATGGATTTATAACAACCTATGAATATGATGAGTTAGGTCGTCAAATAAAAATTAAAGATGCTTTGGGGCATGAAATAATTTTGAGTCGCAATGCTAACGATAATGTAACTGCTTTAACAGATCCCAGGAACAATTCTACCACCTTTACTTATAATCACCGTAACCTCTTGACTTCCGTAACCGATGCATTGGGAAATACCAAGTCAGTAACATATGATCTCAATAACAATGTGATTTCATTCACTGATGCAAAAGGAAACACCTATCAACCAACCTATGATGCACTGAACAGGATGGTAAGTATCACGGATCCGCATGGTCAAACTTTCAGCGCTGTCTTCGATCCGAATGGAAATATTACCAAGATTACCGACAGGATAAATAATTCAACCCATTTGGTTTATGATGAGCTGGATAGGTTGATTGAAATAAAGGATGCCGTCGGAAAGTCAAGGTATATGACCTATGACAACAATGGTAATAAGCTAAGTGAAACAGATGCCAATGGTCATTCTACAATCTTCAAATACGATAAGCTGGACCGATTGATCGAAGTTGTCGATCCAAAAGGTAATTCTGCGTTATTTGAGTATGATGCGATGGACAATATCATTCGGAAAACAGACCCCAATGGGAATGAATACAGGTATTCCTTTGATGCGCTTAATCGACAGGATAGTCTTATTAATCCGGAGGGCGATTTGACTTTATTTTATTATGACGCTACCAGTAATATAAGAGATATCACAACTCCATACGGCAATCATATCCATTATACACGGGATTCCACCTACCGACTCACCGAGGTTTCCGATGATCTGGGAACCATTAATATTTACAAATACGACAAGGTAGGAAATCTCATTGAAAAAATTGATGCCAACCAACATGCTACTCAATATACTTACGACGCGATCAACAGGTTAACGAGTGTAGAGGAGCCGGAAGGGACCAGTATTCAAATTGCATACGATAGAAATTCGAATATAACATCCTACCAAGATCGTAACAGGCATACGACCCTATACATGTATGATGAATTAAATCGTAACATTCAGGAAATAGACCCATTAGGTAAAACCACTTTAAAGGCATACAATCCTGAGGGCGACATCATTAGTATTACAGATGCAAATACGCGGACAACACATTATAGTTATGACCCGCTGCGAAGAATTATAGAAGAAAAATTTGCCGACTTCACCAGGGTGAATTACACGTATGATGCCGTGGGTAACTTGCTCTCCCGAATAGACAATAATAGGGATACCGTCGCTTTTAAATACGATTCTCTCAATCGACTCATTTACCAGGATTTTCCCGGTTCAAATGATGACAGATTTACCTATGATAAGTTGGGTCGAATGCTTACTGCAGCAAACAGCCACGCAAATATTTCCTTTGTTTACGATAAGGCTGATCGGGTGATCAGTGAAAGTTTAAATGGAAAAGTAACAACCTATTCCCATGACATTCCTGGAAGAAGCCTAACCGTAACTTATCCCGGAGGCCGGCAAATCAGGAGAGAAATGAATGTTAGGGGCCAACTATTGAACGTTCATGATGGCACGACCAATCTAGTAACCTACCAATACGATCCTGCTGATCGGCCTTCTACATTGGATTTTGGTATTAATGGAACCAGTGTCAATTATACTTATGATGCCAATGATCGAATGACAAGCATTCAGCATAATCCTTCGCAATTTGTTCATATTGACTATATCCTTGACAGTGAAGGGAATAATAAACTGTTACATAAATTACATTATCCGGAGACTTCCGAGGAATTTCGATATGATGGCCTCGACCAGGTAACCGATTACAGAGTGGGTATACCTTCTGCGGGTCAAATTCCCTCACCTGCTACTGAAACTATCTTGAGCTATGATGCGGTTCACAATCGTTTAACTTCCAGCAAGAATGGCCTGCTAACGACTTATTCGAGTAATGTCATGAACGGCTACGAGGAAATAACCGAAACTACTACCGAACAACTCTATTACGACTTGAATGGCAACCTTTTGTCAAATGGCACTCAAGCCTATCAATATGACTTTTATAACCGGATAATATCTATCGATAATGGAACAACAGCATCCTATAAGTATGACCCATTGGGTAGAAGGATTCAAAAAATCACCCCATCAGAAACAGTAAATTACTATTATGCCGGAGACCAGGTCATCGAGGAACAGGATGGGATTGGTACTGTTGAAGCAACCTATGTATACGGTACCTGGTTAGATGATATATTGTCGATGCGAAGAGGGGCAGCAGATTATTACTTTCATAACAATTCCCTCGGATCAGTTGTTGCGGTTACAAATTCCAGCGGATCGGTAGTGGAACGATATGAATATGACGCCTTTGGTAAACCCACTATCTACGATAATGCCTTCATCGAACAAAGTAGCTCCGCTATTAACAACCCATACCTATTCACTGGTCGAAGGTGGGATAGAGAAAGTGAATTATATTACTTCCGGGCAAGACATTACAACCCTGAACTTGGCAAATTCCAGACACGTGACCGCCTTGGATATATAGACGGAATGAACCTCTATACAGCATATTTTGCACCTAATGGAATAGATCCCACAGGTCTTAGAGAGTGCGATTGCAAAAATAAAAACGGATGTAAAGGCCTAAAGGATGCCAGACAAAAGCTCAACAAATTTGTTAATAAAAAAATCCAGTTTGCGAAGAGTAACTATAAAAGCACGTTAATGGCAGTAATTCATGACTCTGATGATTATGAATCACCTTTGGATCTTTTCTGGGATATGGTGGCCGAAGACGATCCAACCCAATTTGTTCTGCCATTCGGTTTTATACCCCTGGCTTCAACGCATATTGAAAATGAGATCATATTTAATTGGAGCGATGAATATAGAAAAAGCAACTATCATAGAAAAGGTAAAGCTGATTGTATTAAAATCACTTGCCCTTATCGAACCCAGTTTGCTTTCACGCGAAGCTATTGTATTGGGACCGACAAGATAGGCCATTTTTTCCAACAGGGTCATCAGGGTTACGAAATATGGAAAGAAGCCGGATTAGATAGTGACGCTGCTAAAGTGTTAGGGAAAGGTTATTTAGATTGGACAGAGGGCCTTTATAAACCCACGAAGCAAAACGAGCACATTACAAATTGGCTTAAGAAAGGATATTTTACATTTAAAGTTTATGGTGATAAACCTTTTAAGCTAAGCAAAGATGAGCGGAGATATGGGGATATCAGGCAACCGATACCATTATACCCTTGGTTTTCGATAGACATTCAGATCGCTGTTGCTTCACCGCAAGATCAGCAAGCCAATTTTAGAGGGATGGATTGGTGGAAAAAATATCATAATAATTGGAACAACCCAGACTTCAAGTTCGATATCTGCGACCATGTATCGGATAAATGGGTGGAGTGATTATCAATTGTTGAAAACACCCTACTCTATTAAATCGGTGAAGCAATTAATTTTTTAACAGATATTATAGCAGAAATGATTCTTATACACTTGCATAACTTACTTAAAACGGTCGTCGGTGTACCTTTACTGGCCTCCTTCTTATTGTTGTTAAACCCTGCAACATGGGCTCAACCTCCTGACCAACATTCGTGCCCTATAGGGGGATGTCTGTGTAACCAAAAAGGGCCTTTAGACAAATGCCAAGGCGGTTGTGACTCCCTCAGCACGGGATGGGGTTGGGGCATAGAGAGCTCCTACGACCCCAACGATATTATCGGCCCGGAAGGTTATAACCCCGGAAAATGGGTTTCGATCAACGATATTTTGCCCTATATGATCCGCTTCGAAAATGCCGAGGATTTTGCAACAGCCCCGGCACAAAAGGTAAGCATCACGCACCCTATCGACGAACATATAAATTTATTCAGTTTTAAATTAGGATCTTTTGGCTTTGCCGGCATGAGTTTCAATATTCCCCCCGGCCGTAGCTCATTTAGCACCCGTCTGGACCTTAGAGACTCATTAGGAATATATGTGGATGTTTTGGCAGGCCTCGATGTTACCAGGCGACAGGCATTCTGGACCTTTCAAACGATAGATCCGGCAACCGGGCTTCCGCCTGTAGACCCCTTCCTCGGTCTCCTCCCCGTCAATGATTCGATCACCCACCGGGGAGAAGGATTTGTGAACTTTACCCTGGAACCCATCAGTACCGCTCAAACGCGGGATACCGCATTTGCGATCGCCTCCATCGTTTTCGACATCAACGAAGCTATTGAAACGCCGCAGATATATAATGTGATCGACGCCTATCCACCCACCAGTCAGATCGATGGCCTGCCGGCTACCACCACCGATCCCAGCTTCCCCTTATCCTGGACAGCGGTGGATGATCCCGGAGGCTGTGGGGTAAGGGAGATCGTCGTCTATCTTTCCGTTGACAGCGGAACCTATGAAGTCGCCTATTCCAGCCGGGGGGATTCAACGGTTACTTTTGTCGGATCCCCGGGCCATAACTACCGTTTTGTCAGCATCTCCACCGATAATGTAGGCAATACCGAGTTCCAGAAGCTGCAACCCGATGCCTCGATCACCATTGAATACCTGTCCCTGGTAGACCTGGGGCCGGATACCACCATTTGCCCGGAAGATACCTTGTTTTTGGATGCCGGCGCCGGATTCGTTTCTTACTTATGGTCGGATGCGTCGACTGATCAAATATTAGCCGTTACCGATTCCGGAACCTATAGTGTAGAAGTGATCAATACGATGGGCGCCGGAGGCGTAGATACCATAAAAATCGGTCTTTATCTGGCACCATCCCTGGACCTGGGACCTGACACTGCTATTTGTTCAGGTGGAGAATTAACCCTGGATGCAGGCTTCGGATTTACCTATTCCTGGAGCGAGGGCAGCACTACCCAGCAGGTAAATGTCAGGACTCCGGGTCTTTATGTAGTAGAGATCACAGATGCCAACACCTGTACCAATACCGATACCATACGGATCGGAGAGGAGCCACGGCCGGAAGCGAGTATTACCCGGAGCAATGCTACGGACTTTTGTAATACCGTTAACTTAACGGCCCATAGCTCGACCACCGAACAGGCTTACGACTGGTCGACCGGTGAAACGACCCGGAATATAGAGCTCAATATGGAATTCCACTTAGCCGGTGAATATTATGTATTTGTTACCGATGATAACGGCTGCCGGTCGGCTGATTCCGCGGTTTTTGCCTACGAACCCGAAGATGAATTCAGTTCCTACACCCTTCTGGCTGAAGAACAGGTGAATTTTGAAGCCAACAGCTTCGTGAACCATGGCGCCGTAGGGGTGAGCTGTGATATACCGAGCCTGAGTGGCTACTACTTCTCCTGTTATGCTAATTTTTTGGATGATGCCGATGTAACCGGAACCAACGCATGGGTGAAAGCGCCATTGATATTGGATGCGGCCCCCCCGTTAACAGCCTCAAAGGTATATGAAGTGGCTACGGTTAACCTGCCATCGATGGAATATCACCGGTACAATAGCAGCTATACCCCATACGTCATTGGCAATAATGCTTCGGTTACAGTGTCGGATAATAAAATTGACGTGACCATCGGAACAGGCAGCGATGTTACCTTAACCGCAGATACTTTCGGCACCATAACGGTGGATCGCTTCAGCAACCTGACATTTACCGCCGGTGATATTTATATCGAAGAGCTGATCTATATGGGTGGGCTCTCCGGAAGCCTGACTACGCTGCAATTTGAGCCGGATGCCAAAATCCATGTAAAAAAGGGTATGCAGCTCGGGCATTATTTTGTCCTGAATCCGGATTTTCACGACATTACCTTTTATATTGGCTCCGTGAATCCTATCGGCGAAACAGTAGCCGACTCATTGGTGATCACCGGATATGGGTTTGAGTTCAATGCGAATGTATTTGCGCCGGGAGGCTATATCGATCTGAACAGGACTGTGGCCGCGCTACCGCCCCCCTGTCCGAGTGAAACCTGCCCGCCCCCGGTAGAAGGGCCGGCTATTATGCGGGGTAAGTTTATCGCCAATAAGATCCACTGTTATGGCAATGTGGTCGAATGGTATGGTGATCTGTGTGACCACGCCGGTGGTGCAAAGATCGCATCTGCTACCGTTGAAAACGAGGAAGAGCCTATCAAGGAAGAACAGATAGACTTCCAGGTCTTCCCGAATCCAAATCAGGGAACATTTAAGCTACGGTATCTGATAGAAGATCCACTGGAACCCGTTCAGATCAGTATCTACAATGCGCATGGTCAGTTGGTCCGCCACCAGGTGATTCATGAGCCTGGATTGTACCTGGATCAGGATATTGATCTGTCGGATCAGGCTACCTCAGGGGCCTATTTCATCAAACTGGTCAATGGTGTACATTTGCGCACGGCTACCTTGCAGGTGTTCCTTCGTAACTGAGGATTTGAAGGCTTATTATTTTTATTTATCCATTCAATGGGATCACGATCTGAACGGTAGTTCCCTGGCCAGGTTTGGAATCCAGCTTAAAGTTTCCGTTCAATTCGGCTGTTCGCTGTTTCATATGCTGCAACCCATAACCCCTGCCGGATCCTTTGTCAGAGAAACCCGGACCATGATCGACCACGGTCAGGGTTAGCAGGTTGGCATCGGCAGTAAGATCCAGGCGGATGTCGCTGCCTTCGGCATATTTTACGGCATTGTTCACAGCTTCCTGGCAGATCCGGAACAAATTGATTGTCTGAGCGGGACCTAAGGTGCCTTCTCCGCTTGGGTTAACGGTGATGGAGAGCTGCTCATGATCGGCTCTCTGCTGACAAAATTCCATGAGCTTAACGGTAAACTGCTCCAGGCTGGTCTCATCCTTTTTAATGGCCCAGATCGTTTCCCTCAATTGTGCCATGGCATTTTTGGCATACCGGCTGATCTTTTCCAGGGCATTTTTTTCTTCCGGATCGGCTGTTTTATAGGCTTTGGTATCCAGGGAGGAAGAGATCAAAGTGAGTTCCGCACCGATATGGTCATGCAGGTCACGGGAGATACGTAAGCGGTCATGTTGTAAATTCAGTTGAGCCTGCTGCCTGATCTTTTCCCGGTTGATACGGTTCCGGTAAATGACCAGGAAAATGCCGGTCGATACCAATACCAATCCGAGCAGGGCGATCAATAGCATCAAATTTCGTTGCTTGACTTTCACTTGCTCATTGGCTAGCGCAGCTTCACTTTGAGCCAGTTGCCTTTCCCTTTTTTCCGTTTGATATTTCACCCGCATATCCGCCAGTAAGGCATTGCCCCCTTCGGTGTATACGGAATCCCGGTACTGTAAAACTTTTTCATGATAGATCAAGGCTAGATCATAGTTACCCCGGGCTTTTTCCATCTCGTACATCCCGTTATAGGCATGTCCCAGTTGGGTAAACGACCGGATCTCGGAACTGATCGCAATGCCCTTCTTCAGGTAGGGTTCCGCCTGATCGTATTGGCCCAGGTCGGCATAACAATTGCCCAGGTTCACCAGGATCAGGGAAATACCCGTTTGACTGCCCATTTGTTCATAAATGCCCAGGGCTTTTTCATAATAGCGGATGCCGGCTTTCGTGTTGCCCTGCATCCTTTCGTTAACCCCTAATCCCTGGTATATGGATGACAGGTATTCTTTTTCGCCCAATTCCTCAGCCAGCGGGATCATCGCCTGAAAGATCCCGGCTGCCTGGTCATAGTCTTCCATTTTCTGGGTGATATGTGCTACATTCAGCTGGGCGGTGATCAGGGTATAGGGATCCTGGTGTTTTTCGGCTAGTGTCAGGGCCTCCTGGCGGAAGCGAAGGGCTTCCTCATAATCCCCGTTTTTTTCGTAGGCAGATCCGAGATTATTATAGATCCGGGCCATATAGGGTTCCAGGGCGGCGGCTTCATAGATCGATAAAGCCCGCATATTGGTGCTTACCGCTTTGTCCAGGCGGCCTAGCTCGAACCAGGCATTACTGATCTTGCTCTGGGAGGATGCCACGCCCAGGCTATCACCCAAAGCTACCCGGATGGCCAGGGCTTTCCGGTTCAGGTCCAGCACTTTCTCGTAATCCCCGTAATTCAGCCAGGCCATGCTTAGGTCATTCAGGCTATTGGCCGTTAAAGCGGAATCACCGATCCCGACCGCCAGGACCAGACTTTCCCGGCCATAGGCAATAGCCTGTTCCACATCTTTGAACCGTAGCTGATAGCAGAGTTCGTTCAGCAGTCCTATCCGCTCTTTACCCTGTGTGCGGGGCAATAATCGTTGCAAGCTGTCAACCGAGCCTTCGGCAAAAACGAGAAGCACCCCGGCCAAGACGAGTAAGCCGGAAAGTGAGTAGCGCTTTTTTGTCCGTAAATTTCTCATGTACCCTTCAAGCAGGGGAGAAAGGTACAGGAAAGCCGTTAAAAATTAAAATATCGAGCCAGCATTACCGGATGCGTCCCGGCGGATAACTCCTTACGGAAACGATCCAAACCCACCATTTATGTGGAGGGTCCGGGGTCTTTCAATCTGGCGATCATTACACCGATAAAGATGGTCAAACCGGAACACAGGGCAATATGCATAGCCATTTGATTGCTTGAAATGAGATAAGGCTCATAATAGATCCGTTCAACTAATTCTAACCGGTCGATCAACGCCATTGTCATGGCAGACTGGTTAAAAAGATGAAAGTTGTACAATACATGGATCCCGGAGGCAATGATAATGCATCCAATGGCAAAATAGCCCACTACCGGTCTGGACTTTAAATAGGCCCTGCTTTTTTCGGAGGTAACTAACCACCCGATAGCGATCAGTAAAAATCCGATCACTTTCATATTATCGGCCAAAAATTCCCCCTGGATATCCTTTAAGGACTCCAATAACAGATCAAATTTTTCTCTGGGGTTCATGATCATTTGTTTGGTGTAAAGAGCATAAGTATTACCCAACAAGTAACGTTACTTGTTTAACCCACCTGGCAAGTTCCGGTTCCGTCGGGCGCCACCCATTGGCCATGGAAGGTTACACCTTCGGTAATGCCGCTCATATCCAGCAATTGGCAAGCCATAGGCCAGTTGTCAGGGTTATTGGTATCCTGGTAAACGACCATCAATGCATCGGCGCCTTTCGGTACGGTTACCTCCTGCTTGGGAGCGCCGGCTTGCATGGTTACCAGGTTTTGGAAGCTTCCCCCTGGCATCCGGTAAGATAAGCCGATCGTAGTGGCCGGTGATATTTCATTGGTCAGGTAGATCTTGGTGCCTTCCGTCGGAACCGGCGCCGATCCGCATTGGGCGGGCATGGTCGGGTTGTAATCGCTTTCCGCCCAGGTCGAGCAGTCTTTCGGATCCGCAGAACCTGCGGTACTGGCAAAGCTTTTGATCTGGGTAAATTCGGTGACCAGGTTATCGAATCCGCCATTTTCAGTCTTTGGCCCGTTCGGGGTTGACGTCACCAATCCCTTATCTTCCTGGCGAAGAATATACCGGAACACAAATCCTCCCGATATGGCATCGGCCATATTAGCAGTTTGGGAAGGGGAGGGGGCCGGGTAGATCTCCTTATTACCATATAAGTAAGGGATCTGATCCCACGGCCTGGGTGTACCGATCGTACAGCCATGCTCTCCGAAAAATACCGGTACCGGAAAATCTTTGAAAAAATCATAGACTTTATGATAGGCATCGATCTGGCCGGTCCTCGAAGGGCTGCTTCCTACACACCAGATATAGACATTGTAAGCAATAAAATCAACCCGGTCGCTTGCCGGTCCGCAAGTGTAATATTTCGCTGCCGGCCAGGTATAATCCCTGATATCACGCATCGCCACACCCACAGGGATATTCCGGTAACTGTCTTTGGAGGCCATATAAGCTTTGGTGTCCCTGACCAGCGCTTTCACGGCCGCTGCTGTCGATTGTTGCCCGGGATTATTCAATACTTCATTGGCCACCGAAAAACACAACACATTATCATATCCGACAAATGCATCGACAACAGCTTTGGTCCGGTCTAATACATTGCAGGGATAAGTGCCGTCGCGGGGTAGAGAGGCGCCATGTTTAACGGCCCCGACCATCACATAAATGCCTTTGGAGGCCAGCAACTCCATAACCTTGTCATGGGATTTTTCAGGCTCAACTTGGTAAACACGGATGGCGTTGATATCCAGTTTCGCCCAATCGCCGCCATCGCTTACAAGTGCGGTAATGGTATCGAGGTTGTCGTCGGAGATCGGATCGACACCGTCGGTGGGTTGATAACAAAGTCCTTTGGGAGCCCAGCGGTCATTGCCGGATTTAAATTTGTTGCCGTCGATTGTGATGATACTCATAGCTGTTCAGGGGTTTACTTATTAAAATAATTCTGATAATTCATGGATAAATATAGTTATTATTAACAGGAATATCTATGAGGAAAGTAGTCTCTAAGTACTTTTTTTCTAAAGGCCGGGAAAAAGCATTTGATATTCATAAATACCGGGAAACCTGCTGGAACCCCGGAAATCATGCTGTACGATCGACGCAAAGAAAGCCGGGTCCCTTACCGGCTTTCTTTTGGGGATCAAATAAGGAAAACATTACTCCCACCCCTTGTTTTATAGTATAATTTTAGTATATTTAGCCAAGGGTATGAAAATGTTCGAATATAAGAACATTAAGAGTCCATGTACTGACCTTTCTTAATCCGGCCCGGGTGATATGATCAACGGATCCCTGCCCCATGCAGGGTCCGGCAAACCCAGGTTTTTCCCTGCAGTACAAGGACAGTGCCGAATATCGATTCCTCTATTCCGTTTTTACCAGTTCAATACTTCCAGGCAGTTTACAAGTACCGGATTGTATATAACGGATCCCCAAAGCCTGGATTTTCGGTTAGCATTAAATAATGGGTACAGCAGCAATAAACTTCATTATTTAACAAGCTTGTCCGGTCCGCCACCTGGCAGACCTGGCAAACCCTAAAAATCAAATGAAACCATGAAGAACAAACAAAAGATCCAAAGCCGCCGGCAGCGCCGTTCTTTCCCGGAACGAATACGTTTGGCTGGTGTTTTGATGCTGGTCCTTTTCATGATCGGTCAGCAATCCCTGGCCGGCGGGAGCTCCAGTAAAAGTAGTAAGAGCAGCAAAAGCAGCGATGACGATGTTATCCTGATCCCACCCGGAAGCACTGCTAATGTGGGTATCGGTACGGACACCCCCCAGGAAAAACTGGATGTGGCGGGCAACACTCATATCCGGGGGATCCTCAAAGTGGGGAATACCATAACCCTTAGCGGTAGTAATTCCACCAACCCGGATTCCATTACCACCAATTCCGGCAGCCTGGTGTTGGGAGGGTCGGCCACCTTGTCAGCGATCAATGTCGGGATCGGGACGGCTAGTCCCTCGTCACCGCTGGAAGTGGCGACACCCGGAGCGGCAATTACCATCCGGGGCGCCAGTGGTATAGTGCCGGGAGGAGGCTCCAGTCAGCTCAACTTTGCCAATACTGCGGCTACACCGCAATATTCGTTGGTAAACATACCCAGCGCCTTTGGCGGTCCGGATGTATTCCAGCTCAACTATAACCCGACCACCGCGAATATCGTGACGATCAATTCCACCGGTGGTTTTGGAACCGGTCCGAATATGAATGTCAATACGGATCTCCGGGTCCAAAATGGCGGGGTCGTATTTTCAGGGACCACCGGCGCTTTGCCCCCGAGTGGGGCCGGCACACGAATGGTTTGGCTGCCACAGCGAAGCGCGATCCGGGCCGGTTCGGTAGCAGGCAATACCTGGGATTTCAACAATATCGGCTCCGGTTCGGCGGCTTTCGGTTTCAATACCACCGCCAGTGGCGCCGGTACGGCTGCATTTGGTGATGGTACCATCGCCATATCCCCCGGTGCGTTTGCCTGCGGTAAGTTTAACCTCGGCCTGGGCAGCGGTATTCCACAACCGACCAATCCTTTATTTGCGGTAGGTAACGGTACAGGAACCGGCGCCAGATCGAATGCTTTTACGGTTACCGAGCAGGCCTTTGCAGGGGTTGGTACGGGTACTCCCATCAGGAACCTCCATATCGTGGGCGCTACACCGATACTTCGCCTGGAAGACAATTTGGCGACAGCAGGAACGCCCGGGTTTACAACGATCGAATCGGGTGGTACGGCAGCGGGATCTTCCGCAGCGATCCAGTTCGCCGCCGGTGGCGCCGTTCGTATGCACATCGACCCGACAGGTACCGGCAATGTCG
>JANQFB010000112.1 GCA_028278085.1 Chitinophagales bacterium
CAGTACCTGCCAGGTGCAATATACGATGGATGCCGGAAAGATCAACGGCGGCCTGACCATGGAGTTTACGGATACAAGTCTCCGCCGAAGTACCCCGAAGAAGTACTGGTTGCTTTCCCAGGATAAGTTCGATACCAAATGGGAAATGATCGACGAATGGACAGGTCTTCACGATTTCATTGTGGCTCGGACGCAGGCTGAATTAGGCATAGCCGAAGGAACCGTCAATACCTTTCCCCGGCCGACATTATGGAAATTTATTATCGCAGAAATGTACCCGGAATTGTATAGCCGGGAAGAAGGCAGCCCATTTCTGGATAACCTTCGGGCCGATCCCGATTTCTGGAACAAAACTTCCACCGCGGATACCAGCTACTTTCAATATTTGATGCACCGCGTGTTGGATGAAGCACATGCCGACGGTTTCGGATTGATCCACATTGCCACACCTTTCAACAGCGATTATACCATCAAAGACTCCCAAATGGTAGCCGACACGCTCAGGGGTGAAGCTGCTTTGTATGATCTGAATATTTCGCATATATATGGCGGAGAGGATCATCTGAAGGAATTGGTGGATTCTGCACATGCCAGAGATATCTTTCTGAACCTGATCATGACCGAAGGGCTTTCCACGAATTCTCCGCATATTGCCGACCATCCCGACTGGATGTGCTGGACCAGCGAGGGTACGCCTCCAACGGCCTACCTGGATATCATGGTTTGTGACATGCAAAAGGGGAGAGGCTTCTACGATTATGCCCGGTCGACCTTGCAGGATGTTCATCGCCGGACGCAGTTCGACGGAATAACCTTCGACTCTTACATGGCATTCCCCGGGCTTCAGAACCACCGTAAGGAGATCCCTTATTCCTATACCAAAGGTATTATGCAATTTATGGCCGACCTCACCGCTATGGGCATGACCGACTTCCACCTGGAAGGATGTGGCCCGATCGGCCTGTCGAACGGCGGTTACGGAGAAGAATTCATGGAACTGGAAGGTAAAGCTTCAAAGGTCAGAAAAACCCTGGTGGATCATGAATACCTCGTATACAACTACATGGTAGATATCGAGACCCATCACTTGCTGGACAATATACATGAAACCTATTATAAGATCATTGCTTCCAAAGGTATTATGGCGATCATCGACCTGAACGCCATGGATTCCCTGCGCAAGACCAAGCCCTCACAGGCTGCTTTGATCGTCAGCGCCAATAAAGACTGGGGCGTGGCGCATCCCTACATGCAAAAGCGGAAGCTCATCGCTACCGGTGATACCTGGCACGGTGTACAATGGACGCATAGCGATTCGACGGATACGGAAGTTTACTATTCTTTCGATTCGTATACCTACCCAGTCCGGGGTAGCCGGAAGGTCAGGGATGTGACCGAGGATAGCGTGTATAATGTTACCTCCTCATTTACCACAAAACCTTTCCATACCTACATCATTAATAATGACTTACTGGATATTACTTCAACCGAAGTTTCTGTTAACCAGACGGAAACCCAGCTATCCATCTTCCCGAATCCGGGTAAGGATCGAGTCAGTATCACCTTTTCACCGGCGCTGCTGCAAGAACAAAGCGTAAGCATCAGGATCCTGGATATATTGGGCAAACCCGTAATGGAATCTATAGTGCCGGAGCGCCACCGGGTCACCGTTCCAACCACGAATCTGCCGTCGGGTAACTATATTGTTTCATTAACCGGTGATAAGGCCGTGATAGCTTCACGGAAATTGATTATCCTAAAATAACCACGCCCTTCTCCCCAAGGTTTAGCGGAAGATCTCATGTGTGTTTTTTGTAAAGAACACCTGGCTCAAGGAGTCGGGTGTTTTTGTTTTCTATCCCTGCCCCTTACCGATAGAACAGACAAAACATTAACCATCCCTTTGCGGAGAATAATCCCTTGCAGGGAATTTTGGCCATAATCGACGCAAAAATGCCCTTAACAGGCCTGTATGCGGAGAATAATACCCTTAAACACCGCAAAATATGCGGAGAAAAATGAATTTTGCGGAGAATAATAGTAATAAACACCGCATAAAATGCATGGAATAAGTATGTTTGCGGAGAATAATGGCTTTAATCACCGCAAAAAGTGCGGATAATAATTGACTTTGCGGAGAAAAAACCATATATTTGCTGCAAAAGTTGCGGAGAATAGCATGTATATCCACCGAAATACCGATTGGCCCCATTTTTCATGGGACGATAGCGCTTTATTGTATGCCCTAACCCAGGTCAGGCATATGCAAGGAAAACTCCTGGGTAAAATGGAGGCGCTTGGGTTTTCCCTGCAAACGGAAGCCGTACTCAAAACCCTTACCATCGATGTTTTGAAGTCGAACGCTATAGAGGGGGATCATCTGGATTATGACCAGGTAAGATCGTCTATTGCACGCCGGCTGGGGATGGATATATCCGGGCTGGTTCCTTCGAGCAGGAACGTGGAAGGTGTGGTTGAAATGATGTTGGATGCCACCCAACACTATGACCAGCCATTGACCAAAGATCGGTTGTTCGGCTGGCATACCGCATTGTTTCCCGGCCAGCGGAGTAGCCTATACAAAATAACCATAGGCGATTGGCGGAAAGACGAAACCGGCCCCATGCAGGTAGTATCCGGGCCGATGGGCAAGGAGCAAGTGCACTATGAGGCGCCTCCGGCACATAAGCTGGAAAAGGAGATGCAAGGATTTCTGAAATGGTTTAACCGTAAGGATCACATAGAACCCGTCATCAAAGCAGGATTGGCACATCTATGGTTTGTTACCATCCATCCCTTCGATGACGGTAACGGCAGGATCGCAAGGACCATAGCCGATATGCAATTAGCCAGGACCGACCGTAGCAGCCAACGCTATTATAGCCTGTCGGCCCAGATCGAGCAATGGAAAAATCAATATTATGACATGCTCGAGCAAACGCAAAAGGGATCGCTGGATGTAACCCATTGGTTGCTATGGTTCCTGGAATGCCTCTTAGCAACCTTAAACCAAACGGATGAATTGTTGGCGAAAGTATTGGCAAAAGCCAGTTTCTGGCGGCAACACCAATCCACTGCTCTCAATGAGCGCCAACGGTATATGGTCAATAAGCTGCTGGATGATTTTTTTGGCAAGCTCACCACCTCCAAATGGGCGAAGATGGCCAAATGTTCCCAGGATACCGCCTTGAGGGATATTCAAGATCTGATCGAAAAGGAAATATTGATCAAAGACCCGGGTGGCGGAAGGAGTACCAGTTACGGGATAAATTTACCGCCAGAGGAAAAGGTCCGCTTACACTCGGGTGAAACAATAGATTAATGGTGAAGGCAGCAGCAGGAAAACTTCAAAGCGCTGCCTGCACTCTATGTTGTTCCCGGAAGTCAATGCCTTCAACCAACGTTACCGCAGATCCACCTGCCCGTGGATCCTATTGACCCAAATTGAAAAATCTTTGAACGTTTTTGCAAAGTCTTCCGGAAGGTGCTGTCCGATTCCGCTAAACCCTGATTATACCCGGGGCTATTATAAAGTGGAAGATCTCGGTGATGGCCGGTCGAAGTTTATCTTTGAACTGGAGTTTGTGTCCAAACCCGCGTGGATGGGCGGTATGATGAATGGGCAGTTCAAAAAGCTGATCGGCGACTATCTCTTAGCGATCGAACATTATGCAATGACAGGGGAAGAAGTTACCCGGGAGAATTTCAAAAAGATCAAAAAGCAATATCGCAGTTGATCATCGCGCCACCATTTATATAAAACACAAAAGGCCGGATATAGGGTTTTCCCGATCCGGCCTTATTTTATCCGTCGACAACGTTTGGCTGGCGCCTAGCTAAAAATGGTAACGTTGAAAAAATCATCCTGATCCGTCACGGAATCCGAACTGGCCGGAATCAGCTCAATGGTTACCGGCTGCACTTTATCATCCTTCAATATGAATGGAATGTCGTAATTAACCATGGTCGGAATGGTGGCCTGATGTTTAACCGGACCAGACTGCATCGATGTTATGATGGATTTACCCACGCACCAGGTTGAGATGATTCTTGACTGATACCCTTATAGCATTTGGTTGGGAAATCTATTTTTTTAAACGAGGATTGATATATTTGACCTAAGTTTAAAAGAATAACATGGACAAGTTTAGGCCTCGTTATGTACGTTCAAGCAAAAGGATGTCACCTGCTCCTGATCCAAAACTGATCCAATCCGAAAGCCAACGCCTCAACCAGCAGCTAAACACAGGGACCCTCGGTTGGCATGGTCTTTGAGAATACGTTCGTTTTACGCCCATGTATCAAAGAACAAAACAATGATCAATCATACCATCACCGGAACAGTCCTCTTAGCATTTTTTATGGCTGCCCTGTCTTGTGGCAATCAGGTACAAACATCGGAAACCTCATCGATGAAAGCGCTGAGAGACAGCCTTAAAGGCCATTTCTTTATCAATGGCAACTATCCGGAGCTTAGTAATATTCAGGTGACGCATCATTTTGGACTCCGGATCAATGAAACTGAGAATGTATTGACGGATGAACAATGTATGGCCTGGGTTGGGCAACGGCCGGTTTTAGCACAGGAATTTTCAACATTGAACGACTGTACCGGCGATTCCCTTTATAACATTTTTTATAAAGATGGTCTGATCGTTGAGGAGGGGATAGGAGACCAGCTATTTTTTGTGGGGGATTTTACCACCGGAAATGATGTATTGCGTAAAGGAATGACCCGGGCAGAAATTGAAAAGGCTTTGGGGAAGCCTTATAAAGAAAATGCTTCCATGCTGGTTTACAAAAAAGCATTACACCCTGAAATTGCATATTTAGAGGGCAAGGAGTTCAACGAAACCGTTGTACTTTTCCTGGACAGCGACCGGTTGGTGGCCATTTGGGTTAAGTTTACGCTAATATGTTAGCCATTCTTCCGGCCCTTTTCCAATGATGGCGTTTCAACGGCCATCCTCTCCAAATATTTTCTTGTGCGTCTGCCATTCCTTTCCATTGAATATCCTCGTCCGGACATGAAAGAGCCCCAGCTTTTGATCATACTGTTGATCTTCTTCTTTCACCAGTTGCAGACGGCCTTCCATGAGCTGATATTTCTTACTGGCATAGCTATTATAGCCGGTCTTGCAGGCGCCGCTAACGGTTTTGTTTTTTGGGTCGAATTGGAGATCACAAAGTGCCGACAGACCTTTATGAAAGCCAAACCGTAGACGATCCGGATCAAAGATCCAGCATTCAAACATTTCCCCGCTACTGCCGCTTAAAGGATTTCGGATCAATAAATCCCGGTAACCATCGAAGTTAATATCCCGGGCGGCTATGAATTTGCCAAGCGGAAAATCGCTGGAGGGTGGCAATGTTTCCCCTTTGATACTCCAGGTTTCATCAGACGCCGATAAGTCCTGCAGGAATGCCTTATGGTTGTGAACATTGATCGCTTCGATCCTGTATCCGCTACCCGGTGGCGAGGCTTTTAAGGTCAGCATGATCCTGTATTCAGGAAGTTGTTCATGAATGGAAAAGGTATAAACCGTATCCTTCTTGGATTCCATAATACCCAAAGGATCATAGGCTCCGAAACCCAATTCTTTGCACAACTCATACAGACCGTAATAGTTCCGTCCTAATCCCGGATTTCTTGGATCGCCGAGGCTAACCAAATAGGGAGAATCGGAGCTAAGTTTTCGGCAACCGAAACTGATCGTCACATGATCCACCACCCGGTCTTTGTTATCGTAAAATACAAAACCGATATCCCAATCCAGGCAGGCGGAAGAGGTATAGCCATAAAGGCTCGAGTCGTTTAATAGTTTCAGCAGTTTTCTCTCCTGTGGAAGGGTCAGCACTTTACCCGGCAAAAAAGCGGCGGGGTGAAGAATGTTCAGCCCATCCAGCATGACCGGCTCCTCCGCCGTGTCGAAGCGGCTGTTGGCTTTGGCCAGACTATCGAGGCATTTCTTTCTTTTGCTTTTCAACACCTGCGCCATCCTGCTATCCTGAAGATTGTGGGATTCCGGTAAATTACCGGCATAGGGTGGAGGGGCAAAAGCATACGCAACGACCTTGGCATAGGGCTTGTCGGGAAAGGTATTGTTCCCTCCCGATACTGCTGCTGCGGAGGTCAGCATCAGGATAGCTATCGAAACTGCCAGGCAATATTTCATGGATCCAATATTGGCCATCTTTTGTAGTTTTTACGTGATATAGCAAAGATAGGCTATCCGTTGCAAAAACTATGCCATTGCCTGGTAGCGTTTGGGCTTATTGGCAGGATCTTTTACGGCACAACCATCAGATTTCCATGAGCCTACCAGTCATGGGCTTTATGAACGGGTAGGTGGGTTGAATGAGTTTATAGGTGGAATAGGGATGGGCATGTCTTTTGGAAAGATGCCATAGGCTTAACCATGCTCATAGCCCCTCAGTAGCTGTTTTATTCATAAGATAAAGTATTCCAAGGAGAATCGTATCTTTGCCTGGAATGGATATTAACATCCTACAGCCTTAATTCAACCTAAACTTTACCACAACCATGAATCGGTTAACAAGCATTCTGACGCTACCGGCAGTATTAATTGCCTTTGCTCTTTTAGTAACCATCTCCTTAAGCTCCTGTGGCAACCAGGGAGGCCAGACGGAAACCGAACAATCGGAACCGGAGGCCGCCCAACCTGAGGGATCGGCAGGTGGAGAACACCCTGAAGGCGGGGAACATCCTGCAGGTGAACACCCCTCAGCGGATTCCACTCATCATGAAGGCGGAGAACATCCAGAGGGAGAGCATCCTGAAGGCGAACACCCGGGGGGTGAACATCCAGAAGGAGAGCATCCCAAAAGCGATGATGGCGACGGGGCCTAACCCTTGAGCATTCAGCTTTAATATACGTTAGGTTAGAGCGCTTGGATCAGCTTGCTTTCCTGGTAAAAGAGAAGGAAGTCGGTACCACTTGCTCATCTACTCCTGATTCCAACACAGGATAGGCCAGGAATTTGATCGGGCCGGACCCCGGGCCGGGCTCTATCTGCAGATCTCTGCCTTTACTCAATTCAATACGGTTGGCAGGGTGATGTCCGAAATAGTAGGTGGCTAATGCGGCATATTTATTGCCTTCGCTAATGTCGACCGGCCACCATTTTCCATCTGCATAAAACTCTGCCCAGCAGTGGTAACCGTTAACGCCCCCTTCATTGCGCTCGGAGGGGATAGCCGCACCGATGGCAAATCGCGCCGGAATGCCTATCGACCTGACCAGGGAAATGAAAAAGGAATGAAACTCCGTGCAATTACCGGAACGGGAGTCACAGGCAAAATTGGCATCGCCTGTCCCATATTTGCCTTGTTTGGCATAGCGCATATCGTCTATGATATAGTCATATAAGGCCCGGGCCTGCATCAACTTGGTGTCGGCTTCTTTTTTAGTGATCACATCAACGGCGATCTTACCAAAACGTCCACCTACCGGGAGTAAGGCTGAGCCGCCCAGATACCGCTCCTGGTCAGGGGATGGATCTTCATAGGGCCCTTTTTCCCTTCGCTTGATATCATAAATAATGGCTACTTTTTGTCCGCTATGTTCCGGTAGCAACTCCAGGAAAAGAATGGTATTCCCATAGGCATTTTCCTGCAGCGTTTTATAGGCCACCGGCGCTTCGATCGATCTGATCTGCACGTATTGATAGTGGTCACTTTGTGCCAATGGGATCCACATCCGGCCCGGCTCATCAATTGCGGGGATATTGGCTTCATAGCGAAACTCGAAGGAATCGATTTTTTCGATCACGCCCAGCAAGCGGTTAGAGGCATTTTTTACCGGAACGGTATACCAGGTTTTATTGGTGTCTTGTTTCCAGGTATAATATGGCTTTCCATTAAGCTTGTGCAGGGTAGTCTGGGTGACAGCCATATCTCCAGGCTTTCCTTCCAGGAAAAAATCCACATCATATACATCACCTTTCACATCCGCCAGGTCCACACAGGCAAAAAACCGCTGTGGTCCCAAAACGGACAGGTATTCGGTATGCACCCTGACCAACTTTAAGCGGAATGCAGCCGTGTCATTTCGAAAATGAAAGTAGCCGTTTCCTTCATTGGTTTTGTTTTTGATATAGGTCCGGATACCCGCTTCGACATCAGTGATGGTTACTTTTTTTGGCTTTATATCGGCAGGAGGGGAATCTTTGGAGGTGTCACCCGCAGGGGAGTGGCAGGCGAATAAGGCGGTTAGGAGGAAAATTGTGTTCAGCCGGACAAATTGCATTGCAATAGGTTTAGTCATGAATAGTTAGTTTAACAGCGGCAAAAATAATTATTTTCCGGTCATGATACCGGGAATGAAGTAAACAGGCATTAACAAGAAAAAATCATTATATTTGCAACTATAATACAGTTGCAAACGTTTAAGGGTTTAGGTCACCGTGGGTAGAATCGATAAACTGATACAAAAGCTAAAATCCAACCCCAAAGATTTTACGTGGAATGAGCTAACAAAATTGCTATCCCATTTTGGTTATGAAGAACAGAAAACAGGTAAGTCCGGCGGATCAAGAAGGAAGTTTGTGAATGCTAAAAAGGACATCATCAGTTTGCATAAACCACATCCGGCAAACACTATAAAGACTTACGTTGTGAAGCAAATCATAGAACATTTAAACTTATAAACTATGGATGATTACTTAACCTACAAAGGATATTTGGGTACGGTTCATTACAGTACAGAAGATGAAGTATTTTATGGCAAAGTACATGGGATTAATGATTTGGTAAATTTTGAAGGGGCATCTGTAAACGAGCTAAAAAGATCCTTTGAAGCGTCCATTGATGATTATCTACAAACTTGCCAACAAGTAGGTAAAATGCCGGATAAAACTTTCAAAGGAAGCTTCAATGTAAGAATAAGTACGGAACTGCATAGAAAAGCAGCCTTTGCTGCCAGTCAAACCGGCATCTCTCTGAATGAATTTGTGAAAAATGCCATAGCCTATATGATCGCCCATAAAAGCGACATTAATTCAACCACCTAGACAATTCAATCCAAACAACTGACAAACCCTAAACAAGGTGTTCCATTATTTTAAAGAGCACTCCTTATTCTCAATTATTGAATAGATTAAACGAATAATTTGGATCCCCTTGCCGATAGCATACCTGTCCATGATCTTGATGATCCGGGAAGGCTCGTGCTGTTGAAGAAGATCTCACACAAAAACCATTATGATTTTACCCGGAAACATCGTCACAGTTATTTTGAGGTCATGTTTTTTATCGGTGGAGGAGGAAGTCAGTTGATCGATTTTGTGGCGTATGATGTTAAGCCGCATAGCTGTTATATCATTCATCCGCAACAAATTCATCTGCTCAAGCGAGCCCCGGAGAGCGACGGATTTATCATTCAATTCCCGGAAGAATCCATTTTCCCCTCGACCCTTCAACAATTATTACGGCAGCGGGTATGGACCGGACAGCAACCCATCCTGTTCGAAGAGAACAAGGACGGGATCATGAAATTTATGCCTTTGATAGAGCTGTTTAAAAATCATCAAGGCCAGAAAGCCAAATATGGCAAAGAAGCCCTCATTCATCTCCTGCATACCTTGCTATACGATCTGTTTTCCCGGGTCGACTCCCCGGTCCCGTCTTCGGATCTGGTAATCTATGAATTCCAACAGTTGATCGATCTTCATTTCCGAGATCACCATGCCGTAGGCTATTACCTGGACCAATTATCCATAGGAGAGAAGAAATTGAATGTTCTTTCCAGGAAACACTTAGGCATGACTCCCCTGCAAGTTATTCATAGCAGAATACTCCTGGAGGTCAAAAGGCATCTCGTTTTTGCTGAAAAGTCGCACAAAGAGATCGCCTATGACCTCGGCTTCGACAGCCCGGCAAGCTTTAGCGCCTTTATCAAAAAGAAGACCGGATCAACAGCCACGGCCATCCAGCGCCAGTTGACCGATATTCATAACAGATAGCCGGAAATTCCTAACAGGATTGGTTGCATAAAGATGATCTTTACCTTAAACACACGTTATGAGGAAAAATATCATTGTAAAACAGGTTGGGTTGAAGCTTTTGGTGGGGATATTATTCTACACGAACCTAACTTATGCCCAATCTTTACCTTTACCCTATTATACTGGATTTGATTCAACCAGTGAACAAGCAGGATGGCAGGAGTTCAGGTTAGGCGTATTAAGCTCGAATAACTGGGGTTACGCCGGTGCCAATGCCTGTTCTGATCCGCTCGCCATATATCATGATTACAATGTAAGCGGAATGGCAACAGATACTGTTGAAGATTGGTTTGTCAGTCCGCCTTTAAATCTCTCAACGCCCGCTAAATTAACCTTTAAGATCAGCTCCACTATGTTTGGCACACAGTTGGGGGTATGGCTGGGTACCGGTGATAAAAATCCAGCTAACGGAAACTTTACAGAATTAGCCCATTTTGATCTGCCTTCTGTATGGCAACCATGCATCGATACCTTTGTTCAGATCACCACCCTTGCAGATACGGGTTATTTGGCTTTCTGGTATGTCGGGTCTAACTTCAATGCCTTTGGGGTTGATGATATTATGCTAACACCTGATTCAGCGAATTATATCAACGGCAAAGATGATGTCCGGAATATCGAAGTGGTCATTTTGCCCAACCCGCTTAAAACCACAGCAACCCTTTCCGTAATCGGTGCTATTCCATCATCAGATCCGATCGAGATCAGGGTTTATGACCTTTGGGGACAAGTCATTATACGAAGCTCCATCAACCATGATCGTAACATTCAGTTATCGAGAGGAGCGTTAGCCAGCGCCCTTTATTTTGTCGAAGTCATCCAGGCCGGTAAAGTCCTTGACATCAAGAAGCTTTTGGTGGATTAATCTCTGCTGAAACAGGCATGCCAAATCGATCGAATTGACCTTGTTTCATAGGTACATTTTATGCGCTTTGCTATACAGCTTTATTGTACATTCCTGTTGATCGAATCAAATGCCGCTTTGTATGTTTTTTCGGCATTCATCAGCGCCTGCGTGACGATATTCAATTGGTTAACCATCGCTGACAGAATTTCGGTATTGTAACCGTTTGGGGAACTGCTGTCTTTAACGGCCTGTGCCTGTTGCATTAAGCTTTTGGCATGATTGTAAACATTGTCGGTTTCTTGTTGAATGATCTTGCCGAATTCTTCCGACATCTGGGTAAAACTGGTGTTTTGATTACTTCCTGACATAATCCTTGATTTTTATAAATGGGTTAACATATGATTAATATTACAAAAATTTATCCGAAACGCTCTATCAAAAGAGGCTCCATCGGAGGACTGAAATCCCGGAAATCAGCACAGGCTCGGGTATATACTCATTGGTTAGGCATTCGCTTCATGGGATCTTCAATCTTACATGGATAATTACCAGGCCTGACCTAAAAAAAAGGCTGTCTCAAAAGTTGGTAAATTGACAAAAATCTGACGGATGTGTTAATTAACCCATCCCTATACCCTTCCGTGGGAAGGGAATAAAGGTGTCAAATTTTTGTCAATTGAATTATCTTCTACCTTTTGAGACAGCCGGTCATAGCGTTCTGATTTATGCTTAGTGTCGTTTTTGTACAAACTTTGCCGAAAATTCACGCACGGCGCGTTCCACTTCAAGATAAAACACCTTGGTAAATATATACCCATATTTTTTCAATGCTCTAGGGATAGATCATTACTTGAGGATTTTGATGTATTGGGAGAAGCCTCCGGTTTTGTACCTAAGTATATATGCTCCTTTTTCATAGTTCTTGGTGTTGATATGTTGAATTTGCTCTCTAAGCCTGTAACGATCCATCAGTTGCCCTTGAACATTCCAGATCTCTATCGCTAGGTTGTCGCTCAAAAATGCCGCCGGACTCTGAATCGTAAGTTGATCGCTGAATAGCGTCGGGTAAACCAAAAATTGGTCATTTTCAAGATCAGAAACCTCTGTAGTGCCCCCGGTGGCATTCTCCCATTCTACTGTGACGGTGAAGCTTCCTTCATCTTCCAAAACACCATCCACAACTACATAATAAGTACCGGCCGGAGCGTTCCCCACGAAGGCGTTCTCTTTGAGTACATTGTTCGCCAGGCAATCATTCTCATCACAACTTCCAAGAATTAACAGATTCAGGGACTCCTGCCCCGAGTCTGTATCAACATTGGAGAGTGTTGCCGTAATATCGCTCCTTTGGTTCAAAACGATCTCATAAACCGCTTCGGGGCTCGTTTGATTATGGGCACAGGAATAGGTTTTCACGTCGCTGTTTCCTCCTTCATTCGATCCGTTATAAGGAATGTTGGGACTTAAGGTTATCGCGTCGGAACAGTCAAGAAACTGTGCTGCACTTTGTTGTTGAATACCCATGCAGAGCAATATTGAAATGCAAAGGGACCCTGTAAATTCTTTTTTGTTCATAATTTTGCTTTTTTAATTTACATGGCAAAGCTCATCCTATTTGCGCCCGGAGGAAAATGATCTATTACCAACTGCATAAATTAATGCCTGAGTTGTACAAATCAACGGTTAAGTTGTTTCGATCATGGTCGGTCGTTTGGCTTGCCTTATCACTTCCCCTTTCCGCCAGGGCTGAAATGATATCCCTGGATTCCGCCAAGTTGTCGAGGTTGCAGCGCCAGGCGATCGAGAATATTGCCAGGAATCCGGGTGAAGCATTACGCATGGCCGAGGAATCGATCGATATGGCTAAGGAAATGGGTGACACGATCGCAATGGTCAGGGGAAATTCCATTATCGGTAGCATATACAACGATCAGGGAGCTTTTGACAAGGCATTGGAACGCCTCTACCAGAGCCTGGAAATTTGCGAAATGGCATCGCATGTTAAAGGAATTTCTACCACCCATAATCATATCGGGGATGTCTATAATTCATTGGGAAATTTCGAGGAGGCCTTGAACAACTATCAGATCGGCTTTGAGGTGGACAGCAGCATTTCGGACTGGAAAGACAGCGCTTTGTATTACAACAATGTAGCCACCATCTATCATAAGCAGCAGCAGTTTGAATCCGCGTTAGACTTTTACCAGCAGGCCATAACATTTTATCAAAAGCACGACAGGCCCGACAAACAGACCATTGTCTTGTTCAATATAGGTCTTGTATATTTGAAAACGAACGCTTTGGATTCAGCATTGGGATGTTTTCAGACGGCCCTTGTTGAATTCGGGCGCCAAAATAATCTGCATGGACTGGCCAATGTCAACAATGCCATTGGCTTTTATTACTTCAAAAATGCAGCCTTTGTAAAATCAAGTAACTATTACCGGAGAGGTCTTGGTTGGGCTAAAGAAGCACATTATGCTACCGCAGAAAAGACTGCCTATGAAATGCTCAGTAAAGTATATGCAGCTATGGCAAGATATGAACAAGCTTATGAATATCAATTGCTGTTTCAGCACATCAGTGATAGCTTGTTGGGTGAAAGCACAACGCGTCAATTGACGCAGATGGAAATGAAGCATGAATTCGACCTGATCCAAAAAGAACAGCAAGTAGAACAGCAGCGAAAGGATCTGGCATACCGATCAGAACTTAGGAAAGAAAAAAACTTGCGTAATATAGCTGTGCTGCTGACCGTGCTGTTTCTTATTATTGTCGGCATTTTATGGCAAAGCTACCGGGTAAAGCATAAGAAAAACAAAAAACTTGCCTTGCAAAACAAAATCATCGCACAACAAAGACAGGAGATCATTTCAGAAAAGGAAAGGTCTGACCAATTGATTTCGGAAATGCTTCCTGCTAAGGAGGCTTCTGTAATTGAAAAAGACGGGGCTTCCCTGCAACATTATGAATTGCTCCATTCGGTCTTCCTGAAGCTTCAGGACGAAAATATCAAAAATCAATTGCAATCGCTTAAAGGTGAATTGAGCCCCCATTTTTTGTTCAATTCTTTTGACACCCTTATTGATGCCATAGAAGAAAATCAGGGAGAAGCAATCGAATATGCCCGGGAAATGGCCAACATTATGAAATATGTGCTTCAAAACAAAAAAAAGGAATTGATCGAATTGGGTGAGGAACTGGATTTTATTAATTCCTACATGGGATTGTTGCATAAGCGCTTTGGGAATGATGTCCTGATCAAGCAAAACCTTCCCGGTGATATCAATAACCGCTACCTTCCGGTTCTCAGTCTACAGCTATTGATAGAGAATGCGGTTAAACATAACATTGTGTCGGCCGAAAAGCCTTTAATCATAAACATCGGTTGCGAAAAGCACAATGCTGGCAAGATTTTCCTGACGGTACGCAATAACCTGCAACCAAAGACCTCGGTGGTGAATTCCACGAAAATCGGGTTAGGCAACATCAAAAACCGATATAAATTCCATGCAGGCGCTGATGTCATTATAGAGAAAGGCGAAACTCATTTTACCGCTAAATTACCGTTATTGGAGGTCTGATAGGATGAAGGTACTGATCATTGAAGACCAACGGCCGGCTGCTAAGAACCTGACCAAAATGTTGGGTGCTTTGGAGGGCGAACGCATAAGGGTTTTAGACGTTTTACGAAGTGTTAAGGAAGCAGTTGTATGGTTCAAGAACCATGCCCAGCCGGATTTGATCTTTATGGATATAGAACTTACTGACGGTAGCTGTTTTGAAATCTTCCAGGAGGTGCAGGTAGATGCGCCGGTTATTTTTACCACGGCATTTGATGACTATATGATCGAGGCATTCGAAAACAATGGCCTTGCATACCTGCTGAAACCGGTAGACCATAAAAACCTTGTCAAAGCTATCCAAAAGTACAATGACCTGAAAAGCCAATTTACCAGGTCGGTTGGTCAACAAATGGAGCGTTTGCTGCAAGCGGTCGGGATGACCAAACCCATTTATCGAAGCAGGTGGCTCGTTAAAACAGGACATTCCTTCATCAGTCTGCAAAATGAAGATATTTATTTGTTTTTTACGGAAGACGGGGTAAGTTTTGCCATGACCAAAGCCTTTAAGAAGTATATCCTTGACCAAAGTCTGAATAAGATCGAGCAGCAACTTGACCCGGTTTTGTTTTTTAGGATCAATCGCCAGATGATCGTGCCTTTACAAAGTATCGCATCCTTTCAACCCTTTTTCAACCATCGGATCAAAATTGCCCTCAAGCAAGATATCGGGAAGGATGCCATCGTAAGCCGTGAAAGAGTTCAGGCCTTTAAACGGTGGATGGGCGAGATAAATGACTAAACCACGAATTTCGGAGCTAAGGTTTAGCAAGAAATATTCGGTTACATCACAACCATAGCCTGGCAAACAAAAAAATTTTCTCCCCATTGTCCTTTTTCTGCAACCAGGTTCGTCTTATTCCTGATTAACCAATTATTAACCAAAATTAAAACGAATAATCATGGCAGATTTTATGTTATTAATGAGAAATGAAGGCGTTCCAATGGTGGAGATGTCTGATGAAGAACGCGCAGCATCGATGGCTGAATGGGGCGCCTGGATGGGTGGCTTACAAGAAAAGGGCAAGCTGAAAGGCGGACTTCCCTTTAATCCGGCTACGGCTGCCGTTATCAACAGCAACAAAGAAGCGACGAACGGATTTTATTCACACGGCAACAATGTTAATGTCGGGGGATTTATCCACCTGGAGGCGGAAGATCTCAATGAAGCGATCGAGCTGGCCAAATCCTGTCCGGGTCTTCACGGACCGGGTAGCAGCATAGAGGTCCGCGAGTTCATGGAAATGCCTCAACCGGCTTAATCCAAGCATCAATGAAAGAAAAAGACTGAACAGATGTTCGGTCTTTTTTTTTTGCTGACCACCCACCTGGGGAAACATAAACTCTACAATTTAGGTAAAGTACCTATATATAAAAATTCGGTATTGTCCTCATGTTTTATGGGTATCCAGGTCATATTTTTATTGTTCGTAATGCCCTTGGATCATATTCACCCATGAACAGCTAAAGCCATGTTTGCTTCCAACCTGATCAGACCCTACGCCCTATCCTTTGTCATCCTTTTCATTTCGGCCATCCGGTTGTCTGCTCAATGCCACGGAGAACGATACCTGGGTCATTGTTCCAACAAACTCGGTGATTATAACCTGCTGAGGGCCTTCCATCTCAATCCGGAAGGGCTGAAGGAGAACAAAGTAACCATCAAATATATCTTCAGTAAAAATGCCAAATACAGAATCGTTATCTGTGATTCAGAGACCGATCAACTGGCCTCCATGATCGTGAATATTTATGACAACAACCGAAGGTTGTACCTGACCAGCAGCGATGAAAAGCATGAAACCTTGCATTCCGTCATTAATTTCGCGTGTAAGGCCACGAAAGAATACAATATCGACTTTATTTACCTGGACCGCATGGCTAACAACTGTGGGGTGGCCATTTTGGGGTCCTCCATCGTTCAACGATGAAGCCTTTTAGCTGCTGATCACTTATCCCGTGAGTAGCTATGCGTCATTCTGCTCATCCACCATATCCATCCACTCGTCCTTTCTTTTATTTCGTCGGTCATACTATTCCTGGTCCTGTATTCCAGGGTTGTATTTTTGACGGAGACAAGCATTCCTTTTTGGGGAATGTTGCGTAATCCAATTAATACATTGCCATCATATAAAACCTAGTACCATGAAACGCTGCAAAGTATATTATCTATCCATTATCATTTGTTTATTCACTATCATCACAACAGCAACCTGGTCTCAAAAATCTCCTCCGGGGAAATTTGCCTCCGGGAAAATCTATTCCCTACAAGCTAACGGCGAGGGTACCATCATAACAGCAGATGGACTAATTCTCGTATTCGATGACCCCGGCACCATCGGTAAGCTACAAGTTGGGGATGCGGTTACTTTTAATGTAGCGCTATTGCCTTCTGCCATCTTTGCATCCAACGTTCAACTAGTTATAGAGGATGAAGACCTGGAGTCCTTTGTCAAATCGACTTGTGGTCTACTGGATTATAAGGAAGTTTCCCACAAAATCAATCCTTACGATTATCTGGGACGTACCTACGTAGCTTTAATGGATGGCTTTATAAAAGCCTATAGGGCAACGCATGGAAGCTTTTCCTTGAAAAATATGGAAGCCCTGGAAAAAATGGCGCTTCAGTTATCTGCCGAAACTTCCGGAATATCTGCGGAAAACCAGGAAATCATCCAGCAGTTTTCTGTCTTCCTGCTTGAAAACGGAAATGATGTGAACGGGCTGAATTGGCTGTATACCGATCCTTTTAAATCCTATTACAATGATGTATTGACCGCTATTCAATCGATCAAAAATATTGAAAGCGTGGACGCTGTAACCCATAGCATCCATACCATAAAGGATATTGAGTCAGATATCCTGGGTGCTGATGATCTAATCTTTACGCAGGATACGGAAGCATTGCTTAGAATGACCGCTATTGCCAGGTATTCGACGGCTTATTGGCATAATAATAGCATTACCTGCGAATCTTCCAGTTGGTATGACGATGATTTTAAAGGTGATTTTACGTGTTTGGGAACTGGAATAGCAACACATACATCTGGGATTACCGGTGCTTTCTGGACAGGTATCCCGGGAGGGGCAGACTATCCGGTTGGCCAACAGGTGAAGGAGGAAGAGGAGCCCAGCCCTGAGTTTGATACCACCAATCTCATCCCCAATCCTTTTTTAGCCTTATTTACGGCGATGTCCGGAGGCCTGGCAGGGGGTGATGATTGTTTCGGAGGAGGAACCTTTCATTGTTCCTGTAAAACCGAAGCAGAAGCTGCGTTTGCCGCAAAAAAGGAATTTGACAAGGCCTTGATCCATTTACTTCATTTGGAATTGACGGCCCAAACACAAAACACCGGATATGCTCCACCGCCACCGCCTCCTCCGGCAGCAGGGGTTAGCGATCAAGAAGCATTATCGGGTATATTAATAGCTGCTGCCTGGACCGATTATCTCAACAAGCATGCTGACTATAAAGCTGCAATAGAGGCTTGGGAAGCTTGTTGCCAAAATCATGAAAGTAACCCAAATTGTAATGCCAATATAGAAGCCTGTGGCGTTACTTTGCAAGTTCCAGCTAAATTGCTAAGAATAAGCGCTAATCCAGGTGCTGGTCCAAATAATGGAGATGAAGTGTGGTTTGACTATTTAGACGGCGTACCTTCACAGGTGTTTGAATTTAACGCTAACCCCTGAATACTTTGATCACCGAGCTAAAGCAAAAGTTTTCCATTCTTATATTATTCGCATTCACAGATGAATGCCTATAAAAACTTTTTTTAGACCGACATTGAACAAAAGTTGCATCCCTTACTGATTACCAGTATTTCGTCAACACTTACGGACTTCCAACAAATACATTTTTGTCGGTTTTGTTGATTTTCCAGCCTCGGTCACCACTAACAAATGCTCAAATCGGATTACCGGAATCATCGAGGCTACTGATCTGCATCCCGCAGGTGCGGCTACTGCTTTCCCAGGTCAGGGTAGGGTTGGAAGTTAATTTGGTATTCCCATAGCAAGGAATGGAATTATCTTCAATTCAAAATCTTATCAGTTTTCCATTATGGGTTCTTCCGTCGTTGGTCGTGATTCTTATCAAATGGACACCATCGCTCAAGGCTGCCAGATTTACCCCCAAGGACTTGGGAGGGCTCCTTTTCTTTTACTAAAGGCCTTTTATCAAATTATATGCTTCTTCCTGTTTAATATTAATACTCTACCCATTAATCATCCTTCCTTGTGCTTGTGTATTTTTATCTTATGCTAGGGCATGATCGGGAAGCTGTTGAAGGCTTATTTAGCTATGGTTGGATCAAGATATTCCTTTGGGTCTATGGGTTGTTATGGCCCAGCCTTACTGATGCCCAACAACCATTGATCCGTGCTCAGGTAATTACCGTTGAAGATGGTCTGAGTAATGGCATGATAACCTCCATGATGAGAGGGCCGGACCGTTGTATGTGGTTTGGTACGAGGGATGGGTTGAACCAATATAACGGTCATCATATCAAACAGTACTTACCCGATGAAGAAGTTTATGACATTGCCTTGGTATCGGCAACATCGCTTTGGATAACCACCAACAAAGGGTTACACATTTATAATGTACAAGAAGGTACGATAGCAAAAGCTGAGGGGCTACAGCATTCGGGTATTCAGCATATGGAAACGATCGGGGAAGGTCATATGCTCCTGGCCAATCATGATACCCTCTATGAATACGATCAAGGCGGGATCAGGCCTGTCTTTATTTTGTCACAACAAAAGGAAACCAGTAATCCTACTTCGACCTACGCAAGTTTTCAAATCAATGATGTTGCTATCGGACCCAATGGAAATATATGGTTAGCCACACTGAATAGTGGCATCTACCAACTGGATACGAAATTTAATGTTCTACGGAATACTAACTTTGGCTGGTGGGCCAAACGATTGGCTGGTGGGCATTATACCACTTTGATCCAGCAGCTAGAGCATCTCATAAATCCAGATGTGTTGCATGATCCGGCTTCGGAAGTGCAGCTTGAAAAATATCCGGTCTCCATCCATCTGCTGCACAAGACCAACACCAATTTCCTTTGGTTCAACAGCTTCGCTGATCAAAGACTACATGGATTTGACCTGGTGCATGAACAAGCCTTCTCGCTACAACCGGATGGTATGACCTTTCACAATGATGCCACTTTCTATTCCGATGAAAGAGGAGTCCTTTGGGTCGGGACAACCGATGGTGTTGTTCGGGTCGAGGCAAAGCGCTCAATGATCCGGCACCTGCTGGATCCCATTCCGGGCGAAAGCAAACTGGCAGCAAGTACAAGGGGAATGATCGAGGACAAACATGGGAAAATATATATGGCTACCTACCATGGTATTTTTGTTTGGGAGGAGAAGAAAGACACTTTGTATCGATTGTCCAATTATGGAACAGCTACTGACAACCGCTGTTATGCCCTGTTGGATGAGGACAGTTGTTTTTGGTGCGCTTCCGAATCGTTTGGACTACTCCGCTATGACAAACAGCAGCAAAAGATGCGGGTAATCCCATCAACCCAAGGCGGATGGCTACTTGGGACATCCCTGATGCGAGATCAACGGGGTTATCTATGGATGGGAACACGATCCGGCTTGTACCATTTGAATATAAAGGGGGATAGTATTGCCAAAGCTAAGCAAGTGCCGCCGGCATTCAACAATAGGATCGTGTATGATATGCATCAAGACCAACAACAAATGTGGATTGGAACGGATTCGGGACTTTATCGGATGGATCCGATAACCATGAAGGTCATCGATCATTACCATACACAGGCGCCATCCGGTTACCAGCTACCCCATAACGAAGTATTGGATATCCATCAAGCCAGGAATGGCCATTTATGGTTGGGAACAAAAGGAGGGGGATTGTGCCGATTGGATGGCCAAACCATTTCCACCTATCCGCAAGTTGGCTTGAAAGGGCCCCAGCATATCATTCCAGGTATACTTGAAGATGACGATGGACACCTTTGGTTAGCTACCTACAGCGGATTGATCTTCTTCAACAAATCAAATGGATCCTGGCGGGTGTTTAAGGAAGAAGATGGTATTAGCCATAATGAATTTAATCATAAATCCTTCCTGAAGAAAAGGAATGGCGCATTGTGTTTTGGTGGATTAAACGGTATAAATGTATTTCAGCCCGAATCCCTCCTGACGACGGTAACTCCCCCCCATATCATCCTTAGTCAATTTACTTATTTCAACCAGGAGGAAGAAATAAATGGTTTGCCAAATGCTTTAACAGCAGGGAAGGTGGTTTTGGATCCGGGCGTATCCTATATCAACCTGGACTTTTCATTAGACGATTTTTCATCACCCGAAAAAAATAGTTACGCTTACCAACTCAAAGGTTTGATAGAAGAGTGGCAATACCTGGGGCCGCAACATGCCCTGTTGATCAACAGGCCATCTCCCGGTGATTATGAATTAAGGATAAAGGGCATGGGTGGTGAAGGTGTATGGAGTGTCCCTTTCCTCCTAAAAATTACGGTAACACCCACTTTGTTTGAGCGTCCGATCTTTTGGGTCATTTGCGTTGTCAGCATGGCATTACTCCTATTGCTACTGACAAGATGGCGCTTGCAACAATTGCAAAAGGCGAATACCTTGCTGGAACAAAAGGTGGTCATCCGCACACAAGAGATCGCTGCTCAAAAGGAACAGATCGAACAACAAGCCCATAAATTACTGGAATTGGATGACATGAAATCCCGCTTTTTTGTGAATGTGTCACACGAACTGCGTACGCCTTTAACCTTGATCAAAGGCTATATCAATCGTGCCATACAAAATGAGGCGCCTATCCATCTAAAAGAAGAATTAGGAATTGCTGCTCGTAATGTCAATCAATTGCAAGAGCTGGTTGAGGATATCCTCGACTTGTCAAAGGTAGAAGCCGGAAAAATGCAGATCCGGGAAGATCGGGTGCAGTTGCAGCGTTGGCAATCTATCATAGGAGATAATTACAACTCTATGGCCAACTTCCGGGGGATCCAATTTCTGGTTAACAATAGCTTACCCGACCCATGTTGGTGCTTGTTGGATCAAGAAAAGCTGGCCCGCATCGTGCATAACCTCTTGTCCAATGCCATGAAATTCACGCCAGCCACCGGATCAGTTGAATTCAAGATCAGTCTGAAGGAAGCCAACCTGATCTTCGAGGTCAATGATACGGGTAAGGGTATCGCACCGGAAAACCTTCCCAGGTTATTTGATCGATATTACCAGGCAAGCCCTACAAAGGGGAGGTATGAAGGGGGTACCGGTATTGGATTAGCCTATTCAAAAGAACTGAGTAAACTCATGAAGGGGCAGTTGACCGTAACCAGCAAAGAAGGAGAGGGGACCCGGTTCCGGTTAAGGCTTCCCTATCATCCTGCCAAACCAAGACCACACCATGAAGTGGACGCTGCAAGGGGAGAGGATGAAACCATTCAGGGAGCCCCGGTAGTTGTTCCCCGGGAAGCGCTCATCTTGCTGGTAGAGGACAACCCAGACATGAGTACCTATGTTCAGGCCTCGCTTGGACCACAATACAATTACCTGCTTGCTGCGGATGGTTTGGCTGCTTTGGAGCTGCTCGCTCAACATGCCGTTGATCTGATCGTTAGTGATGTGATGATGCCTCGTATGGATGGGTTTGAGTTGGCGCAGTATCTTAAGTCCAACAAGGAAACAAAAACCATACCCCTGGTGCTGCTCACCGCGCGAGCCGATGCGGAAGACCGGGTACATGGCCTTACGATTGGCGTTGACGACTATCTCACGAAACCCTTTGATCCCAGGGAACTGCAGGTAAGAGTCGTTAATTTGCTTCATAACAGGCAAGAACGTAAAGAATGGATCAATACGCAGCAGGAGCCTGCGGAAGAGCTAGGGTCTTTTGATCAAGCCTTTGTGCAACAGGCAGCGGAAATTGTCCATAAAGAGATCAGTAATACGCAATTCGGAGTCATCGACCTGGCCGAACAGTTGATGGTGAGCCAGCGTACGCTGACGCGTAAAATGCGCAGCACTTCCGGTTTGTCGCCCTTGAAGTTCATTAATGAGGTTCGTTTACAACGTGCTTTTCAGATCATGGAACAAAGGCATTTTGAAACGGTTGCGGAAGTCATGCACGCGGTTGGATTTCAGGCTGGAGGGCATTTTGCAAAGGTATTCGAGCAACGATTCGGTAAAAAGCCATCCGACTTTCTGGACAAAAAAAGGCCACCTCAAATGAAGTAGCCTTCTGATATTCAATGTAATTCAACTATACGCTGACTTCAGTTTTAGCAGTAAGTTGCTTATGAACGTTTTCAACAAATGCATGGAACAAATGTTTTACGGCTTCCCTTTTCTTTTTGGGGTTATCGCTTCTACCATTTACGGCAATCGCATCGGAGAGGTAAGTGTTGAAAGTGGAACCTTGGCCTAAGAATTCATTCATATAGCCAAGAACATGCTGCTCGCCCGCTTCTGCCAAAAAATTCATGAAGTCAAGTAGTATTCCCTCATCGAAGGAAGCACTTTTATGACCCGTATGCTTCTTTGTATAATCGAAGATCTCTCTAAGGTAATTACCAGTACTTATATGAGGTGACACATCAAACCTGGAATCCCAAAGGAGCCCAACGATTTTGTTCATCTCATAGCACGCATCGGTTTTATCCCAGGTTTTTTTAGAACAATCATCCAATGGTAACCCGGCGGTAGACGCCTCTGTATTAAAAACAGTGTCTGTCCCTAACCTGCTGATCGTAGGATCGGCTTCGGCTAATTTTTCAGCCCACCACTCGAATCCGGTAATTAAATAATTATCCTTTTTACCATTGATCTTTCCGGATCCGGCATAAGGTCCATCCTTGTGCGGTGGTTTCTGACAGATGCACATGGCTGGAAGACCGGAATAGATGGCAGCTAGCCCAATCAGGTTGTTCCATGCTTTAGGTACAATGTCATAAGCGTTGATCTGGGATAAGAAGTCGGCACCGGCATTCTTCATAGCGGTGTTGAAGTAGGTAGCAAAAGCACTGTCTCCCGGAGAGGCGCCTGCATAAGACCGGATGCTCCAGGTTCCGTTATCTACGGTCGGCACATTTTCCAATAAATAAAGTCCCAATACCGGTGCCAGTGCCCCGCCCAAGCTGTGACCACCAACCGTGACAGTTGCCTTAGTTTTAAACAATAACGCAGCTCCCATGAAGAATTGAATGTTACAAGCTTTTTTGATCGTCATTCCCGCCAAGTTGACATCTCCCTTGATGCTGGTCAAATGATCTAATCCGGTTTGGGTTCCTTGTGTTAAATGCCCATTGGCAACTTTGCCGTCCCATGGATCTGCAGCTTTAGTAGCGAAATCTTCATTTAACCAACCATACCAGTTGAGCGGGTTGGTACCGGCTACACCAATGAAAAACTGGTTAGTGTCCGAATTGTAAGCAACGTATAGTACATTGGCGGCTGTATCGTCATCTCCATGGGCATAGACAGCCGGTCCCCAGGCGATTCCCCAATCACCACAATTGTCTTTGAACTGTTGATCGGCAAAGACGCCATTGACTTGTTCGGTCGCTTTTGCCGTAAGGTCATCGATAATGTCGTTGTGAGTTTTACCTTGACCAAAATAGCTAGCATCTACATTGGCTAGCATGGTCAGCGAAAAATTAATTTGTTCAGGTTTCAGATTTGCCATAATGGTAATTCATTTAAGGGTTTAATAATAGGTTCCGGTCCATATGCGACCGGTTGATCATTCCTCTAGCGCCTCATTGAAGGGGCAACCATGGCTCAAAAGTAAGCCGGAGGGTATGTACGAATCCGGCCAAAGTATATTCGATTTGGGGCATTCGGCTTTAAGCATTTGAATACCAAATATATGAGCACCTCCCTTCGCTGCATCAACCTTGCTTTTTCCGTATTGATTGCAATAAAATTTCTATATTAAAGGATCCTTTTTTGATCAAAAACAAGCCAACCATGGATACCAATAGAAATATGGCGGTTGTTCAGGGGATCTTTGACGCCTTTAATAAGGGGGATCTTCCGACTATTCTCTCCTCATTTTCGGAAGATGCAGATTTTCGCGAGCCTGGCCCGGAAAAGGTTATGCCTTGGGTCAAACCCAGAAAGGGCCGCGAGGAGATCGCTGCCTACCTGGGTGAGGTGATGCAATACCTCCAGTTTCAACCGCTTGAGATCCGGAAGATCTTTGCCCAGGACAATCATGTGATCGTCATCGGATATGCCTGCATTAAGGTGCTCAAAAATGGGCAGCATGCCGAAGCCGAGTTTGTGATGACCTTTGAATTGAAAAACGGGGAGGTGGTCCATTATCGCAACTATTATGATACTTATAAGTTTGTAGCGGCGATACGGGGGGAGTAGATCTCGGAACGCAGTATTATTCCTGGACAGAGTATTTTGTCAATCTTGCTTGGCGACTGTGGCCGCTTGTAAGGATATCTTACAAGTTCAAACTGAAGGCGGAAGAAAAGTAAAAAGAGGCAGAAAGTATTATAATCTTGATACCATCATATCAATAGGCTACCGTATCAAATCGCACACGGCCACCAAATTCCGACAATGGGCCAATAAACCATGATTCAAGAAGAAATAGTAAAGCTAAATGATAAACTCGACCATAGAAAAGTTCCACAAAAAGTAGAACTTTTCTATTTTTGTATCGTAGAAAGGGAAATGACTTGAAGTTAATAAACCAAAAGCTGCTCGCAAAACTGCAGAAGAAGAATAAGGGTAATCTGAAGCTTCAAAAAGCTGTGGATGCATTAACCGGGGACATAAAAAAAGCACGTTGGAAAAGTAAGAACGAAGTTTTAGCGGCTCGAAGCGATGCTGATTGTGTACATAATGATGGTTTTTACTTTTTCGATATTGACGTTCACAGAACAATGATATTGATCGAATATCAACCCAGTGAAGTTGAAATGGACGAATTTGAAAATGAGAAGGAAAATGGAATTGCCAATATTTTATGGGTTGGTACGCATGATGATTATGAAAGGATTTTCAAAAACAATAAGAAAACCATTGAAAAATGGTTAAGAGATCATGGTTTAATTGAGTAAATCAACACAAAATGGAAAATTTCAGACTTGACAATGTATTGAAGATCACTAAGATTGAGAATGAATTTGAGCTCGAACAAGCTAATTCATTGTTCAATAGATTGAGGTTGTTAGTGAAAGACGATCCTTCTTTGAGCCCCTTAAGGCATCATTTGGCTGATTTGATAGAAGCTTACGAGAATGAGCACTGGTCTGATGTTGATAGCATTACAGATGAACAGGTAAAAGAGAGTGAGCAAGCCGAAAAAATGGCTCAATTTCAAACTCAGTTCATTCAAAGAAGAAAAGAACGGATCAGGTCAGCGCTTAATAAGAATGATCTCAACCAAAATGACCTTGCGGAGATCTTAGGCCATAGAAAAAATTACATGTCAGAATTGATCAATGGCGTAAGGCCATTTTCTAAAGAAGACATTGTTGTGATCCACCGGGTTTTGGGTATCGAGTTTAATGACTTGATACTTCCGTTAATTAAGGAGCCTACAGCCGAGCGAATTCGATTAACCCTTGCAAAGATGAATAAACCTCAACTAAAACTAAAAGACGAGGACCTTCAACTTATATAAGAGGTAAATTGCGAAATTTACTCAATGTATAGGCATCTAAGTTTTTGTCAAGTTCTTCAACCCAATGAATTATTCAATGAATTTAATGCAATGATGGAAAGGCAGGAAAAAGAAAGAAGAGGCATATCTGTAGATTTACATGACCATTTCGATAGTACATAATATAACGTCAAATCATAATGGCTTGCCAGCCATAGTACAACGAAGGCTGGCTGGCAAAAGGTCGAGCTATTGCTCAATAGTACCTTTTGTCCTATAATGCTATGAGGCGTTATGTTCAATAGCTTGGCTTATTTATGGCGTGTGTTTTTGGTACAAAAACCATGACAGAAATAAATAGCTCTCGGCAGGTTTATTTTACTCCCTTGCCTGTCCTTCGCAGGTGTCCTTCCCAACATGACAAGCCCGAATGATACCCTAACGCCTCTGGATCATCACACTGCTCGGTATCTTAGCCCTGCTCAATGCACCCGCTCCCGTACCCAACTATCACATCCATCTTTCAATCCTTTTGGCTCGGAGGGTGAAGGCTCCCCCCTTTGCTAACTGATTTCTTGGCTCGTTTCAATCAATTACAAACTCTTAAAAAAGCGTAAGGCTACGCATAAAACGTAGCCTTAGGAAGTCCAAATGACTTAACATATTACTGCATGTGCAATAATTGAGAGATTTTTGCAAATTCCGGAGCATATTGACCCCCTCTCTCCGTTTTTGTTGACCCCCCAATTCCGGGGATATTGAC